>CAMNQN010000057.1 GCA_946549155.1 uncultured Lachnospiraceae bacterium | reverse complement strand
CGTCCGGCTGCATCTTAGATTTTCTTGGTATCCGGAGTTATTTTCCAGATGCTTGGGGCCCTGTGCCCCGCCTCTTCCTGCGTCCTGATAATCACCAAAACCCGAAGAACCTCCCCCTACACAGCCGGAAGATTATCATCTGTTCATTCGAATGTCAGCTCCTTATGATACAGCGCCCGCTCCTCCAGAAGCTCCTTAAAGGTCTTTGTTTTCTTATTCTCCTGGTAGTCCTCGGACCAGTAGTAGCCCTTCAGCTCATCCATGTATTCCGTGTAATCGCAGATAAAGATATCCACCTTCGATACATCACGGTCCCCGATGGCCAGCGTGTTAGCGCTGCCTCCCACCACTCCGTTGTCCAGGATCTCACCGTCCGCATCCAGCACCACCGTAAAGCAGTCATAATTTCCGGAGTCCTCCACTACCAGCTCAAAGGGTGTCTTGGTAACGGTTTCCAGCCCCACATTATTTTCATCCACATCGTGGATTTCCTTCACAACAGTTCCTTCGCCGCTGCGCGTCACATTCAGCGTAAAGGTCCAGGGGCCCTCCACCCACCAGTTCTCATAGGGGCTCTTGTTTTCCATCGTTTCCGGATACCGCTCATAGTAGGCGTTCCACATATCATTGAACAATCGGAGTTCTATATCCTTCTGCTCCTCCGTAAAGCCTGCGTAATCCTCATCGGTAAGTCCCAGGCCGTTCTCTGCCATGGCTGCCTCATACTCCGCCCGAATGTCCTCCGGCATATCCGGGTTCTGCCCGTCCGGTTTGGTGCCGATAATCTCGGGGATATTCAGTTCTACCGTAAACTCCTCCGGAATTTCCGCGCTGCTTCGATAATCCTCAAAATCCGGCCCGCCAATCTCCCGCAACGTTTCATCGCTGAACTCCTCCCAGGCAATACCGTTTCTCTCACATACCGCTTTCAATACCTCGTCCGAATTGTTCTCAATTTCCTCCTCTGTGAAGCCCTGCTCCAGGAAAAATGCCTTATTCGCCTCATAGAACGCGTCATAATCCGTGGTGTCCGCTGACATGGCAAGATCATACCGCAGAACGCCCGCATAGGTGTGGGCATCCACCATCTTACCTTCCAGGTAAGCTCCTGAAATCATCTCCTGATCGTTGTAATCAAATTTCAGCGTGCTGTCCATAATATCCAGCAGCACCGTGTCCGTATCCCTAAACACCGCGGTATCTGGGAAGGTCTCCTCCGTCTCGATCACCATACTGATATACAGGGCCATATCATTGCAGTAGAGCTCTGACAAAGTCACCGTCATGCCATTTTTCGTCATGCTGTAAGCCGAATCCGTCCCGTCCGCAGCACCGGATACCACCTGGATGGCTCCGCCGTCTGCGGCAGCTCCCGCGCCATCTGCCTTCTCTGCCGCAGCACCGGTAGCATCCGCGGTTTTTGCCGCACTGCCCGCGCCATCCCCGGCTGCTTCACCCTCCGCGTTACCCTGGGACGCTGCTCCCAGGTCTCCTGCCGCGGCTCCAGCCTCCGGTTTTTGGGCTTCCTCCGTATTCAGAGGAGTCGCGTACTTCTCAAAATCTCCGGAAAAGCCCAGCGACTGTCCCAGCTCCTCAAATACATGGCCCACCAGCGGGATTCTGGCCGCCAGGGCCGGATTGGTAATACATACCGTAGAAAATACCGCTGCCGCTGCCGCTGCTCCTGCCAGACTGCGGTAATACACGCTCCGCTTTCTGCTCTGTTCCTCCCACCCGGCATTTTCCGCCGTGCTCCATCCGCCGTTTCTCCGGGCCTGCTCCGCTTCCCCGGCCCTGATTTTCTGAAACGCGCTCTGCTTCGCCGCCTCCACCGTCTCCGGCAAAGGAAATTCTCTCTGCAAAACCGTCTCTACCTTCTTCTCATCGTTATCGTCCCATTCCGAACTGAGAAATTTGTCCTCTCTTCTCATAGTAACTTCCTCCCCTCCCTCTGATGCTGCCGCCTTTTGAAGTCGGGCTGCCTGCCCGTCTGCCCCTGGCGGGTTCACTGTCCAGGTAAATCTTCTTCACCTGTTCCTTGGCCCTGGACAGCCTGGTTTTCACTGTATTTTCATTCATATCCAAAATCCCGGCAATCTCTGATATCTTAAGCCCCTCCACATAAAACAGCACCAGCACCACCCGGTACTTCTCATCCAGATCCTTCAGCATCTGCTTAAATTCCAGTTCCGCCAGACTGTTGTCACAAAATGAAAGCTCCGGCATGTCTGCCTCCATATTCAGCGATTTATAGTGATTTCGGATCTGATAGCAATGATTCAGAAGTATTCTGGTCATCCATGTTTTAAACAATTCCGGCCTTCGCAGCGTGTGCAGCTTTTCATAGCAGGTCAAAATCGTATCCTGCACCGCATCCGCCACATCCTCATTATTTTTCAGAACCGCCCAGGCAACCTTATACATAGCTGAGGAATTACGTTCCATCAGCTCCAGAAATGCGTCCGCATCCGACTGCATCGCCCGTTTTACCAGCTGTATCATCACCATCCCCCCTTTCTGATTTTTAACTTCGTCATTCGAATGAGCTTTGTTACACCCATTAGATTGAAAATAGCAGGAGAAAGTTTCAAATTTGTTTTCCTGAATAAAAAAAATCCGGAGAAGACGTCCAAACGTCTTTTTCTCCGGATATACCTACTAAATTCACCCTTTGTAACCCATCCTTTCATTACATAAATCCAGCCGCTTCTCCCGTCTCTATATATCTCTCCGTCTGCTCCATCACCGTCCGCAAAATCTTCAGATCCTGCAGCGCCTCCCCTGTCTCAAGAGAATGGTTTCCGCATTTCGTGATAAAAAGAGGGATGTAACATTCCAGACAGGCTTTACGGATCATTTCCGTATCTGCCATAGGATCCGCTGTTCCATGAAAAGCAATCCCCCTTGTGGGCACAAAGGAAAAAGTCTCCTCCACCGGCGTATACAAAATGTGACGGGGGAAAAGACTGTATTTTTCTGCGTAAGCGGAAGCCACCACCGTACCGATGCTTTTTGAAATAAATAAAAGCTCCCCGTACTCCTGCAGACCTTTCCCTCCAAGCAGCTCCTCTGTCTGGGCCAGCGCGGATTGAAACGCCGCCTCCAGTTTATTAGGCTCTTTCTTTAAATCCCTGTAGGAAACCTCAATTATCTCATATCCATGCTGTTTTGCCAGCTTTTTTCCATAATACAAAAGCGGCTTGTCCGTGTGATACCCCATTCCCGGGAAAATCACCGCCGCCATTCTTCTTGTTCCGCTCACTGTTTCACCCCCTGCCCGATTCTTCCTCTCATTTCGTATCCCTCTGTCTCCGTTTACTCCAAATTCGCATGTCGACTCATCAGCACCCGATTGTTCTCTTCTAAATCTCCTGCGCTGATCATATCGATAAAAATGGCGTCCCCGATCAGCAGCACACTCTGCTCAAAGGTATTCGCCCCCGGCTGAAAAGTCTCTCTGGTATTAGCGTCACTCTTTGTGGTGGCCGCCTTCACCTCCACAATGCAGTCTGCCATCCGGCCAATGGGGGAATCCACCATGGTAGTAATCAGCGCCAGTCCCGCACCGATGCGCTTGCATTTCTCCGCAATCACTGTCAAGGTCCCGGTGGAGCCGCTGCCGGACGCGATAATCAGAAGGTCACCGGGTTCAATGGCAGGCGTCACCGTCTCCCCCACCACATAGGACTGAACCCCCATGTGCATCAGCCGCATGGCCAGACCGCGGATCATCATCAGAGAGCGGCCCGCACCAGCCACATAGATTTTTTTCGCTTCCCTGATCTCCGCCTCTAACGCCTGTAACTGCTCCTCCTGCAGTGAATCAAAACAGCCGCTCAATTCCTCTGTAATCCTCTGCAAAATCTCTTTAATATCCATTTTTCCTCCCACTGATATGGTGAACCTGTCTCCCTTAACATACTCCGGCTCCGGATCTTTCTTCCTCTATGCTAACACATTTATCCCCACTATAGAAGTCCTATTTCTAAGGAAATGCTGATTAATTCAGCATTTCCTTAGAACCTCCGGTGGATGTGCACGGATTTGCAAGGGAAATTGCTGCTTCGCAGCGCAAATCCGGCACGGGAAACGCTTTAATCAGCGTTTTCCTAATTAACCGTATGCTCCGCACGGCCTTCTTTATAAAACTTTATAATCGATGCCGCTGAAGC
This sequence comes from uncultured Lachnospiraceae bacterium, assembly GCA_946549155.1. Lineage (GTDB taxonomy): Bacteria > Bacillota > Clostridia > Lachnospirales > Lachnospiraceae > Merdiplasma. Next base: position 11,045 of record CAMNQN010000057.1, on the reverse strand, counting down.
ATTAATCATATGCAGCGTTGCCTCCTCCGTAGCGGAAGCAACATGGGGTGACAGAATTACGTTTTCCATTCCCAGCATGTCATATCCCTCCGGTACAGGTTCCACTTCATGTACATCAAGGGCTGCTCCCCCAAGCTTTCCCCTTTTCAGGGCCTGACACAAATCAGCAGTATGAACCACCCCGCCGCGGCTCGTATTGACCAGAATACAGCCTGTTTTCATTTTTTCAATAGTTTCTCTGCAAATCAAATAGCGGGTATCCTCTACCAGCGGAAGATGAATACTGATGATATCTGCCTCACTGATTACGGTCTCCATATCGGCAAATTTCACACCAAGCCTTTTCGCCGTCTCCTGATCCTGGAAAATATCGTATGCCAATAATCTGCATCCAAATGGCTGCAGCAAGCCCGCCAGCTGCTTCGCAATTCCCCCAAAGCCCAGAAGCCCCACCGTCTTTCCTCTCAATTCCCGGGCATCCACGGGGCCCCATTGTCCTTTTTTCATTTTTTCATTGTATACCAGAACTTTTCTTTGCAGTGCCAGTATAAATGACAGAGCCATCTCAGCCACCGCATACGTATTCAGCCCCGGCGTATTCGCCACCTGAATCCCCATTTCGGAGGCCGCCTGAATATCCACACCGTCATATCCGGTTCCGCAGCGGACAATCAGCCGCAGCTTAGGACATTGCTCCATGACCCTTCTTGTCCATCTCTCGCTGCCCGCAATAACCGTCTCTGCTTCCCGGGCCTGACACACCAAATCCTCTTCCCCCACTTTTAATGGGTCCCCAAAAGCACTGTCAATCCCGTTTTCCCCAAGAAGTGCCACCGCTTCATCAAAATACTGCCGCTTGGCGTCTGCCATAATCAATACGTTCATTTCTCTTATGCCCCTTTCTTATCCCTTTACAGATCCGGCTGTAAAACCACTGGTCAGGTTTCTCGAAGACACAGAATACAGAATCAGAATTGGGATACAGGAAATCAGGGAACCCGCCATCAGCGGAGCCCATGCAAACACATCGTCCACAATCAGTTCAGAAAGCATCGTCGGAAACGTCTTATAAAGGCTGTCATTGATCATAATTACCGAATACAAATATTCATTCCAGCACAGAGTAAAGCAGAAAATCAGTGTCGATACGATCCCCGGTATTACCAAAGGAAAGAACACACGAAACATCAGCCTCCACGGACCGCAGCCGTCTACCAAAGCCGCCTCCTCCACCTCCACCGGCACTGTTTTAAAGTATGCGATCAGCATCCACATAGCATAGGGGATCGTAAACGTGGGATAAATCAGCCCCAGTCCAAACAGGCTGTTGTTAATTCCCATCTTCACAGCCAGTATGTAGAGAGGAATAAAAAGCATGGTCCGGGGCAGCAGATAGGTGTACAGAACTCCCCGGGACATGGCGCTGCGCCCCCGGATTTTTGTCCGGGTTATCGCATAGGCTGCCAGCATACAGAAGAAAATGGTTACCAGAGATACCACCGTTGCCAGAATAATACTGTTCGTCAAAGCTCTCGGAAAGGAAGTTTCGAAAAGCAGTCTCCGATAAGCATCGAATTTAATTTCTCTGGGCACAAAGGTGGGTATCTTCTCATAAATCTCGGTATCCGACTTCAAAGAGGTATTCAACATCCAGTAAATCGGAAACAGGGAAAAAATAAGGAATATTACCAGAACAGCATAAGAACAAACCAGTCCTTTATCTAAGCGCCTCCTGCGTTTTCTTTTTTTGTCCATGAATTATTCCTCCTTTTTCAGTGTATAGCCAGTCACTATATTTACCAATATAATGATGATCGGCAAAAACATCACGGACGCAGCCACGGCTTTTCCGAAATCCATCTGCAAAATTCCTGCCTGATAACTGTACGTGGAGATTACCTGAGTGGAATTCAACGGTCCGCCCTTCGTGAGAAGCCAGATAATTTCGAAATCATTAAAGGTCCATATGGTCGTCACCAGCGTTGCCAGCATCAGGACATTTTTTATGGATGGAAGGGTAACATAAATAAATTTTGCTACCGCTCCTGCACCGTCCACCGTAGCCGATTCATACAAATCCGAAGAAATGGTCTGCAGTCCTGACAATACAGAAATTCCAATAAAAGGAGCCCCCCGCCACACATTTACAATCACAATGGAGACCATCGCCATCAGCGGTGTGGACAGCCATGCTATTTTATGCGAAACTATGCCAGTCTGGGTCAGCATGGCGTTCAGTACACCGCCCGCGTCCGAAAACATCCATTTCCAGACATAGATGGAGACGGTGGTGGGAACTGCCCAGGGGATCAAAAGGAGCCCCCTGGCCAGCGTTCTTCCCCGTATTCTGGAATTCAGCACAAGAGCCATGGCCATACCCAGAATTACCTTCAGGCCAACAGAAATTACGGTGTATTCCAGCGTGTTCATAATGCTTTTCACAAACTTCTTATCCTGCAGCAAGGTAAGATAATTTTGAATGCCAATGAAGCTTGCTTCTCCTCCGATCTTCTTATCCGTCAAACTGATGCCAATACCATAAAGAAACGGAAATACCAGAAAAACTAACACATACAGAAACACCGGAGCAATCAACAGATAAGGAAATATTTTATGGTACGTGATTTTTCGTCTGTCCGATATCTGATAGCTTTTTTTATTCATCATCCTATTCCTCCTCCTTTAGAATCCTCCGGTGCTGCTGATCACAAAATGAGCAGTAACTCTCCGGCAGTCTGTTGGATTTAGCCGGCTGCATTCAGGTATTCCTGAAGTTCTGCTTCCAGTTCTGCCACTGCATCCTCTGCACTCATTCCGTTCAGAAGCACCTTCTGCATGGTGGTGCTGAGAACGAAGTCATTGTACGCTTTCGAATCTGCAACTGCTACAGACGGCAGCTCACAGGGATAACCGTAACGGCGGCCTCGGTAGCTCTGGGGAAGGATCTCCTGTACCAGTTCAGACTGCCATTCCGCTGTCTCTTCTGTTCTTTCAAACACAGGGCCTGCCACCGGAAACCCGGATACCATATAGTTGTCATACCATTCCTCTTCAAACAGCGTCTTCAGCAGTTCTTTTGCCAGATCCTTGTTCTTTGCACTGTCAAAAATAGAGAACATAATATAATTTATATTATTCCAGGTCTCATAATCTCCTGTTGGCATTGCCGTGATAGACGTAATATTACCGATGGTATCCTTATTTTCTTCATTCTGGGTCACGTTGTAAAGAGTAGGCGGATTAAATACCATTGCGCTCTCTCCGGCCAGATAAGAAGTATTGTTTCCAGATGCATCCCACTGAATTACAGAAGGCGGCATATATCCGGAATTATACATATCCACCAGATAATTAACGGCATTCACCGTCTCCGGACTATTAATCACCACATTGCCCTCTTCATCCCAGCTTCTTGCGCCGAAGCATCTGAAAATATAACGCAGAACATCTTCTCCGTCATCTGCGGTTCCCATTCCATTGCCAAATCCGTAAATGTCCAGGCCGGCTTCCTGTATCTTTGCCGATACCTCTTTCACATCTTCCCAGGTTTTCGGCACTTCCGCTCCCACTTCCTCCAGGACATCCGTGCGGTACGTCATAGAGTTGATCTGCGCATACAGCGGCAGCGCATAGATCTTACCGTCAAAGGTAAAGTTCTCTTTGTGGTTCTCCAGCAGCGCTCCGTAGGAAGCCTCCACCTCAGCCACTGTATCTGACAAATCCTCCAGAACTCCCATTCCCGCATAGTTATTGTAAGCCGAAATATGTAAGAAGGTCAGATCCGGGGTATCACCGGATTCAATCGCTGCATTCCATTTTGCGTATCCATCCGTGCCGGAAATAAACTCCACCTGAACCTCGGCCACTTCATCGTTCGTCTCTGCAAATTCCTTACAACGCTCCTCAATCAGCTTGTCCGCCTCCGCGGAGAATGTATTCGGAAGCCATACCTTTAACACAGCTCCCTCGTCAGCCAAAGCTGTACCTGCCGCCAAACCTCCCACCATAGTTGCTGTTAAAACCGCCGCCAATGCTTTCCCCATACATTTTTTCATAAACACCTTCTCCTTTCTCTCCTTTAATGGTATTCCATAAATTTTTCTGCAATCGCCTTTACCGCATCCTTCTGCTCCTGGGTAAGCGGTTCCGTATGATAGCAGTTCATCTCCTGACCAATGCCTACTGCCACCAGTGCGTATTTCATCAGGCTGAAATCAGAGGGACCTACATGATTGATATTTTTTAATTCCAAAATCTTGTGCTGAAGCTCCACTGTTTTTTTCAGATCACCGGCTTTCGCTGCCTCATACGCTTCAATAAACAGCTTCGGGAAGGAAACTGCCAGACCTGAAATATTTCCCTGAGATCCAAACAGCATACTTGTACAGCACAATTCTTCTCCGCCGCAGAGAACCGAAATATCTTTCCCCTCCAGCAATTTCAGCGTTCTCAGATGATGATCCAGGTTAGGACAGGAATCCTTGTACATTACCAGCCTCTCATGCTCCGCCAGCTCCGCAATCGTCTCCGGAGCAATATCGATGCCTCCGGTCAGTCCAGGCATATTATAGATGCACAGTTTCAGACTGGTATGATCAAGAATTGCTTCATAATGCCGTTTAATTTCCGACTGCTCCAAATGGGGGGCATAGAACGGCGGTGTTGCCACCAAAATCTCTGCGCCGATACTCTCCAGATACTTGGCATTCTCAATCACCTGCGCGGTGGACGGTGCAATAGCGCCGCAGTACACCGGTACTCTTCCAGCCGCCGTATCCAGCGCCAGCTTATTTGCTTCCTTCCACACATGATAAGCATTGTGAACCGATTCCCCGCTGGATGCCATCGGGAATATCCCATGCACCCCTGCTGAAATCACGTAATTAACCATCTCCCTGTAGCTCTCCACATCCAGCGTATCATGATCCAGAAGCGGCGTCATCAGAGGTGGCACAATTCCATAATACTTTTCCCGGTTACTCATTTTTTCCTCCTTACTGTTCCTTTATAATTCTTATATTTTCTAATAAGGGATTTTTCCCTTCCTTAGAATTCTCATAATATCCTCTTCCTCAAAGCGTACCATTCTGCCCACTCCTCCGTGGTAAACCCGGCATGCTGTCTGGGCTACGCGCCTGAGCTCTTCATCTGCGAACGCAAGCGGTGCAAGATCTGAATAGGTATTCGGCGCTCCGATGGATTTCAGCCACTGTTTGTATGCCTCCACGCCATCCCTGGCCGCCTTAGCGTCATCTTCCTCCCGGATATTCATAATATTTCTCGCAAATCTGGCAAACAGATCCGGCCGTTTCACGGAAGCTTCTTCCATCCATCTCGGAGTGAGCACCCCGAGGCAGGCGCCGTGATGCGTATCAAAATAAGCGCTGAAGCTTTCCTCGATACCATGACAGGCCATATCCGCAGCTCCCCTGCCAATCCAGGTCAAACCGGTTCCCCAGGTCATAGCCGCAGCCCACATCAGTTCTCCCCGGGCATTGACATCCTGGGGATCCTTCACCAGCTTCTCCGTATTTCTCATTACGGATAAAATAATCGCTTCTGACAATCTGGTCTGGAATTCCGACTCCCGATCTCCGTTAAAGTAATATTCATAGGTATGGCTCAAAATATCCATTACGCCCCATACCGTCAGCTTAATCGGTACTGTCAATGTAACCTCCGGATCCATAAATACATACTTCGCATACATTGAATCGAAGAAATACTTTTCTTTCGTCTCTTCATTTACCGCCACGGAGGAACGGTTCATTTCGGAACCCGTTGCAGCAAAGGTGGGAATCATCACTGTGTCCAGCGCTCTCGTTACCGTAACCCGTTTTCCCCAGTACAGATCATAAGGATCCACATCCATAGCGGCAGCTGCGCTGATTGCCTTCGTACAGTCGATGGCGGAACCGGAGCCCAGAGCGATCACACATTCTACTCCGGCTTCCTGACATATCTTTGCTCCCTCACGAATACGGAATAATTTGGGATTGGCCTCCACGTCGTGCATCTCAAATACCTGGATTCCATTTTCTTCCAGATTATTCTTCACCGAATCATACAGGCCATTTTCATGGAAAGGCCCCTGACTGCACACAAGTAATACCTTTTTGTACTTGTCCTTCAGAACAGGTCCGATTTCAGACCGAATTCCTGTTCCGAATTTCACCTGCACAGGATTGCAATACTCAAAAGCTTTCAATTTCTCTCCTCCTTTATTGTTTATTTGTTAATTTCATTGTTGTTTTAACATTTTATGCATTTATTTTTGTTCTTCCCTCGTCCTATGTTCTTAAATTATCATATTTTTTCAAATATGTCAATCGTTTTTATTATTTTATTGTTATTTTGTTATGAAATTCTGATTTTTATTGGATTTAATTGTTGATTTTTTGTTTTTTCACTGTTATAATAACAATGTCAAAAAATAATTAATTACAACAATTACTTGACAATATCTGGTAAAATGAACATAATATTACTATCATTACAGTACAAACCATTGGAGGTATATACCATTGAAAAGTAACAATGCGGAAAAACGTCATAATTTGATTATCGAAATGCTAAGTCCGGGAAAAACAATATCCGTAGATAATTTCTGTCAGGCCTTTCAATGCAGTCCTTCCACCATCCGAAATGATTTAAATTACCTGGCAGAACAGAAAAAAATCATCCGTACCTTCGGGGGTGCCAAAGGGATTCCCTCTTCCGTTTCTGTCATTTACACAGATACACTGTCTCCTGTGGAAATGCTTCATAACAGTCAGGAGATAGCTGTTTACACAGTAGAGCATTTGATTATGCCTCATAGCACCATTATTCTGGATTCCAGCGATACCACACTGGAAATTGCACGCTTATTGGCGAAAAAGGAAATTCCGGTTTCTGTCCTGACGTTTTCACTGTCCATCATTAATACTTTAGCGAATATCCCTTCCGTAAACCTTTACTCCTTCGGTGGGTTTTACAACATGAATCGCGGCGCATTTTTTGATGACAATATTGCAGAGCATACCCGCTATCTTCACGCTGATACTTATTTCATGCAGGCAAGCAGCGTCAGCCCGGAAGCCGGTTTTACCATTTCCTGCCAGGATGTCCCCGTCACTGAGACAGCCCTGATGAAAGCGGCCACAAAAACCATCGCCCTGTGCGATTCTTCTAACCTCTGCAAGTCAGCCTGCCGCATTATTGCCAATCTTTCCCTTATCAACACTATGGTGACAGACAGCAATGCAAATGCAGAGCATGTAGAGAAACTGGAAAACGCAGGACTGAATGTCCTGATCTCAGAGAAACTATAACCCGACAATCTCAGCAACAACCGTAATACATTTATACTCCCCCGTTTCTATCTACCTGACGTATCGCAGGCAAGTCCATTACATCAAACTGCGAGCGATTCTTTTGCGTACTGCTCCGGCCGACAGATAATCGCTGCCGATGCACACGCAGCAACCACTAAAATCAGATAAATAGAGAAAGGATTACAGCCTATGAAAACGATAAACGTAGGTATTATTGGAATGGGGTTTATCGGGCAGCTTCATTTTACTGCTCTTTCCTGTCTTCCCTATGTCAAAGTAAAAGCTTTGTGTGTCAGCAGACCTGAAAAAATAGCTTCCACCCGTTCTCACTACGGTGTTGAAAAGGTAACCGATGACTGGCGGGAAATCATTGCCGATGATACCATCGACGTCATCCACAACTGCACTCCCAACATTCTTCACGATGAAATCAATCTTGCGGCGATTCACGCCGGGAAACACATTTATGCCGAAAAACCGCTGAGCATTACTGCCGCCTCTGCCTATAAAATCTGGAAAGCAGCAGAAAACGCAGGAATCGCCCACGGTTTAAACCATCAGTACCGGATGAACGCAGCCATTCAGGAGATGCACAACCGGATTGCCTCCGGACGCGGCGGAAAAACGCTTTTCGTCAGCGGATGCTATCTGTCGGATTCTTCAGCCAGAAGCACTGACTATACAAAGCGCAGAATACCGGAAACCTCTCCTGCCAGAGCCGTTCTGGATATCGGTATTCACTGGGCCGACACTGCCGCCTACGTCCTGGGGCAACCCATCGCAAAAGTTTATGCAAAAATGTATACTCATTATCCTGTCCGGACAGATCCTGCCACCGGAAATAAAATCCCGGTTCATTCGGACGATACCACGGCAGTAATGGTGGAATTTGCCGATGGGACCCCGGGGCAGGCCCTGTTTTCTAAATGTATGCTGGGCCACAAAAACGACCTGGTGGTCACCGTCAGCGGAGAAATGCAGGAATATTCCTGGAAACAGGAAAGATGTGAGCTTCTCTACGTGGGAAACCGTGAAATCGGAAATGAGACAGTATATATGAATAAAGAATTCTGCAGTCCGGAAACTTTCCCTTATATTTCCTTACCCGCAGGTCATACCATGGGTTGGAAAGACGCGCTCCTGAATGCTGTGGAAGCATTCTATCAGTCCCTTTTAGACGGTTCTTACAAAAGCGCTTCGAAACCCTATGCTACCTTTGAAGATGGATGGCGGGGCAATTGTTTCGTAGAAGCATGTCTGGAGTCTGCCCGTCTGGACAAATGGATTTCACTGGAAAATGTGCCAATCTTTGCAGAGGGAGGGAAATAAAATGAACATTTTGATATGGGCCGAAGACCGCCCTTCCGTGGATGCAGAAAAAAAGATGCGCCAGCTATATCCCCGGGGAATTCAGGGAAGAATTGAAGAAATCTTATCAGAAAACGAAGATATGAACATCACAACCGCCACCATGCAGGATCCGGAACAGGGCCTGCCCAGAGAATTGCTGAACAAAACGGATGTGCTTGTTTTCTGGAGCCATAAATCCTGGCGTGAACTGGAAGATTGCCACGTGGAAGATATAAGGGACCGTGTGCTGGATGGCATGGGATTGATCGTCCTTCATTCCGGCCATGCATCCAAAGTATTTTCCAGACTGATGGGCACAAGGACCCAGACCCTGCGTTGGAGAGAAAATGACGAACGGCAGCGTTACTGGATCGTAGCTCCCGCTCATCCCATCGTACAGGGACTACCCAAAGATTACTTTGACATTCCAATGGATGAGACCTATGGGGAATATTTTGGAATTCCTCAGCCGGATGAACTGATTTTTATCACAAATGCGGAAGGCGGCGAGGTTTTCCGTTCCGGCTGCTGCTGGCAGAGAGGCATGGGAAAAATCTTCTATTTCCAGGGAGGTCACGAAACTTATCCGGTATACTATCAAACGGAAGTGGAGCAAATTCTGAAAAATGCCGTCCGCTGGGCATGTATGCCCAATGCAATAAAATGCTGAAGGAAACAACGTTTCCTTAGAGTATCAATCCACAACAACTATTTTCGTCACGTTCTAAGCTTCACCGCTTCTGCTTTGTCAGCGGATTCCAGCTTCCCCTGACAAAGCAGAGAAAGAACAGCGCAAAGAGCAGTAAATTGTGTAAAATCATACAGGCCCAGGCAGATACCAACCCCATACCCCAGACCTGTGTGCACAGGAAGGTTCCCACAATCCGAACGCCCCACATGCCAATGATATTAAATACAAAGGGCTGCTTCGTCCTGCCCACGCCCTGCATCAGCCCCTCCACAATAATGGAAAACCCGTAAAAAGGCTCAGAAACCGCCACCATGCGAAGCACCGTAGTGCCCAGGGCGATCACCTCCCCGCTGGAAGAAAAAATATTCACCAGCCCAGGTGCAAAAACAAACAGGCAGGACCCGGATAGAAGCATCAGGCCAATCTCAATAGGCAAAAACATAGCCGCCAGATCGTGCATTTTCTCCTTATCATGAGCGCCGTAAGCATTCCCCGCCAGGGTAGCCGCAGCCGTCTGCATTCCGTAGCCCGGAATGTAAAAAGCCGACTCTACTGTATTGGCGATGGTGTGGGCCGCAGTAGAAATCTCTCCCAGAGAATTGATCATGGACGCAAATGCCACATATCCAAAAGAGGTACCAAACCGCTGCAGCATATTGGGAAACGCCACCTTCAGGCAGGGCCTTAAAATGTCCGGCTCCGGCCGCAGCGACTGGCCTGCGGGGGACACCAGCGGATGGTGCCACACCACCGCCGTGATATAAATACCGCCCGCCGTGAAGGCCACAGCGCTGGCCGCCGCCGCTCCGATCACCCCAAGCCCGGCCCCCGGCAGTGTCACCGTCCATCCAAACAGAGCCGCCTCCCTTGTGGGGTAAATCAGCAGAAAATTCAAAACAACATTTATCGCATTGGTCAGAATTCCTACCTTCATGGGCGTTTTTGTATCGCCTGCCGCCCTGAGCACGGTGCCGAAAATAAGCGTGGCTGTCCTGGGCAGCATAGGCAGATACAGAATAAAGAAATACCGGGAAGCCAGTGTCTGAATTTTCTCCTTCACCTGCATCCACACCGGTATCCGTCCGCTGAGACCCAGCGTAAAAATCGTAAATACGGTTCCCGCCGCCAGCACCGCCAGTACCGCCTGGGAAGCCGCCCGTCTGGCTGCCGCCTTGTCATTAGCTCCGCAGGCTCTGGCAATAAAGGACAAAAATCCCACTCCTAACGCCGAGATCGTACCGTTAATCAGCCAGTTAACCGTGGTGGTGGCTCCCACCGCCGCCGTGGCCTCTGTTCCCAGCGCTCCCACCATGGCTGTATCGATATACTGCACCGCAGTCTGCATCGTCTGCTCCAGCATAGTAGGCCAGGCCAGGCTCAAAATCATGATAATCATTTCCACATTCAAACATTCCGCCAGCTTTTTCCGCCCGGAAAACCTCTTATCCATAAGTACCTCTTACCGAATTTATGTAAATTTTTTAAATGCCCGCTCTCACTATATATATAATCCATTTTAATAAAAAACTCAATAGCTTCCTTCGGCAGTAACTACTGTTCAGGTGACAATGTTCTTCGTGTTTTGTTAACTACCCGGACGCAGGAAGAGGCGGGCGCACAGGACCACAAGCATCTGGAAAATAACTCCGGATACCAAGAAAATCTAAGATGCAGCCGGGCGAAAATTC
>CAMNQN010000056.1 GCA_946549155.1 uncultured Lachnospiraceae bacterium | reverse complement strand
GTGCCATTTTTTTTGCTTTGTTCTTTTTTTTTTTTTTTGTTTTTCTCGTTTTTTTTTTTCTTTTGTTTGGGGGGCCCTGTGCCCCGCCTCTTCCTGCGTCCTGATAATTACCCAAACACGAAGAATATTCACCTGAACAGCCCAGCATGATCTGCCAGATTGCATTTGAGCGCAAAATAGGATAGAATAATGGGCAGACTGAAAATAACCGGGGGAGTCCGCCGGGAATTGCGATACGGGAGTGAAGCATATGGAGCAGGAGATTCAATTACAGAAGAACCGGGAAATAGAGACGGCCATCGCCGCCCTTCAGAAGGAGCCGACAGAAGAGATGCTGGCACATGCGCTGACGGCGATTCGCCGAAGGTTGAGGGAAAGGGGCCGCTTTCTTGTCTCCCTTGATCAGAAGGAAGGGGATGGAACCCTCCAGATGAGAGCCATTTCTACTTCGGATGGCAGGAACTGGTTTACGGCGTTTACAAGCTTTGAGGAACAGCTGAAGGGCAGCAATGCGGTGATGTCCGCCTTTACTGCGGATATAGATCAATTATTTCGCATGACATTAGAAGCGGAGGGGATAGAAGGGCTGATCCTTAATCCGTGGAATCGCACTATTATGCTGGACAAACAGCTGATACAGATTGTAATGCAAAGCAGCAATGTGTAATTTTGCCGGTGAATAGGGGGGATAGAAATGGAGGGGCTTCGCATGAAACCACAAAAGAAAGACTTGCTGTTTGGCAATAAGGACCTGGCGCTGCTGATTTTTCCGCTGGTGATTGAGCAGCTTTTGGCGGTTTTGGTGGGCATGGCGGATTCCGTCATGATTGCCAGTGTGGGAGAAGCGGCGGTGTCGGGGGTATCCCTGGTGGACAGCGTGATGAACCTGTGTATTACCCTGTTTGCGGCTCTGGCCACCGGCGGCGCGGTGATTGCGGGGCAGTATCTGGGCTACCGGGATGAGGAAAACGCCGGGAAGGCGGCCTCCCAGCTGGTGCAGTTTGTGCTGGTGACGGCTCTGGCCATCACCGGAGTAATGTATCTGGGAAAGGGTTTTATCCTGAAAAATGTGTTTGGGAATATTGAGGCGGATGTGGCGGCTCATGCCGAAACCTACCTGATGATTGTCAGCGCCTCGATTCCTTTTATTGCACTGTACAACGGCGGCGCGGCCATTTTCCGCACCATGGGAAACTCCAAGGTATCCATGATTGTTTCCATTATTATGAATACGATTAATGTGGTGGGAAACGGTGTACTGATATACGGTTTTCATATGGGTACTGCCGGGGTGGCGCTGCCTACACTGGTCTCCCGCATGGTGGCTGCCTTTTTGATTTTGCTTCTGCTGATGCGAAGCCGGGGGCTGATCCGTCTGGAACCGGTGAAAAGAATCCGGTTTGACTGGGGGATGATCCGAAAGATCCTGAAGATCGGCGTCCCCAATGGACTGGAAAATGGGATGTTCCAGCTTGGGAAAATAATGGTGCTCAGCCTGGTGTCCACCTTCGGCACTTCTGCTATTGCGGCCAATGCGGTGTCCAATACGGTGTCATTGTTTCAGATTCTGCCGGGCATGGCCATTAATCTGGCGGTGACCACTGTGGTGGCCCGGTGCGTGGGGGCCGGGGATTATGAGCAGGCGGAATATTATACGAAGAAGCTGCTGCTCATTATTTATACGACGCTGCTGGTGATCAATGTGGCGATCTATCTGGCTCAGCCAATGATTTTACAGATATACGGACTGACGGATCAGACGGCAGAGAGCGCCTGGAATATTCTGACCTTCCATGGGATTGGCTCCGTGGTGATCTGGCCGTTGGCCTTCTCAGTGCCCTGTACGCTGCGGGCGGCGGGGGATGCGAAGATTCCCATGTACATTTCCATTGCGTCCATGTGGATTTTCAGGGTGGTGTTCAGCCATATTCTGGGGAAATACCTGGGAATGGGCGTGTTTGGCGTGTGGGTGGCCATGGTGATTGACTGGTGTGTGCGCGGGGCCCTTATGACGGCGCGGTATAAGAGGGGAAGATGGAAACAGATGCGGACCATATAAGTTTTTGGCATATGTTAAAAATACCCCTTGTCAAGCACAGCGGTTCGGGATAAAATATAGGACAGGCGTCAAGGCGTTCTGCTTCGGCAGAACGGAGCAGAACAGAATATGGGAACCCCGGCGAGACGGTGGTTCCGGCTAATTTTGGAGGTTTTTATGGCAGAAAAAAGCTGCAGTAATTCATCTTGTTCCAAGTCCAGCTGTGAGGGATGTCCCAGCGCGAACAAACCCCAGAGCTTTCAGGTGGAACCCAATGCATATACAGATGTGAAACATGTGATTGGCGTGGTCAGCGGAAAAGGCGGTGTGGGCAAATCTCTGGTAACCGCTTCCCTGGCGAACCAGTTGGCGGCCAAAGGATACCGGGTGGGTATTCTGGATGCGGATATCACCGGCCCGTCGATTCCGAAGATGTACGGCCTGACCGGCCCTGCACAGGCTTCCGATGAGGGAATCCTGCCGGAGCTGGCGGAGAACGACGTTAAGGTAATGTCTTTGAATCTGCTGATGCCGGACCCGGAGCAGGCGGTGATCTGGAGAGGCCCGGTGATTGCGAATATGGTAAAACAGTTCTGGTCAGAGGTGATTTGGGGCGAGCTGGATTATCTTCTGGTGGACATGCCTCCCGGAACCGGCGACGTACCGCTGACGGTGTTCCAGTCCCTTCCGGTGGACGGTATCGTGGTGGTGACCTCCCCCCAGGAGCTGGTGCAGATGATTGTGAAAAAGGCCTATAATATGGCAAAAACCATGAACATTCCGATTCTGAGTCTGGTGGAAAACTACAGCTATCTGAAGTGCCCGGACTGCGGAAAGGAGATCAAGGTATTCGGCGAGAGCCATATTGAGCAGATCGCCGGGGAACTGGGACTGGCTGTAGGCGGGAAAATGCCCATTGATCCGGCTTTTGCATCCAGTGCGGATGAGGGCAGGTTTGCAAGCGTGCAGAATCCTTATGTGGAAAAGGCAGTGGAGATTCTCAGAAGGCTGTAAGAAAACGGGAACAGCATGGGGGAGGAAGCGGAGAGGAAGACAGAGGTACGGCATTTTGGAGGCTCTTCCTCTGGGGCCGCCCCCGCCTGCTGCTACAGGCTGTCGGTAAAGCCCTTTTCCTTCTCCCATATGTAACTGAAGTAAGAATTTTTTGACTGGTTCAGATGCTGGCTCATGGCAAAGGCGGCTTCGTTCCAGTCATTTTTTAATGCGGCCTTTACGATGGCAATGTGTTCCTCGACGGTTTGGCGGAGCCGTTCGCTGGAGGTTCTGCCTGTCAGCACCCGGGTGCGGCGAATCTGGCTCTCAATGGTGGAGTACATGTTGAGAAAATAAGAATTTCCTGTGGCATCCATCAGTATTTGATGAAAGCTGTCATCCATTTCCGAAAAGGAATAGACTTGATTTGGAGTATCCAGATATCGGACATACATTTGGTAATATTTCATATAGGTTTCCTGGGGAATCCGGTTGCCATAGTTTTTTACGGCGTAGGGTTCCAGAAGCTCCCGGGTTTCATAAATCATATTCAGCTCTTTCATGGTCATCGCAGTGATTAGGATACCCTTTTTGGGAAGAATTTTTATGAGTCCCTCCTGTTCCAGACGACTTAAGGCATCCCGGATGGGAGTGCGGCTGGCGTGGATCTCTTCCCGGATCAACTCTTCATTAATGATCGTGTTGGGAGCATAAACACAGTTAATAATGTTGGTTTTTATCATTTCATAAGCCTGATGCTTTAACGGTTCTTTTTTCATTTTTTAATCCCTGATACAGTAAGTGAATTTTGCCACTAAAATAAGCAGTGACGAACAACATAATTATACCAAAAAAAGGAATACAGGACAACCTGTTTTGAAAAAAAGCCGTGTTGTCCTGTTTGGGGGGAGTAATTACCAGGACGCAGGAAGAGGCGGCCCTGCGCGCCCGCCTCTTCCTGCGTCCTGGTAATTAATAAAACACAAACAATAAAAACACACAATGTATACAACAAAGTCTATTTTCTTGCTTAATCCCTGGATTATCCTAAAATGGGGAAAATTTTCGACAATTTTTGTTGTTAAAATTAATAAAAACTTTCGCGCCTTATTGTGCATAAAAGAGAAAAAGAGCGGATGATAAAGAATTTAAAACAAAATTATTGACAACTAATTGGAAAAAAGGTATGTTGTATACAACAGTATTGAGGCGAGGAGGGTAAACAGATGTATGATTGTCTGAAAGGCCTGGAACCGGCCAGGGTGTTTGAGGTTTTCGGCCAGATTTGCGAAATTCCCCATGGTTCTAAGAATGAGAAGGCGGTCAGTGATTACATTTACAAATTTTGCGTGGAACGTGGCCTGGATACTTATCAGGACGAAGCGAATAATCTGATTATCAAAAAACCGGCCACACCGGGATATGAGAATGCCCCCGTTACGATTCTTCAGGCGCATATGGATATGGTGTGTGAAAAGAATGCGGACAAGGTGCATGATTTTACCACAGATCCCGTTCCTGTGGTAAGGGATGAAGATCGGATTCATGCGGATGGCACTACACTGGGAGCGGACGACGGGACTGGCGTGGCGTTTGCCCTGTGTGTTTTGGAATCAGAGGATATTCCGCATCCGGCTCTGGAGGTGGTGCTCACCACAGATGAAGAGGCTGGAATGAGCGGTATTAAAGCGTTGGATTTTTCCCGCATTCAGGGAAGAGTGGTAATTAACCTGGACTGCAGCGACGAGGGGATCGTGGTTGGGTGCGCGGGCTGCACTTCTCTTAGGATGGAATTGGATTTGCAGCGGGAGGAGGTACCGGAGGGGTACGAGATCGGGGAGCTGAAAATCCGTGGTTTGAAGGGCGGACATTCCGGGCTGGATATTACGAAGGAGAGAGGAAACGCGAATGTGCTTTTGGCCAGAATGCTTTCTTCCCTGGAACGGGAGGCGCAGATTCGCATAGGCTCTGTATCCGGCGGGCTTCAGACCAACGCGATTTGCAGGGAGGCTCAGGCGGTGATTGCCTATCCGGCAGACAGGGAACAGGAGCTGCAGCGCCTGATTGAGGCCTGGGATAAGGTTTTGAAAAACGAATTTAAGGCCAGTGACGCGGGGGTAAGAACCTATCTGGATAAAGGGCAGAGGAAGGAAACGGTATTTACGAAGGACAGCGCCGGACGGCTTCTCGATCTTGTCCTGAATATTGACTGCGGAGTAATTGCCATGAATGCCGAGGTTCCCGGAGTGCCGGAAACCAGTGGAAATATCGGGGTGGTTACCACAGAAGAAAATAAGGTTGCGATCCGTGTTTTATATAGAAGCTGCTATGACAGTAAGAAGAGCTATGTTCTGGACAAATGCAGCCGCCTGTCCCGTATTCTGGGCGCAGCGCTTACTGTGGAGTCCAGCTCCCCTGAGTGGGAATATAAGGCGGACAGCCGGTTGAGCGCTCTGATTCAGAAGATATTTGAAAAGCGCTATGGAAGAAAGCTGGCGGTGGAGGTATCTCACGGCGGCAACGAATGCGGAGCGTTTTTCCGCCAGTTCCCGGACGCGGATATCGTGTGTACCGGAACCCAGATCCAGGGGGCGCATACCCCGGATGAAAGCGTGTTGGTAAGTATTGTCCAGAAAGAGTGGGAGATGCTTTGCCTGACGTTAAAGGGTATGCTGGAGTATTAAAAGAGGATTAAGATGGCAGGAGCCGTTTTAATAGCAAAGAAAAGAATGGAGGAAAGAAAAACATGAAAAGAACAAAAGTATTGGCAGCATTGATGGCAGCAGCTATGACCTTATCATCCGGCATTTTAGCTACTTCCGCCTTTGCCGAGGAAGTGGAAAAACCGGATTTCAAAATCGGCATTCTCACCGAGACCGTATCCCAGGCGGAGGAGACCTATCGCGCGGCGGAGAGCGTAAGAGAAAAATACGGTGATGATGTGATCATCCATCAGACCTTCCCGGACAAAGCCGCCAGCGAACAGGAGACCACCCTTTCCATCGCCCTTTCTATGGCAGCTGATCCGGAGGTAAAGGCAATCATCTGCAACACTGCTATGGAGGGTACTGCAGCAGCTATGGATGCGATCCGTGAAAAACGCCCGGATATCCTTCTTTTGGCAGGCGTTCCCAGTGAGGCGCCGGATGTGATCTGTTCCGCGGCGGATCTGGTATTCCACCCGGATGTAGCCCAGATGGGTACGGCAGTTGCGGAAGCGGCAGCGCAGATGGGCGCAAAGACCGTTGTTCACTATTCCTTCCCGCGTCATATGGCGCAGCCTCTGAACATTGCGCGTCATGATAATATGAAAGCAAAATGCGAGGAGCTGGGACTGACCTTCGTTGACGGCACCTCCCCTGACCCCATGAGCGATGCCGGAATCGCCGCTACCCAGCAGTTTATTCTGGAGGATGTGCCCCGTATGGTAGAACAGTATGGAGCGGATACCGCATTCTTCGGTACCAATGCCGGACAGCAGGAACCCATGTGTAAAGCGGTATTTGAGTCCAAGGCGATCTATCCGCTGCCGGATAACCCCAGCGTATTTTACGCATTCCCGGGCGCTCTTGGCATCGAAGTGCCGGAGGACAAAAAGGGTGATGTGGCTTACATGAAAGAGCAGATCAGCACAAAACTGGCAGAAAATGATATGACCGGCCGTATGGGCGCCTGGAGTGCTCCGATGCACACGATGTTCATCAACTGCGCAGTGGAATATGCCATTGATTACTGTAACGGTGAATTTGAGGAAAGAGCAGACCTTGAGAAATTCACGCAGGTATTCTCAGACTTCGCCGGCGGAGACGTAAGTGTGCGTACTTATACAGATATCGAATCCGGCAAGACCTACGATAATTTCTTCGTTGTATTAGGAAAATTCATTACACTGTAAGTATTTATGCAGGAACTGGACCTCTGGCGGGGGCAGTTCCTGCTTCATATAAGATAATTTTTTGCAAAGTGTAACTTTAAGTGAACAGAGAGAAAGAGGGGCGCATATGGCAGAAAAGGCAGTCCTCCATTTTAAAAATATTAAGAAGAGTTTTTCGGGTAATTTGGTTCTGGATGGCGTGGATTTTGATATCTATCCGGGACAGGTGGTTGCTCTGGCAGGTGAAAATGGAGCTGGAAAATCTACCCTGATGAATATTTTATTCGGTATGAGCGTGATTCAGGAAACCGGCGGATATGAGGGTGAAATCGAATTTGAAGGGCAGACGGTGAAAATCTCTTCCCCCCAGGAAGCGATGGAGCTGGGCATCGGTATGGTGCATCAGGAGTTTATGCTGATACCGGGCTTTACGGTTGCCCGCAATATTAAATTAAACAGAGAGAATGTTACTCCCACAATGATTGGGAAATTTGTCGGAAGGAGCCTGGATTTGCTGGACACCCGGCAGATTGTAGAGGATGCTTCTGAGGCACTGGAACGGTTAGGAATGGAAATTAATCCGGAAGAGATTGTGGAGAAGCTTCCGGTTGGACATATGCAGTTCGTGGAAATTGCAAGAGAAATCGATAAAAGTAATTTGAAGCTTCTGGTTCTGGATGAGCCCACCGCTGTTTTAACGGAGAGCGAGGCGGACCGGTTTTTGGAATGTATTCGCCAGGTGGCGGATGAGGGAATTGCGGTTATCTTTATCAGTCACCGTCTGGATGAGACCATGAAGCTGGCGGATAAGGTGATCATCCTCCGGGATGGACAGATGGTGTTTGAGGCGAAAACCAAGGATACCAGTAAGAACCAGATCGCGGAGCTGATGGTAGGCAGAAAGATAGAGGCGGACAGCATGGTGAATGTAAACCGCCAGTTTGATGACCAGGATATTATTCTGGATCTTCAGCATTTCAGCGTGAATATGCCCGGCGAAAAATGCAGGGATATTTCCTTAAAGGTAAGAAGAGGGGAAATCCTCGGAATCGGGGGGCTGGCGGGGCATGGAAAGACCAGCATTTCCAACGGTATTTTTGGCATGTATCCGGCCCGGGGAACGGTTCTTCTTGACGGGCAGGCGCTGCACTATGAAAAAAACGGGGAGGCCCTGAAGCATGCCATGGCCTTCGTCTCTGAGGACCGCAAGGGGGTAGGCCTTCTTCTGGATGAACCGATTTCCTTAAATATGGTATATACGGATATGAGAACCCATGGAAGCTATCTGAAAAAAAGGGGATTTTTCACCCAATTTGACGAGAAAGCTGCGGAAAAGTCGGTAAATGATATGATTAAGGAGCTGGATATCCGCTGTACCAGCGGGAAGCAGCTGGTAGGACGGCTTTCCGGCGGAAACCAGCAAAAGGTCTGTGTGGCCAGAGCCCTGCTGACCAATCCCAAGATCCTGTTTGTCTCCGAACCTACCCGGGGAATTGATATTGGAGCCAAGCAGATTTTGCTGAATTATCTGGTTAAGATTAATAAGGAACTGGGGATTACCATTATCATGACTTCCAGCGAATTAAATGAGCTGCGCACGATCTGCGACAGGATTGCCATTGTCAGCTCGGGAACCGTACAGGGCATATTGAAGCCGGATGCTCCCAATATAGAATTTGCGCTTTTGATGTCAGGGGAAAAAGGAGGTAGGGAATAATGGAAAAAGTAAGAGAACGGGTGCAGTCCTTTGGCTTTCCCAGGCTGCTTATTATGGCCTTTTTATGCCTTCTGATTATTATGATGTTTCTTTTGAAGATACCGGTGCCCTTAACGCTTTCCCAGTGTATTGTCAGGATTGGCATCAATATGGTGCTTTCCCTGGCCATGGTTCCCGGAATTATGGCGGGTACGGGAATGAACTTTGCGCTTCCCCTGGGAATTGAATGCGGTTTGATTGCGGGTATGATCAGCCTGGAAACAAATATGACAGGGGTGCCGGGTATTTTGGCGGCCATGATGATTTCTGTCCCCATGAGCATCGTGGTTGGCTGGGTATACAGCCTTTTGATTAATCGTGTAAAGGGCAGCGAAATGATGGTATCCACCTACACCGGCTTTTCCGTGGTGGCGATTATGTGTATTGGCTGGCTGGTGCTGCCATTTCACAATGAATCCATTGTATGGCCCATTGGAGATGGGCTGAGAACCACCATCACGCTGGAGAAGTGGTATGACAGGGCCTTAAACCGTCTGTTTGCCTTTGAGATTGTGGGTGTGGAGATTCCGGTGGGACTGATTTTGGCTGTTGTCATTTTCTGTGTGCTGATGTGGCTGTTCATGAGAAGCAAAACCGGCATGATGATGAAGGCTGCCGGAGCCAATCCGGAGTTTGCCCGGGCCAACGGGATCCGGGTGGACAGTATGAGAACTCTGGCAACGATTCTTTCCACGGTGCTGGGCGGAATTGGGATCATTATTTACGCCCAGGGCTTTGGCTTCTATCAGCTGTATAATGCGCCTCTGATGATGGCATTTCCTGCTATTGCGGCCTGCTTGATCGGCGGTGCAACACCCCGCAGAATTTCCGTATTCAATGTGGTGATCGGTACGGTGATGTTCCAGAGCCTTCTCGCGATAGCGACTCCGGTGGCCAACGGGCTGATTCCGGAGGGAAATCTTTCAGAGGTAGTCCGCACGATTGTCAGCAACGGCATTATTCTGTATGCTTTATCCCATATGCAAGGAGGGAAAAGATAATGGGTCGTCAGATGAAAAAGTTTCTTATTAACAATGCGGTTACGATCCTGTTCGTAATTATTTGTATCATAGGAATTATTTTGGCAAACCAGCCGCTTTCCTATATTTTGGGTGAGATTTCCTCCAGGCTTTTTCGGAATCTGACCCTGATCCTGGCCCTCATCATTCCGGTATGGGCCGGCATGGGTATGAACTTCAGTATTGTGGTGGGAGCCATGGCTGCGGAAATTGGAATCATCGCGGCAACCAATTTTTCCATCAGCGGAGTCGCATGTATGGCGGTGGCCTTTCTGGTCAGCATTCCCCTCTCTCTGGTTTTCGGCAATCTTACGGGGCGTCTGTTCAACAAGACCAGGGGACAGGAAATGATCACCGGTATGATTCTGGGCTTCTTTGCCAAGGGCATTTATGATTTAGTGTTTATGTTCCTTTGCGGGCCGGTGATTCCGATTAAAAATAAAGCGATGCTGCTCACCAATGGGATTGGCCTGATTACCCCCATTGACCTGAATCAGGAAACGAAAAAGGCAATCAATAATATCTGGAAGGTAACGCTGGATAAAGCATTATACTTTTTGTTTTTTGTATTGATTGCGGTTCAGATCGTTTTGATTGTCCGCAAAATGGTAAAGAATCAGGAAAAATTTCAGTGGAAAAAGGCATATAAGCTGTATGCCTCCATTGCCGGCCTGATTGTTTACGCAGTGATTTGCCATACCTCCGAGACCGTACTGTTCGCACTGCGCTTTACAGACGTGCCGGTGGTAACCGGAATTATCATTGCCATCGTCTGCGTATTGATTACCTATCTTTCCAGGACAAAGCTGGGCAGCGACATTAATGCTGTGGGCCAGAACCGGGCCATTGCCATTTCCATGGGTATTCCCGCGGATAAGGTTCGTATTATTGCGGTCATGATGTCCACGCTGCTGGCCGCCCTGGGACAGCTGATTTTTATTCAGGATATTGGAAATTTTGCTACTTATACGGCCCATGAAAATGTGGGTACCTTTTCCATCGCCGCTTTGCTGGTGGGGGGCGCCTCCATCAAAAAGGCAAATATCGGACAGGCAATTTTAGGTGCGCTGTTGTTTCATACCATGTTCATTGTCGCTCCGCTGGCGGGGAAAAATCTGTTTGACAATGCGCAGTATGGAGAGTATTTCCGCGTGTTTGTCTGCTACGCTGTGATTGCAATTTCCCTGGCTCTTCATGCATGGAAGCAGGTTATGGCGAAAAGAGTCGCCGAGGAAGCGGAAGAGGAAGCATGAGAGAAGGATTTTTGTATAATTGACTGAATTAGGGAGGAAAAAGATGAAAACAATACGCATACCGGAACCAGGCAGGGTAGAGATCATAGAGACGGAAAAGCCGAAGGCAAAGGAAGGGGAAGCGCTGCTGAGACTGCTTTACGGCGGTATCTGCGGCAGCGACCTGGGAACCTATCGGGGTACTTTTGCGTACGCTAGCTATCCCAGAATACCGGGGCATGAGTTTTCCGCCCAGATCGTGGAGATCGGCGAGAACGACAGGGGATTAAAGCCGGGGATGATCGTTACCTGCAATCCTTATTTCAACTGCACCAAATGCTATTCCTGCGAGAGGGGCCTGGTGAACTGCTGTGAGTCCAACGAGACCATGGGCGCCCAGCGGGACGGCGCTTTCTCGGAATATATCACCATGCCCATTGAGCGCATCTATGACGGCAGGGGCTTAAGCCCGAGGCAGCTGACGCTGATTGAGCCCTTCTGTATCAGCTACCACGGCGTTTCCCGGGCGAATGTGAAGCCGGGGGAGAAGGTGCTGGTGGTGGGAGCCGGTACCATCGGCGTGCTGGCAGCCATTGCGGCGAAGGCCAGGGGCGGCCAGGTGTACATCGCGGATGTGGCGGAGGCCAAGCTGAGATATGCTTACGAGACCTTTGGCCTGGCAGGCATGATTTTGAATGACAATCCGGGTACCCTTATGGATAAGGTGGAAGCCATCACGGGGGCGCATCATGGATTTGACGTATGTATTGAGGCGGTGGGCCTGCCCTCCACCTTCCAGAACTGCATCGACGCGGCGGCCTTTGGGGCCAGAGTGGTGCTGATTGGCGTGGGCAAGAAAAATCTGGATTTTAATTTTACGCTGCTTCAGAAAAAGGAACTGAATGTGTTTGGTTCCAGGAACGCTTTGAAAAAGGATTTCCTGGAGCTGATTGATCTGGTAAAGGCCGGAGAGGTGGATCTGGAGAAGATTGTTATGAATCCGGAATCCCAGGATCCCGCAAAGCGTTCCGAGTATTCCATGGAGGAGGCGGCCGCCGCGTTTGAGGAGTTCAGCCGGTATGGCGGCAGCAAGCTGAAGGTAGTGATCAAATTCGCAGATCCGCAGTAGGAGGGGGAAATCGAATCGATGAAGGATTTTATCAGGATTCATTCTGCCGATACGGTGGCGGTGGCCTTAAAGCCTTTAGCTGCGGGAGAGACGTATGAGGTGGGGAACCGGAGCGTAACCCTCCGGGAGGATATTCCCCAGGGGCATAAATTCGCGCTGGACCTTATTCCGGCGGGACAGACGGTGATCAAGTACGGCTGCAGCATCGGCGTGGCGAAGGAGGATATTGCTCCCGGAAGCTGGGTGCATATTCACAATGTGAAAACGGGGCTGGGGGAGCTTTTGACCTATTCCTACGAGAAACAGGATACCACCCTGGAAAAGACGGCGGATGCGTATTTTCAGGGCTATCGCCGGCCGGACGGAAGGGTGGGGGTCCGGAATGAAATCTGGATTATTCCCACCGTGGGCTGTGTGAATAATGTGGCGGAGGCTATTGAGAAGCAGGCGCAGAGCTATGTGGGCGGAAGCGTGGAGGCGGTGGTTTCCTTTACGCACCCTTACGGCTGCTCCCAGATGGGGGAGGATCAGGACAACACAAGACAGATACTGGCGGATTTTGTGAACCATCCCAACGCGGGGGGCGTGCTGGTGCTGGGCCTGGGCTGTGAGAACAGCAATATTGAGGAGCTGAAAAAATTTATCGGTCCCTGCGGGGAGCGCCGGGTGAAATTTCTGGTGGCCCAGGAGTGTGAGGATGAGATCCGGGAGGCACTGGAGCTGATCGGGGAGCTGGCGGACTATGCCGGTTCCTTCCGGCGGGAGCCGATCCCGGCCAGCGAGCTGATTATCGGCATGAAATGCGGCGGCTCCGACGGGTTGTCCGGCATCACGGCCAATCCGGCGGTGGGGCGTTTCTCTGACCTTCTGATCTCTAAGGGCGGCACCACGATTCTGACGGAGGTTCCGGAGATGTTCGGCGCGGAGACTCTTTTAATGAACCGCTGTGAGACGGAAGCGCTGTTTGAGAAAACCGTGGATCTGATCAATGATTTTAAGAATTATTTTACCTCCCACAACCAGACGATTTACGAGAACCCGTCACCGGGGAATAAAAAGGGCGGCATCACTACGCTGGAGGACAAGTCCCTGGGCTGTACCCAGAAGTCCGGAAGCGCGGCGGTACGGGGGGTTTTGAAGTACGGAGAGACGGTGAGGGAGAAGGGACTGAATCTGCTCAGCGCGCCAGGCAATGATCTGGTGGCCTCCACGGCGCTGGCGGCCAGCGGGGCGCAGATTGTGCTCTTTACCACCGGGAGGGGAACGCCCTTTGCCTCCCCGGTGCCTACGGTGAAGATTTCCACCAATAACGGGCTGTCCCGGAAGAAGGAGAACTGGATTGATTTCAACTGCGGCGTGATGGTGGAGGATACCACGCTGGAGGAGATGGGGGACCGGCTTTTTGATTATGTGCTGGAGGTGGCTTCCGGCCGGAAGGTGAAGGCGGAGGAGCAGGGCTACCACGATATGGCGATCTTTAAGCAGGGTGTGACGCTGTAGGTGCAGAAGCTGCCCTGCAGGGACCAAAATCAGGCGACGCAACAGAGATTCAGTTGGAACGATTGTTTAGAGGAGAATTTGCTATGAAAAGGTTATGTTATACGACGTTGAAGGAACAGGGCTATGACGGCTATCTGCTGGAGCATGCTCCGGAGCGGGTTCTGCAGTTTGGCGAGGGAAATTTCCTCCGTGCCTTTGTGGAGTGCTGGATTGACAGGATGAACGAAAAGGCCGGATTTAACTCCAAGGTGGTGCTGTGCCAGCCCATCGCGCCGGGCCTGGCGGATGTGATCAATGAGCAGGAGGGGCTGTACACCCTGATCCTGCGGGGAAATGAGGATGGAAAGAAGGTCGACGACCGGAGAGTCATTTCCTGTGTCAGCAAATGCCTGAATCCCTACAAGGAGTATGACCAGGTGCTGAGCTATGCCGACAGTGCGGATATCCGCTTTATCGTCTGCAATACCACGGAGGCGGGCATTCAGTATGATCCGTCCTGCCAGTTCGAGGACGCTCCGGCAGCCAGCTATCCGGGCAAGCTGACCCAGTGGCTGTACCGGCGTTTCCGGACCTTCGGACAGGAGAAGGGCAGGGGCGTGATTATTCTTTCCTGCGAATTGATTGACAATAACGGAAAAGAACTGGAAAAATGTGTGAACCTGTATGCGGACCAGTGGGCGCTGGGCCAGGAGTTTAAGAACTGGCTGAAGGAGGAGAACGTATTCTGTTCCACCCTGGTGGATCGAATTGTGCCGGGCTATCCCAGAAAGGACGCGGCGGCCATCTGTGAGGAGCTGGGCTATCAGGACAACCTGCTGGATGTGGGGGAGGTGTTCGGCCTTTGGGTTATTGAAGGACCGGCCTGGCTGAAAAAGGAGCTTCCCTTTGAGGAGGCGGGGCTTCCGGTGATCATCTGCGACGATCATAAACCCTATAAGCAGAGAAAGGTGCGGATCCTGAACGGCGCGCATACGTCCATGGTTCTGGGCGCCTACCTGACGGGCCAGGATATTGTGCGGGACTGCATGAATGATGAAGTGATCAATGGATTTATGAATCAGACGATTTATGAGGAGATTATCCCCACACTGACGCTGCCAAGGGAGGAGCTGAAGGAATTTGCCGCCTCCGTGACAGACCGTTTCAATAATCCCTTCGTGGATCACGCGCTGCTGTCCATTTCCCTGAATTCCACCTCCAAGTGGAAAGCCCGTGTAATGCCCAGCTTTAAGGGTTATGTGGAGAAATTCGGGAAGCTGCCAAAATGTATCACTGCATCCTTTGCCTTCTATATCGCCTTCTACAACGGACAGACTCTGACGGAGGAAGGGCTGGTGGGAAACCGCAGTACCAACGATTACGTGATAAAAGACGACAGGGATATCCTGGAATTTTACGCGGCCCATCGGGACGATTCCGTGGAGGACCTGGTCCACGCCGTATGCGCCAACGAATCCTTCTGGGGCGAGGACCTGACCAGGGTTCCCGGCTTCGAGGCGGCGGTGACAGACTGCATGAGGCAAATCCGCGAAAAGGGTACTTATGAGGTGATGCGGGATTGTCTTAATTAATCGGACGCAGGAAGAGGCGGGGAGACGCGGACACAAACAACTGGAAAACTTCTCTGGATACCAGGAAAACCTAAGATGCAGCCGGCCCCGGATTTCGGGCACCGAGGCAGTTCGCCGGG
>CAMNQN010000055.1 GCA_946549155.1 uncultured Lachnospiraceae bacterium | reverse complement strand
GGAGCAGTTTTCCAGAGGCATCTGCCCGCCCGGCCCCGTCTTTTCCTGCGTCCGGATAATTAACAAAACACGAAGAACATTGGAATCTGAACGGTAACCCAGCATCAATTTCAGAAAATAAAAGAAGTTAGGTGAATTGAAAAAAGCATATACTTTTTTGTTGACGATACCAAAAGCATTAAGCATCTGACTTTATATTAATGGCATTAGGACGTAATCGCTCTTTATGAGAAGAAAAACTGTACTGATATTGGCGATTCGCTATTTGCGGGGTATTCATTTTACAGTGAAAGCAGTAATATTTTCTTTGAAAGGAGCTGAAATTATGGATAGCAAAAAAATAGGAGCATTTATTGCCGCAAACCGTAAGAAAAAAGGCCTAACGCAAGAACAACTGGGAGAGAAATTAGGTGTAAGCAACAAGACCGTATCCCGATGGGAGAACGGAAATTATATGCCTGATTTATCTTTGCTTGAACCGCTCAGCAAAGAACTGGAAATCTCCTTAAACGAACTTTTGGCAGGACAAGAAATCGAGAAAGAAAAGGTTGTTGAGTATTCTGAACAAAATCTATTCCGTACCATTGATTACACGGATAAAAAGATTAAGAATGAACATAGAAAAATATCCGCATTTATTATGGGAATGGGTATCCTGATATGTATTTGCTCTTTTACCATTTTTCCATCAGAAAGCAGTTGGGGAGAAGTATATTCCCTTGCAGGACTTTTGCTGACGGTTGCAGGTATTTTCAGAGAACTACGGTTTTCATCCAAATGGAAAAAAGGATTGGTTT
This sequence comes from uncultured Lachnospiraceae bacterium, assembly GCA_946549155.1. Classification (GTDB taxonomy): domain Bacteria; phylum Bacillota; class Clostridia; order Lachnospirales; family Lachnospiraceae; genus Merdiplasma. The sequence continues at coordinate 14,573 of CAMNQN010000055.1, read as the reverse complement.
CTGCCGGCATATTGATTTTACTTTTAAGCGTTTTCTTTGTTGTAGATTATATCGGAGTAACGCAATTTAAGCGACCGCCAATTTACAAATATAAGACAACCACCGTTTTTCATGATACGGATAATAAACTGATTGAATATCGGAACCTGTTTTACAATGTGTATCGAATCAATGCAGACACGCCAAACGAGTATTATCTCATAGACAGTAAAAAGCAATACGACATTGATACCGTACCCACAAGCCCCTTTAATCTGGGAATCAGCGCGATCGAACATCTTGTACCGTATCGAAACAAATATATCGGAGACAACAGCAATATGGGGCAACTAATAGGAGCATTGCCGCTTTCCGAATATGGTTTTGTATTTGAAATCGACTCCGAAAACTGTGGCGTAACCATAGACTATCATTTTACAGCCTGGTATGATAACGAGAATTTATATACAGAAAGAGCTTTAGTGTATAATTCCGTTTCAATTTTCGCCTTGATTGAAAATCTCGAATCGATTACCTTTAATTTTAGTGGAAGCAGCTATTCTGTTACTCGTGATGCGATTGAGAAAAATTATCCGAATTACAACGATATTTTTGTAGATAATTCGATTGATATTGGAAATTTCAGGCAATATGTAGAACAGAAAATGAATGACCGATTATTTGTCTCAAATATTCTTAAGGTATTCAAAAAAGAATAGAATAATGGCAAAACAGATGACAAAGTATCAGCCAATGCGATACTGAAACGGGCACCGAATAGTTTTATCACAAATCAATCTTAACTTAGTGACATTGGCCCTCAGCGCCCCGGTGCCTGGAATTTTCGTCAGGCTGCATCTTAGATTTTCTAAGGAAATGCTGATTAATTCAGCATTTCCTTAGAAAATCCAGTGAATGTGCAAGGATTTGCAAGGGAAATTGCTGCTTCGCAGCGCAAATCCGGCACGGGAAACGCTTTAAGCAGCGTTTCCCTAAATAATCATAATTTTCGCGGCTATATGGGGTCTTATTCTCATTAGCTCTTCCTCAGTTCTATAACTTTCAATCCATGGTTACGAAAACACCTCTCCTATGTCTCCATACCCCGCTCCCTCTGCCAGCGCCTTCAGCCCCTCCAGGGCCTCCTCTTTCGAGTAGTCATGGAGGCTTAGAAAGGCGTCCTCTTTCTCGCTGACGTACTGATAGAACAAGGCGACAGTCAGGACTTCCTCTTTTACTGTATAATCCAGATTTTCCAACAGCAGGTTCTCTGCCTCGTTAATTCTTCCCTGATCCACCAGCTTTTCATATTCTTCCAGGCTCTTTCCCGCCACCTGATATTTGTTTTCCTTCGGCAACTCCACGGCCTGATAGGTTTTTCCCATCATGAGAGAGAAAAGAACCCGCACCATTTCCTTGATGATTCTCATAATATAATCTTTTTCATCGCTGAAGTTCATCTCTTATCCTCCGGCATCGACCCGCTTCCGCCGATGATACCGCTCCTGCGGATGCTCTCCACCGCCCTTTCCAGCTCCTCCGGCGGAAGCACCAGGGCGAAGCGCACATAGCCCTCTCCCAGGCTGCCAAAGCTGCTGCCGGGGACGCAGATCACGCCGGATTTTTCCATCAGTTCCATGACAAATTTTTCGGAATTGGTGTAACCCTTTGGCAGCGGCGCCCAGACAAACATGGTCCCCTCGCTGTCCGGCACCTCCCAGCCGATATCCCGCAGGCCCTGGCACAGGGCATGATTGCGCTCCTCGTAGGCTCTGCACTGGGCCAGCACCGTCTCCTCCGGCTCATTTAAGGCCGCGATGGCTCCATACTGCACCGGATAGAAGATGCCGTAGTCGATCTGGGAACGCAGCGCCCTAAATCTGGCGATAATCTCCCGGTTACCCATCACGAAGGACATGCGGGCCCCGGTGTAATTATAGGACTTGGACAGGGAGTAAAACTCCACGCCCACCTCCTTGGCGCCCGGGAAGGCCAGGAAGGAGACTCCCCGCTTTCCGCCGTAAATAATATCAGAGTAGGCGTTGTCATGAAGGATCACAATATTGTATTTCTTCGCAAACCGGACCAGTTCTTCATAGAAGCTGTCGGGAGCCAGGCGGCAGATGGGGTTACCAGGGTAATTTACCACCATAAATTTCGCCTTCTCCGCGATCTCTTCCGGGATCCCCTCCAGATTGGGCAGGAAATTATTTTTCTCCAGCAGCGGATATTCCCAGATGGCGGCATCACAAAGCAGCGGCCCGATCTTGAAAATAGGGTAGCCGGGATTGGGCACCAGCACCAGATCACCGGGATTGCAGAGCACCCAGGCAATATGGGCCATCCCTTCCTGGGAACCATAGATGGACATAATCTCGTCCTCCTTAAGCCCCACTCCAAACCGTCTCTGATAAAATTCCTGCACAGCCTGGGTCAGCTCCGGCAAATCCTTCAGGGAATATTTATAATTATCGGGGTCCAGGGCCGCCTTTGATACCGCCTCCATCACCCGGTCCGGCGTCTTAAAGTCCGGCGTACCCACAGACAGGTTGTAGATCGTCTTTCCTTCCCGGATCAATTCCTCCTTCCGTTCATTCAGCACCGCAAAAATACCGGCGTCAAAGGCTTCCGCCTTTCTGGAAAATTCCAAATCCATCGTTTTCTCCTCTTCCTTTCTTCTTTTGTCCAGTACACAGACCACGCCAAACAGCAGCAGGCAGACCAGGGACAGGCCGATGCCCGCCGCCAGGCCTCCGGGCGTATAGGTCATGCGAATCTCATGATCTCCTTCTGTCAGATCAATGCCCATCAGGGAATCGCCTATGCAGACCGCCTCCGTCTCCTGACCGTCCACCAGCACCTTCCAGTTTTCGCTGTAGGGAATCGTAAGCAGCAGCGTACCGGCCTCCTTCACCCGGATGGTTCCCGACAGATGACTGCCCTCCGCCTCCACCTGCTCCAGCTGGCTCTCCGCCAGTTTCTGCGTCACCGCCTCATATGCACCGTTGGCACAGGTGTACACAATGGCGGTCTCCACATCGCCGGACTCCTCCGTCACCGTAAAGTCCGCCTCCCGGTTCTCTCCCACGCCATTGATCACATACAGATGGTCCGTGTAGGTGCTGTAGGTCTTGGAATACTCCGGGGTGTTCAGCTCCAGCTTGTCCACCCTCTTCCCCAGATACAGGTATACCTGCTTATCCTCCGGAATGCGAATGCCATAATTTTCCCCGTCCTGCATCTCAATATAGCGGTCCAGCACATAAATAGGCTCCAGCCCGGTGGCCAGCTCCACAAACTGATTCTGCACATCCATGGGATTGCCTCCCTGGATGTTCCACTCCCTGATGTCGGAGTTTACCATGAAGCCGATGGACAGCGCATTGTCATTTTGGTACATGGTAAGGTTATCATCCCCGTCCACCTTCTCAAACTGGTACAGCGTATCGCTCTTTCCGTTGGAGGACAGGACATAGCGGATTCCGAACACATCGTTCATCAACCTGGTAACGCCGTTATAGCCGTTTTTATTTGTGCGGGCCTCAATCCCCAGCCGGTCACACAGCTCCGTGGTGGAGGCGGGCATGGTGGAATTGAACATCACCATGCCATGCCCTCCCGCGTACATGGTAACGTTGCGCATCCGCTGACTGTCAATCTCGCTGCGATAAAAATCCTCATCCCCCCGGGCTGCCGTCAGTGTCTCAAAGGAGGCCTGATCCTTCAGATAAATGCTCCGAGTCACATCCCCATTGCAGAGAATGCCGTAAACACCGTGGCCTCCCGCCTCCGCCAGCACCACAGCCCCCAGCACCAGGGTGGCCGCCGCCGACCGGCCATCCCACAGCCTGACAATCAAAATCAGCAGCAGGTACACGATCAGCAAAAGCCCCGTGACCAGATAGACGTAAAATTCCTGGTCTCCCAGGCCGGTAACGTAGGCAAACGCCGTAAAGCCAATGGGCAGCGCCCCTGAAACCAGCAGCTTCCACAGTGCCAGCTGCTTCACATGCCCCAGCACATCATAGCTCATCACCAAAAGCAGGGCGATATAGAGAAACGCAAAACGATTCGGCAGGCCATTCTGCACATGAAAGCCATGCCAGATGTAATTGGGAATATTGCAGGCAAAGCTAAACAGCAAAAATCCGCACAGCGCCGCCCTGGATATACGCTGCCGCAGGCTGTAAAAATCGTCCAAAAGATACAAAATCACAAGAATCAGCACAATCACGCCGCAGTAGGCGTTTAACCCCACCTGGGAATCGGAGATATTGATGGGCTCCTGCCCTGCAAAATGGGCCGCCATCATTTCCAGAAAATTGGTGTAAAACTTCACCGTGGTGGGAAAGCTGTTGTTCTGCATGGATTCAGAGGCAGTCAGCGCCAGAAAAGCGGGCAAAAGCACCGCCGATGCCATCCCTCCCGCCATCAGGGAATAAACGGCAAAGCGGCCGCACCGGCCGGCCGCCGCCCTCACCGTCAGCCGGTTTTTGCTTACCAAACAGACCACCAGATAAAGACAGGAAAAAATACACAGCATAAACCCGATATAGTAATTGCACCAAATGCCGTAAAACAAAGCCAGACCGTACAGCCTGCCGCTCTCTCCCTTTACAATGCGCTCAATCCCCATCATCACCAGAGGCAGCATGGCCACGCTGTCCAGCCACATCAGATTGAAATAATAGCCGATGATAAAATTGCTGAGGGCAAACATAGTGCCGAATACCAGCGGCAGAAATTTTTTCTGAGGGGAGCGCTTGTGCAGATACCAGGAAAAGGTACCCCCGCACAGGCCGATCTTCAGCAGGATAAACAGATCCATGGCATCCGCCACATTGACCTTGGGGAACAGCGCCAGCAGAAAATTCAGCGGACTGGCCATATAATAAGCAAAGGTAGCCCAGAAATCATAGCCCAGCCCCGCTGAGAAGGAGTAGGAAAGGGACTCCATGTTTACCAGCTTTTCGTGCAGGTCTGTATAGAAGGGCAGGTATTGGTGCAGGGAATCGATAATCAGCACCGTCCCGTCCCCAAAAGGCCACACGCCATTTAAGGCAAAGCCCAGCAGAGTAATCAGCGCCGGGATCAGAAATCCCATTCCAAAGTAAAACCGGCTCCTGCGTTTTTCCTGTTTCCATGTCTTATTCCGAACTCTTTGCTTACCCAGAACTTTCATGTATCCGTTCCTTTCTTACTTCACTTCCAGGAGTGCATTTAAATAGAAAGAATAAATCAGCTTCTCCTTTACCCGCATCCCCGTCAGGCGCTCCAACGCCCTCTGATAATAGTCCAACTGCAGGCCGTAGCGCCGGATCAGGAACACACCGTCCTGCCCCTCCGGCACAAAATCTGTTTTGTAATCCACCAGCACAATGGTGTCCCCCTCCGAAAACCAGGCGTCAATAATACCCTGAATCAGCACCTCTTCCCCCGGATCCCACTCCGGGCGGATCTGGTCCGCCGAAACGCCAAACACAAAGGGCTGCTCCCGGTGCAGCTTCCCTTTTCTGGCAGCCTGCTGCATCCGCAGGGCAATGCCGGAATCCAGAAAACCGCGGATTTTCCTGCGGGAAATCCATTGGGCTTCATCTTTTTGGATTTTACCACACTTCACCATGGTTTCCAACTGGATATCTATGAACTTTCTGTCAAATTCTCCGGTGAAATCCATATTTTCCAGGAAACGATGATAGATGGTGCCCCGGGCGGCGCCGCTTCCGGCCTCCTCCCCGCTCTTGAATCTGGGAATCAGGGGCACGATCTCCGGTTCCTGGTACAGAAGGGCGGAATCCTCCGTTCCGTGGCTTCTGCCCATTTTTTTCAGCTGGGAAACCGTCAGCTTACCCGGAATTTCCCGGTTTTGTTCGTAAGGATAGGTTCCCGCAAATACCCCTTCCAGCCGCTTGTGAAGCTCACCATCATACACCCGGCCGCCGTCCAGGGTCTCCAACTCCCGTCGTACCGTCAGAAGCTGTTCCTGAAACTCCTGTTTTCCCTCCTGCCGTCCCTCTTCCGAAACAATCTGAATCCGAAAGCTCCCCTCCGCCTCATAAACGGCGGTTCTCTGGGGAAACGGCAGTCCCAGCTTTCGCAAAATCGGAAGCCCGGATCGGTGACGCAGCAGCGCAGGCACCACCCAGTCCAGATAACAGGATGCGGAAACGATGGCAGAGTAAGACAGATGCTCCTCTCTTCCCTTGCCCTCCTGGCTCCATCTCTGCAGTTTTTCTTCCGGATCTTTCACAGACCCCATCAAAATCAGCTTTTCCTTGGCCCGGGTCATCGCTACGTAGAGTACCCGCAGCTCCTCCCCCAGGTTTTCCTCCTGAATCTGACGGCTGATCACTTTTTTCACCAACAGCGGCAGCCGTACCCGCAGCTTTGGGTCCGTATAATCACAGCCTATTCCCAGAGCAGGATGCAGAACCAACTGGCTGCGGGAGTCCTGCTGATTAAACATTTTTCCCATGCCACACAAAAAAACGATGGGAAACTCCAGGCCCTTGCTCTTGTGAATGCTCATGATGCGCACCGTATCCGCAGCCTCGCCCCCGATTCCGGCCTCACCATAATCAATCTCATACTTCTGAAGCTGCTCAATGTAACGGATAAAGTTAAACAGTCCCCGGTAGCTGGTGGCCTCATAGGCAACAGCCTTTTCCACCAGCATATCAAGATTCGCCTTCCGCTGAGCCCCGCCGGGCATAGCCGAAGCATAGTCTCCATATCCCGTCTCCTCCAGAATCCTCCACAGAAGAAGGTGCATGGGGGTATAGGGAACCATGGCCCGCAGCCCGTCCACCATGGACCAGAAGCGGCAAAGCTTCCGGGAAAGTCCCGGCTGTGCTTCCCCCGGGTCGGATTCCTTCCTTCCCTCCGCCGCCTCTTTCCTGTCCGCAGCCGTCGTCCGCCCCGCATATGCAATGCAGCAGGTATAAAAATCTGTATCCGGGCTGCTGATGCGAAGTCGGGCCAGCTCTTCCCCCGTCAATCCTCCGATGGGCGAACGCAGCACCGCCGCCAGAGGAATATCCTGCCGGGGGTTGTCCAGCACCCGCAAAAAAGACAGCACCGTTCTGATCTCCAGGGTGGAAAAATAGCCGGTTCCGCCTCCGGTATAGGCCGGAATCCCCATCTCTCCCAGCACCTGTGCAAAGGTCTGAGCCCAGCCGGAAACAGTGCGCAGCAAAATCACCACGTCCGAGTATCGGGCTGCACGGTATGCCTTTCTCTCCTTGTCCCACACCTGCTCACATCCCACAATCTGCCGAATCCTCATTCCCGCCGCCTCCGCCTCCTGCGTACGCAGCTCCTTCTCGATTTTCTCCTGCTCCGAAACACGCTCCGGCTGATTCTCCGCCGACTGCTCTGCCGGACTTTTGCCTCCGGCAGTTTCTCCGTCAGCCTCCGCCGCCCTGCCGTTTCCTGTATCCACCAGCAGCAGCTCCGGCTCTAAAAAAACATCCTCCAACGTGCCGGATAATGATCCCTCCGCTCCCGGCATATCCCCGGCAGGGATCTCCCGGGCCGATGGCCGCGGTTCAAACACCGCTCCCGGATACAGAGCCGCATCCGCGTCGTACTCCACACCGCCCACTTCCGTCGTCATAATCTGGCGAAAAATCAGATTCACGGCCTCCAGCACCTGATGCCTGCTCCGGAAATTTTTATGCAGATCGATTCGCCGCTGAACCGGCCTGCCCCCGTCTTCCTCCTTTACCCGCGCGTAGCTCTCATACTTCTCCATAAACAGTTCCGGCCTGGCCAGCCGAAACCGGTAAATACTCTGCTTCACATCGCCTACCATAAAAATTTTATGGTCTCCCTGGTTCTGCCCCGAGACACTGGTCAGCAGGATTTCCTGCACCAGATTGCTGTCCTGGTATTCGTCGATCATAATTTCCTGGTAATGCTTTGCATATTCCCGGGCCGCCGGGGAGGGCACCCAGTCCTCTCCCTCCCGGGTCAGAAGAATTTGCAGGGCGAAGTGCTCCAGATCATTGAAATCCACGATGCTCTTTTCCGCTTTCTGCCGTTCATACTCCTCCTGAAACCGGTCTGTCAGCCCAAGGAGCACCTGCACCATGTCTTTCGTCCGCCGCATATCCTCCAGCGTCTGGGCCGGAGTGGCGAAAAAATAGTCCTCCTCCAATTTCTTCCAGGCCTTTTTCACCTGATCCCGGATGACTTTCACCTGCTCCTTCTTTTCTTCCGACACAGAAAGATCCTTTTTCCTGGACAGAGCGGCAAAAGCCCCCGCCGACTCAAACAGCCGACAGTAGTCCCCATAGGTTTCACAGCGTTCCAGCCGCCCGATTCGCTCCAGATCCTGAAGAAGCGCCTCCTCGTACATCCAGGGGCCCTCCGGCTCCCGGATCACCTTCAGCGCTTCCTCCGCCCGGGCCCGCAGATCCTTTCCCTGCAGCCGCAGCTTCCGAAGCAGCGCCTCCATCCAGGGTGCCTTCTCCATATCCTCCTGGCTTTCCGGGCAATAGGCGCGCAGGCACTCCTGCCGCCACTCCCGGGGCCAGGGGTAGCCCATGGAAAAATCATAAAACTGGCTGATGATATCCTCCAGGCCCTGATCCGATTTCCCCGGCGCAAAGGCCTCCGCAAACCGGAAAAATTCCGGATCCGCTTTCCCGTATTCCGCTTCCAGCAGGTTCTCCATCACCTCGTGGCGCAGCAGCTTTAATTCTCCCTCATCCCCGATGCGAAAGCCCGGATCCAGCGAAATAATATGGAAATGATTTCGTATCACATCCAGGCAAAAGCTGTGAATGGTAGTGATCTGTGCGTGGTGAACCAGGGTTACCTGCCGCTGCAGGTGGGCATTTTCCGGATATTGTTCCAGCTTCTCCTCCAGCGCCGCCAATATCCTCTCCCGCATCTCTGCCGCCGCCGCATTGGTAAACGTAACGACAAGAAGCCGGACAATATCCACCGGCTCCTTTTTCTCCATAATTCTGGAAATGATGCGTTCCACCAGCACAGCTGTTTTTCCGGAACCCGCCGCAGCGGATACCAGCATGTCGCAGCCCCGCAGGTCAATCACCTGCTGCTGCTCCTTCGTCCATACATTTCCCATGAAACGTTCCTCTTAAATTCCCAATGTCCGGCAAAGCTGTTCCTTCGGCATATACCCCACCGACCTGGCAGCTATCTTCCCATCCCGCATCAGCAGCACCGTGGGGATGCTCACCACCTGAAACTGCGCAGCCAGCTCCGGTTCCCGGTCCACGTCCACCTTGGCTACCACCAGATCCTCCCGCTCCTTATCCAGCTCCTCCAGAATGGGAGCCAGCATCTGGCAGGGCCCGCACCAGGTGGCCCAGAAATCCACAATCACCGGCTTGCCGGATTTTTCAACTACTTCCCGAAACGTATTTTTCGTTAAATGTTCCATTTTTATTTCTCCTTTCTTTTTCGTGCCTTATTCTGACAACGGCTTCTCCTGCTTTTCTTTTTCCTTATAATACAGCATACAGTGGCAATACCCCTCAAACTCCGGATCCGCCATCTGCTCCCGGAATTCCTGACAAATACATTTGTATTCCTCCTTACGTTCCAGACGGCAGGGGCAATATCCCCCCTTTTGCTTCAGTCCTTCCCGCACCCGGGCCACCACATCCTTATTCTCATTTAACCTGATCGCCATGTTCTCCTCCTTCTCTGAACGCCTCATCCGTTCCCCATGCAGAAATCCTCCTGCGGCATACAGCCCTTTTCAGGCTATCCTTTCCGCCTCTCTTCTGATCTCTCCGGCTCCCCGATTCTCTTCCAGATTTCCTTCCCATCCAACTCCCGCAGCTGCCGGTACCCGGCCCCCGGAATCTTCCGGTCAAAACCGCACAGATCGGCATAGATGCAATAATCGCAGGCGCTGTTCTTTTTTCTCCTGTAGGGATTCACCTGTATCTCCCCCTCCAGGATTTCTTTTCCCAGGGTCTCCAGCTTCCTTTGCACAAATTCTGATAGCTCCGAAAGCTGTTCTGTATCCGCCACACTGGACGTCGCGCTCCAGGTACCATCCGCCTTCCTGCCCACCGGAATCACCCGGGAATTTTTCACAAAAGAGCGATCCATCCGTTCCACCACCGCCGGGTCCTCATTCACCAGCCCCTCTGGCCGCAGCCGTTTCAGCAGCTCCTCATTGATCTCCTCCGGTGTCTGTTCATGGTTCCCCTCCAGCAGCGGATCCCTTAGACGGTAATAGAAAATACCCGCCGGAATGATCTCCTTTTCCGGATGCAGGTTTTTCTCCATCTCCAGCGCTGCATTTAAGTATACCACCAACTGAAGCTGGAGTCCATAATAGAGCGCCACAAGATCAAAAGAAGTGTTTCCGGACTTGTAGTCCACCACCTTCACGTAAACCCGGTCTTCCTCCTCACAGACATCCACCCGGTCAATCCTGCCCTTCAGCCGCATCTTCTCCGAATCGCCAAGAGCAATATTTACCGCATTCAGCTCCCTGGCCGCCGTGAAGGATACCTCAAAACTCGCCGGGACAAATTTTCCCGCCCGGATCTGCTCATGCAGCGCCCACACCGAACGTTTCAAAATCCGCCGGATACGCTGAAGCATATACCGGCTCCGCTGACTGTCAAAAAATACCTGAGAGCCATAATTCTGTACCGTCTCCTCCACGCTCTCCTCCAGGAGCCGGTCCCTGGTCTCCTCCGGTACGGTAAACCAGTCATAGGAACTGCACTCCAGCTTTCTGGAAAAGCATTCCAGAGCCTGGTGAAAAATATTCCCGATATCCACCGCCCGCACTTTATATTCTTCCCGTTCCTGCAAATGTAATCCATACTCCGCAAAATGGGCAAAAGCGCAGGAGGCAAACCGCTCCAGCCGGGTCACACTGTTTTCCAGCACCTCCCCGTAGAGGGCCCGGGCGGTCTCCCGCCCCAGCCCTGAAGAATCCAGCGCCAGAAAGGCGGCTTCCAAAAGCGCGTCCGCCCGTTCCTCGTAGAATTTATCCCCCTGGTAATGGCACAGCAGCTCCTTAACCCGGGACATCCGCACCTGTCTGCTCTGCTCTGCCGTCTCCTCCAAAAGCTCCCGCAGCTCCCTGGCCAGGCAGGGAACACCAGTTTTTCTGGATGTAATCCGCTCCCAGCCCTCCTCTGATTTCCACTCCCTCACGATAAGACCCGGAAATAGCCGCCGAATGCCCGCCACCAGATAGGAGGGACGCATGGCAGCTCCCTGGCTGCTGCTCTGACAATAGGACAAAATCAACCGCTCCGACGGCTTGGTCAGACCCAGGTACAAATAAAACCGCTGAATATAGCTGTTTTCCCGGGCAGTCGGAGCCAGCTCAACACCCTCGGACTGAAGAAATTCCCGTTCCAGTTCTGAAACGATACCGCCCTTATTCTCCCGGCTGGGAATCCACCCGTCATTGAGCCCCAGGAAAAACAGCACCCGGATATGATTGAGGCGGGTTCGCTCCATATCGCCCACATGCACCTGATCGATCCCGGGAGGAATCAGTCCCACCCGGGCCTCCGAAAATCCTGCCTCCAGTATATCCTCAAACTCCTTTCTGGAAACCGTCTCCTCCCCCAGAAGCTCCACCGCCTCATCCAACAGCCCCATCAAAATTCCATAGATTTGACTGTATTCATTGACCTTATCCATCTCTCCCTGCTGCCGGAAGCTTAGCTCCTGCCGCTTTAACTGCTCCTGAATCTGAAAAGCCACCAGCAGGTCATGAAGAGCTCCCGCATAATCCCGCACGCTCCCGCGCCCCTTCCCGAACACCTCCAGAAAGGGCGCCAGCCGCTCCATCAGCCCGGACCGATAAGAATCGCAGATTTCAGGCTCCTCCTCCGGCATGCGAAGCGTCCTCCCCTTCCACTCCTGCCGCCACCGGTTCTGTCCCCGGATCCCCAAGGCCAGCACATAATTTTCCAGCCGGTCCGTCTCCTCCCTAGAGCTTCCGGCAAATCCGGTGCGCAAAAAGCGGAACACGCTCTCATAGGAAAAGTTTTTCTCCACAATACAGAAGGCTCCCCGGATAAACTCCAGACAGGGATTTAACAGAATCTGCACCGTCTGGTCCACAAAGCAGGGAATCCCGTACTCTTCAAAAATCTTTCTCACATAATTCCCATAGGAGGGTAAATCTCCCGCAATCACCGCGATCTCCCGGTAACGGAAGCCCTCCTCCTTCACCATCCGGCTGATCGCGCAGGCAGTCATGACCACCTCTTCCATGGGATTCTCAGCAGCGTAAAGGGAAAGCTCCCCTGAGCAGTCCCCTGCAAACCGTTTCTTCCCCCCGTAGCGGAACAGATTCTGCTCTAAAAACTGCAGCCCGCTTCCCGGCCGGAAACGCCCCGGTTCTCCCTCGAGCACAATGGGCTCCCGCACGATAGTTCCCGTTTTCCGGGCTGACTCCAGCAGCGTATGGATCGTCTTTTTGCTGAGGAAGAACAGCTCATGCTCCTGAAGCCTCCCGCCCACACTCTCCTTCCCGCCCAGCGTCACGGTCACCAGAATTTCCGGGCACAAGAAAAGCAGCGTTTCCATTGCCTTTACCTGCACCGGGGTAAACCCGGTAAAGCCGTCGAAGGCCAGCACGCTGTTTTTTAGGAGGGAGGATCGCTCCGCCGCCTGACAGAACACATTCAAAATCTCCTCCGTCGTAATAAATTTTTCCTGACAATACTCCCGAAAGCCCTCGTAGAGTACCTGGATATCCTTTAATTTCCACTGCAATCCGGGTTTGGGTTCCGCCAGAGCGATCATTTCCTGCAGCTCCTCCCCGGTGATCCCATACTGCGCCAGCTCTGACAGAATGGACTTAATCTCCGAAATATACCCCGGTTTATCCAGCTTGCTTCCCAGAGACCGCAAAGCCTCCCGCCGGTCTGCCGCCACCTTGCGCAGAAGCAGGTTTTTCCCCGTTTCCGTCAGGACGGTCTGGTTCTTCCTTCCCGTTTCCTCAAATACCCGGTAGGCCAGACGCTGAAAGCTGAGGACATCAATATTTAAAATACCGTGGGCCGGATGCAGCATTACCAGCTCCCTCTGGGTCTGCATGGTAAACTGCTCCGGCACCACCACAATAAAATTTTTCTCCGGATGCTTCACGGCCTTCTGAATCACCGCAGCAAACAGCCGGTGGGATTTTCCGCTGCCGGAGCCCCCCAGAATCAGTTGAAGCGCCATTTTCTTCCTTTCTTAGTAAAGCTGATATCCATTGGGATTAATGGCGTACTCATACCGCTTTAACAGCTCGATATTGGCCGCCTCGTAATCGTTGAACACAGAGTAAGAAAACTGGCTGGAGGGAATGATCCCATAATACCAGTATTTACCCTCAAAGTAATCGCGCAGCTCCTGGGACTGGAAAATATACCCTCTGCGGGCATAAATCTCATTTCTCGCGTAGTTTAACTGCTGCAGCGACAGGGACGCCACCTCGCTCTCAGCCAGGTAACGGATATTGCTGTCCCAGAAAATGTAGTCTCCGACAGTGGGACTGTAGGTGTAGTAGCTGGTGTAGGAACCGATCCCGGAATAGGTATATCCATAGCCATCCAGCACATAGCCTCCGCTCTGTCTGGAAAATTCCGCATTCTGCAGCGCCGCCACATTGGCCAGCTCATAGGAGTTTAACATCCTGTCCGAAAACTGATCCGGCGTAATATAGCCCCAGTACCAGTTCTTCTGTCCAAAATAGTCGGAAAGCTCCTGAGACTGGAAAATGCGTCCCCTCCTGGCGTAGATCTCGTTCTTCGCGTAATTGATCTCCTGCAGCGACATCTGGCTGATCTCCCCATCGGAAATGTATCTGCGGTCACTGTCATAGAGAATATAGCTGTCCGGATCCACATAGTATTCATCCTCGTAATAATACCATCCATAGGAGGTATCCATATACTGATACACCGGACTGTAGTCATAATACCCGGAATCCAGAGCATAGGTTCCCAGCTGCGCCTCCCGGTCCGCCAGAAGCTGCACATTGGCACTCTCATACATATTCAGCATACTGTCAGAAAACTGCCCCGGCTCATAAAGCCCGCAGTACCAATACTGTTCATCAAAATAGTTCTGCAGCTCTCTGGAAACAAACCGTCTCCCGTTTCTGGCATAAATCTCATTCTTCGCGTAGCAGACCACCTGCAGCGGCATCTGGGAAATGTCCTCCCAGGTCAGATAGGTCCAGGAACTGTCCGGCAGAATAAAACCGTAGGCGCAATCCGCCCGGGCCCGTGCTCCTCCCATCAGACACATCCAAAGAAACACCGTCACGGCTGCCAGGCGCAGTCCCACACGCTTCGCTCCTCCCAACCATATATTCGTCATCCGTGCTCCCCCTCTCCGAAGCTTCTCAATCCGTCTTCCCCACTGTCCGGAAAACAGCAAATTTATGTTCTTATCATACCATTATCGCCACCTAATTTCCACAAAAAAAGAGGGCTTTTTTCTGAAAGATTTCTTAACATTGCCGCTCATTTGCACCGTTTGTATTCGTGTTTTGTTAATTGGCGGGACGCAGGAAAAGACGGGCACGCAGGGCCACAAGCAGCTGGAAAATAATTCGGAGGATACCGTAGAAAATCTTA
>CAMNQN010000054.1 GCA_946549155.1 uncultured Lachnospiraceae bacterium | reverse complement strand
AATCATCAGGATTTCCTGGCGAACTGCCCCGGTGCCCGGAATCGGAGGGCGGCTCCATCCTAGCGTTTCTTGTATCCGGAGCAGTTTTCCAGCGGCATCTGCCCGCCCGGCCCCGTCTTTTCCTGCGTCCTGCCAATTAACAAAACACGAAGAATATCACATCTGATGAATCGTAATATCTACCGCCGTGTTTATGCGGCACGGCAAAAATACCTCTGGTCAAGCCGCCGCAGAAATGCTACAATAAGAAAAGCGGGAAAACGAATGAAATAAAAGATAAAAGGAGAATCGCTATGGATTTTGTGACAGTAAGAGAATTATACCGGAACCGTGAGGAGTATATCGGAAAAGAGATCACGGTGGGTGGATGGCTGAGAAGCATCCGGGATTCTAAGACTTTTGGATTTTTGGTATTGCATGACGGTACGTTTTTTGAGACGCTTCAGATTGTGTACAGCGACGAGCTGGAGAATTTTAGCGAGATCTGTAAGATGAACGTGGGGGCGGCGGTGATCGTAAAGGGTACCCTGGTGGAGACGCCTCAGGCGAAGCAGCCCTTTGAGATTCAGGCGTCGGAGGTGACGGTGGAGGGCGCATCCACACCGGACTACCCCATGCAGAAGAAGCGCCACAGCCTGGAATATTTGAGAACGGTTCCGCATCTGCGGCCCAGGACCAACACCTTCCAGGCGGTATTCCGTGTGCGCTCTCTGGCAGCCTATGCGATACACAAATTTTTCCAGGAACGGGATTTTGTGTATGTGCACACGCCGCTGATTACCGGAAGCGACTGCGAGGGCGCGGGCGAGATGTTCCGTGTGACCACGCTGGATATGAAAAATGTGCCGCTGGATAACAAGGGCGAGGTGGATTACAGGAAGGATTTCTTTGGAAAATCCACAAATCTGACAGTCAGCGGCCAGTTGGACTGCGAGAGCTACGCGCAGGCCTTCCGGAATGTGTATACCTTCGGTCCCACCTTCCGGGCGGAGAATTCCAACACCACCCGTCATGCGGCGGAATTTTGGATGATCGAGCCGGAGATCGCCTTTGCTGATCTGAAGGATGATATGATTCTGGCGGAGGCCATGATCAAATATGTGTTCCGCTATGTGCTGGAACATGCCCCGGAGGAGATGAAGTTTTTCAATTCCTTTGTGGACAAGGGCCTGCTGGACCGGCTGAGCAGTGTGATGAATGCGGATTTCGGTCATGTGACCTACACGGAGGCCATTGAGATTCTGGAAAAGAATAATGATAAGTTTGAATACAAGGTATCCTGGGGATGCGATCTGCAGACCGAGCATGAGCGCTATCTTACGGAGCAGGTATTTAAGAAACCGGTGTTTGTTACCGATTATCCGAAGGAGATCAAGGCATTTTATATGAAGTTGAATCCGGATGGAAAGACCGTGGCGGCTATGGATTGCCTGGTTCCCGGTATCGGGGAGATCATCGGCGGCAGCCAGAGAGAGGAAAACTTTGAGCTTCTGGCGCAGCGCATTTCCGAGCTGGGCATGAATCCGGAGGAGTATAAGTATTACATGGATCTGAGAAAATACGGGACCACCCGCCATGCCGGCTTCGGCCTGGGCTTTGAGCGTCTGGTGATGTATCTGACCGGGATGAGCAATATCCGCGATGTGATTCCGTATCCCAGAACAGTGGGCAACTGTGAATAAGGAAGAGGTGTCGGTTTGGCAAGATATGAGGAACAGGACGGCGGAAGCCGTTACGGTGATAAGCAGCGCCGCGACAGGGAGCGGAGCGGAGACGGAAGAAAGAAAAAGGGAAGCCGTGTGGGGACTTTTATCAGCACGCTGCTGCTGGTTGTGGCGTTGGGCGTGTTTGGCTACTCCGCGTTTACGCTTTATGGATATTATAAGGAGTACAAGGCGGGAACAGATGAGTACGGAAATCTGAATGATAAATATGTAAGTATTGTTCCCTCTGCACCGGGTCAGGATGAGACGGCACAGACGGAGGCCTCCGCGATGCTGACCAATGTGGAGGAGCTGGAGAATCCGGATACGCTGGAGAGTAAGGTGGAGAACGCCGCCAAGGAAGAGGCGGTGGAGAACGGGGAGACCCAGACGCTGCCCGTTTTAAAGAATCCCATCAATTTTACGGAATTGCAGTCGATTAATGAGGAGATCATTGGCTGGCTTCGAATCGGTGCGCTGGATATTTCTTATCCGGTGGCTCAGGCGGCGGACAATGATTACTACCTGCACAGGACCTTTGAGCGGGTGGATAATTTCGCCGGCTGTATTTTCCTGAACTGCGACAATACCCGGTATTTCACGGATCAGAATACCATTGTCTACGGCCACAATATGAAAAATGGCTCTATGTTCGGAAAGCTGAAGGAGTTTGAGAAGCAGGAGACCTACGATTCGAATCCTTATTTCTGGATTTTTACTCCGGAGTTTATCTATCAGTACCGGATTTTCTCCTGCTCCGTGGTGAATAAGATCGGGGATCCGTACCGGACCCGATTTGTGACGGAGGATTTCCAGAGCTTCATCGAGGCCTGCCAGTCCGGGTCTATGATCGATAATGGCGGAGTACAGGTTACCACGGATGACAGGATTGTGACGCTGTCCACCTGTACCGGGGATGATTCCACGCGGCTGATTGTGCAGGGAAAGCTGGCCCATGTGTATGTAAGCAAATGACCGTTGCTTTCCGGGGAAGGCCAGAGAAAAGGTGTGTTGTCAGCGAGAGGGAGGAAGGCATATGGATGATAATATAAAAAAATTGCAGGAGATCATTGATAACAGCAGCAATATTGTGTTCTTCGGAGGGGCGGGGGTGTCCACGGAGAGCGGTATTCCGGATTTTCGCAGTGTGGACGGCCTTTACCATATGAAATATGACTATCCACCGGAGACGATCCTGAGCCACACCTTTTTCATGCGCAAACCGGAGGAGTTTTATCGTTTTTATCATGATAAGATGCTCTGCCTGGATGCGAAGCCCAATGAGGCCCACCGGAAACTGGCGAAGCTGGAGCAGGCAGGCAAGCTGAAGGCGGTGATTACCCAGAACATTGACGGCCTGCATCAGCAGGGCGGCAGCAGGCGGGTGCTGGAGCTGCACGGCAGTGTGCACCGCAACTACTGTATGAAATGCGGTGCCTTCTACGACGCCCATTATATGAAAGCGGCGGAGGGTGTCCCCCGGTGCGAGAAATGCGGCGGCATCATAAAACCGGATGTGGTGCTCTACGAGGAGGGGCTGGACCAGCAGACGCTGAGTGATTCTGTGTCCTTTATCTCCCAGGCGGATGTGATGATCATTGGCGGCACTTCGCTGGCGGTGTATCCGGCGGCGGGGCTGATCGATTATTTCCAGGGCGGCCACCTGGTGGTGATCAATAAATCCGCCACGCCCAGGGATAAGTATGCCGATCTGCTGATACAGGGCAGCATCGGGGAGGTGCTGGGGGCTGTTTCTGTGGAGTAAATATGCCGCGGCCACCGGGTGTGACGGATAACGGTTGGCCGAATCTGCGTCATATATAAAAGAAGAGGAGCAAAGGACTATGGAGCATAAGCAGGAATGTCTTCTGTATGAGGTGGGTGATATTGTAAAGCTGAAAAAACAGCATCCCTGCGGCAGTCAGGAGTGGGAGATCCTTCGTGTGGGAGCGGATTTCCGGCTGAAATGCCTGGGGTGCGGCCATCAGATCATGATTGCCAGGAAGCTGGTGGAGAAGAATACCAGAGGATTACAGAAGAAAGAGAAGGAAAATAGCCCTTAGGGAATTTGAGAAATGGAATGGAAATGAGGGAGAGATGAAAAAACGGTATTTTTTAGGATGTTTATTTGTACTGCTTGTAATGATAGTTACGCCGGTAACCGTATTGGCATCGGGAAATATGAATATTGCTGCAATTTGCGGCACAGACGATGCCAAGAACAGCGCACTGGCGGTGTCGAAAATTCTGGCGCAAAATAAGCTGTCCTTGTGGCGGGTAAATAAATGTGTTTCATATTTTTACGACATGGAAAAGAGACCCACAACACAGAATAAAATAGACAGTATTCTTGATTAGGCCTTTTCCAACAGCAAAAACGGGGATATTAACTATCTGTACGTGGCTGCGCATGGGTACCAGGGATCCAACGAGGGCGATAAGGTACTATTTGCGAAGACGGGTCTGGTTCTGGATATAAATGGGGCGGTTTATAAGTTTGCGGATTTGGCGAAAAAGCTGGTAAATTATAAAGGAGAGTTCGTAGTTATTGTAGACTGCTGCTTTTCCCAAAATCTTTACACTGCCGGACTGGCAAACTATCCGGAGCACCTTGGAAGGTTCGAATGCCTTTTTAGTGCAAACAGTGTTTCACCGGCGTATGGTGCCCTGGGTATTCTCTTGGCGCGGTTGCCCGGAAGATAAATTGTACTCCCTCGCAGAAGATTAAGTGGAAGTCCAGCAATGCCAGTGTGGCCAGCGTGGACAGTAACGGTAAAATTACTGCGCGTAAGAGCGGCACTGCAAAGATCACGGCGTATCTTGCGGACAGTAACGGAAATATGTGTCTGGGAAGCGAGGATGTCTGCACCGTTAAGGTGGAGGCCCCCACCATCAAGGTGTCCCCCGTGAAGGTGTCGCTGGTGAAAGGCTGCACAAAGAAGATTTCAGCGACGGTGAAGGGCTCCAGTAAAAAAGTGACCTGGACCAGCAGCAACAGATCAGTAGCCGCTGTCAGCAGCAGCGGTGTGATTACAGCGAAGAAAAAGGGAACGGCAACTATTACGGCAAAAGCCAATGGGGTCAGCGCGAAATGCAAGGTGAGCGTTTCCAATCCTACTATTCGGCTGAGTGCGAAATCGGTTAGCATCTATAAAGGGAAAACCCGGACGCTGAAAGCCACGGTAACGGGGAAAAGCAAAAAAGTGACCTGGACCAGCAGCAATAAAAACGTAGCCACTGTCAGCAGCAAGGGAAAAATCACGGCGAAGAAAAAGGGAACTGCGGTAATTTCCGCGAAAGCCAATGGGGTAACGGCCAGGTGTACGGTGTATGTAACCGCTGCAAGTGCGCCGGCGGCCGGCAAAGCAAAATTAAGCCGTACCTCTTTAAGCCTTACGGTTGGCACCGGGGAGGATTTGTATCTGGCTATAGGTACGAAAAAATATACGACCAGTGTTACCTGGAGCTCCAGCAATCCGTCGGCAGTAGCGGTGAACAAATACGGAAGAGTGACAGGCGTGCGGCCAGGCTCTTCTACCATTACGGCGAAGAGAAGCGGTTATACCTGTACCTGCAAGGTGACAGTAAAATCGGTGAAAGAGCGGACAGAGGTGCAAAGCTATCTGAACCAGAGCATATGGGCTGCAGCGCCGGCCTTCCATGTCGGTGAGGTGCAGGAATATCCCGCCGGGACAAAGGAATTGGATCATTCCTGTCCGGTGCCATGGAATGGTGTGTCTGTTCATCGGTATTATGCAGGAGTGAGTTGTACAAATGCAGAATATTCCACTGCCAGCTACCCCATTCGGTTTGAGGCTTCAGCTTCCGGAGAAATTGCCGAGATCGAAAGCAACAGCGGCGATGATTATACCTTTGCCGGTTTATTCCTGGGAATGAGTGGTGATGATGCCAGCAATATGCTGGGGTCCAGAGGATGTAAATTTCTCAGTTTTTCGTCAGGAGGCGGAGGAGTCCGGGTGACTTTTGTCAATTCCAATGACAGGAAATATTATGTGAAATATTTGGAAGCAGGCAATGTGATCAAAAAAATTACGATTTACGGTTCCTCACCTAAAAAGTAGAAAAAACACTTGAAATCCAGTGATTCTTGTGATAGATTATAATTCTGTGATATATTATTTATTTCCTTGCTCCTTTCCAGAAAAGGGGCCAGAGACCATAAGGAGGTGCGAGAAGCATGAACAAATATGAATTAGCAGTTGTTGTCAGCGCTAAACTCGAAGATGAAGAGAGAGCTGCTACCGTGGAAAAAGTGAAAGAAGTCATCACTCGTTTCGGCGGTACGGTAACCGACGTGGATGATTGGGGTAAGAGAAAGCTTGCTTACGAGATCCAGAAAATGCGTGAAGGATTTTACTACTTCGTTCACTTCGAATCTGATGGCACATGCCCGGCGGAAGTTGAAAAGCGTGTCCGCATTATGGAAAATGTGATCAGATATTTATGCGTGAGACAGGACGCGTAGATAGAGAAGAGGAGATTATATGAATAAAGTCATCTTAATGGGCCGTTTAACCAGAGACCCGGAAGTTAGATATTCCGCAGGGGATAATTCCATGGCGATCGCCAGATATACATTAGCGGTTGACCGCAGATTTGGGCGCCGCGACGGGGAGGCTACCGCAGATTTCATTGGCTGCGTGGCTTTCGGACGGAGCGCAGAGTTCGCGGAGAAATATTTCCGTCAGGGACTGAAGGTGGTCGTGACAGGAAGAATTCAGACCGGAAGCTACACGAACAGAGATGGCCAGAAAGTATACACCACGGATGTGGTGGTAGAGGATCAGGAGTTTGCAGAGAGCAAGGCTGCATCCGCAGAGCACGGCGTTATGCCTGCTGCCTCTCCGGTATCCAGACCTTCCGCCCCGGCTCCCAGCCAGGCCTCTGCAGGGGACGGCTTTATGAATATTCCGGATGGAATCGATGAGGAGCTGCCGTTCAATTAAATTACGCCCTAAGATGGCGGCTCATGCCGCAGGGCAGCAGAACAGGAGGAATTCACAATGGCTTACAGTAAAGATAGAAGCGATTCTCCCATGAAGAGAAGAGGCGGCCGCAGAAGAAAAAAAGTTTGCGTATTCTGTGGTAAGGAAAATAACGAGATTGATTACAAGGATGTAAACAAATTAAAGAGATATGTATCTGAGAGAGGAAAAATCCTTCCCAGAAGAATCACAGGAAACTGTGCAAAGCATCAGAGAGCACTGACCGTGGCTATCAAGAGAGCGCGTCACATCGCCCTTATGCCTTACGTGCAGGATTAATTGGCTGATTAATGATATGAGTGACAGGAAGCCGCTAAATGCTGGAGAAGCAGCGTTTAGACGGCTTCTTTGTTTGTGATTAAAGTGATTAAATAAGAGGACGCAGGAAGAGGCGGGCGTGCCGGGCCACAAGCATCCGGAGATGTTTTTCAGATATATATGGCCATGGGGCCCCGACTCATCCTGTGTCCTCTTTCTTAAAAAACACGAAGAACATTTACTTGAACAGTAACATGGAGATGCTTCCAGATAATTCTTAAGAAAATACATTGTTTACATGAGGAATAGAAAAGTATATACTGTATATAAACTGGTGTATTTTAGATGTTGGATATGGAATGAGATTGGAACAAGGAGGAATTATTATGAAAAACAGGACCTGTAGACTGCTGTCTGTTTTTCTGACGGTGTCTATGCTGATGGGTCATGGCAGTGTGGCAGTGTTGGCAGAGGGGATGTCGGAGACTGCGGTGGAAAGTACGGTGGAAGCGGCGGCAGAGGAAGCTCCTGCCACGGAAGCCCCCACCGAAAAGCCGACGGAGCCGCCTACGGAGGCTCCCACGGAAGCGCCCACAGAGGCTCCGGTTACGGAGGCGCCTGCCACGGAGAAAGTGAATGATTTGATTGAGACGGAGGCTCCCGTGACGGAGGCTTCTGTGACAGAGGCTCCTGTGACAGAAGCCCCTGCGACAGAGGTTCCGATTACGGAAGCGCCGGGTACAGAGGCTTCCGGCGAGACTGAGACGGAGAAAGCGACGGAAGCTGTTACGGAAAAGGAGACGGAGGGCAGGAAAACGGAGTTTGCCTGGTCAGGCAGTGGCCTGACGGTGAAGGCGAAACTGTCCGGAAAGGATGCCCTGCCGGAAAGCGCTCAGATGACAGTGAAGGAGCTGACGAAAAAGTCTGATCAGGATAGATGGAAAGCTGCCATGAAGCTGGTGGAGAAGGAGACGAACCAGGGACACCGGGAGCTTTCGGAGGCGCGTTTTTATGAGATCTCGTTTTTGGTGGACGGGCAGTCGGTAACTCCTTCCGGGAAGGTGGAAGTGACCTTTGCCTACGAGAAGGCGTTCTCACTGGGGCTTACGGAGTATGCCCAGGCGGAGGCGAAGGCGTTCGCCCTGACAGAGAAAGCGGCCAGGGAGCTGACGGAAATTTCCCTGGATAATGATCGAAGGGTGAGCTCTGTGAAGCTAGAAGGGAAAGATATCCCTCTGATTGGCTTTGCAGGGATTCAGAACCGCGAAAATGATGGCCAGATGATTACGAAAAGCGGCTTAAAGGCTGGGCTGGGTGACGCGCTGGACTATGCTGTTCTTGCGGAAGATTATGACGGCTCTATGACGGAGGATGTGCTGGCGGACAATGATTCGGCAGAGGCCGATGAGGCTGAGGGTAATGCGGTAACAGCTTCCCATGTGCTGGCTTCTCTTTCAGAGTATTCTCTGATCCTGGCGAATGGAAAGAGCTCTGACAGTGTACAGGTGATTAATCTGTACACGGATGAGGACGGGACGTTGAACACGGAGCCTTTGGAGCCTGTGCTGACAGATGGAAGCGTGGATGTTTCGGATACTACGCTGGTGATTAACCTGGTGGCCGGAGACAAAAATCAGAAATTGGACATTCCCGTGTACGATGCCATCTACCAGGACAGCTTGGTGGAGGGAGAGTTTGCCTCCTATGCGGGATGCGTGGTTTATAATGTGGTGGCAGAGCAGAACGGTGAGTTTGTGCCCTATCTGGGCGAAGCCTCTCTCCAGGATGCGGGCACGGGGACTTACCTGGTGCCGGAGGGCTCCTTTACAGCAGCTTCGGATCTGCTGGGGGCCGTCTATGCAGATAAGGCGGCTGTTTCGGATGTGCGAATGGCCGTAGTGGGCATGGACGGACAGGAAGAGACAGAAGCAGAAACGGAAGAGGCCGAAGCTTTAACCGAGGCTGATTCAGAGACAAGCATGGCAACGGAAACAGATGTGACGGAAACGACATCGGAGACGGACGAAACAGAAACTGAAACAGAAACTGCTGTGGAGGAGAATACGGAAACTGTTACAGAAGAGAGCACGGAAACTGCTGCGGAGGAGAACACGGAAGCAGTGACCGAGGAGAGTACGGAAACTGTTTCGGAGGAAAACACGGAGGCAGTGACAGAAGAGAGTACGGAAGCGGCATCTGAGACGGATGTGACAGAAGCTTTTACAGAAAGCGATGCGGATAGCACGGAGTCTGTTACAGAGAACAGTACAGAGGCGGAAACGGAGCAGGAATTGCTTCAGGAAACAGAAGCGGAGAGCGAAACCGAGCTGATGATGCTGGGTGAAGAAATCGGGCTGGCTGCTATGGCTTTGGCGGCAGATGGGGCATCCGCATCCGTAAAATCCCTGCCCGTAAGGAAAATTACCTATGTGACGGGTGAGGCTTTGGCCAGCGATGCAGAGGCAGCAGCCCAGGCAGAGGGAAAGGAAATCCCGGTGGCGGGCGCTGTTTTGGAAGTGATCGCGGCGGAAAATATTATTCCCACCACGGATGTCACAGTGAAGGACAAAGGCGGAAAGAGCGTAAGCTTTGCTGCCGGCAGCACTGCTTATGCCAAAGGCGCAGTGATTTATAGCTGGACTACAGATGCGGCGGGAACCGCAGTGGATATCAGTCCGTACCTGATCGCGGGCGGCGAGTATATGCTGAGAGAGACTGCTACGCCGCAGGGCTATATGAAGATGAATGACAGCTTCTTCTCGATTAATGCGAAAGGTGCGGCTTTGGATGGGAATGGGAACGCTCTGACGGCGCTGAATGTGGTCAATTATCCGGAAAGCCCGCAGGGCAGCGGCCAGCAGGGCTCCATTGATTTCCTGAAATTGGCGGTTCAGGAAAAGCCGGCGGATGTGTCCGCGGCACCGGTTTATCTTGGCGGTGCGGAGTTTGTCATGAAAGATGAAAGCGGTGTGCCCTTAAAGGATGCCAATGGGAATCCCTATACCTTCTCCTCCGAGGCGAAGGAAATGACGCTGAATCTGGACCCTGCGATTTATGGAGATCTTATTAAGGATTGGAAAGAGGATGAAACGAGAACCTTCCGGCTTGCCCAGATTAAGGCTCCGGCGGGGTATCAGGTTTCCGGTTATTCCGAAGTGGTGGTTACAGTTCAGAAAGGCGAAAACGGTGAGGTGATTCTGACTTCGGAAGAGAACAAGACCAGGGACGGGGTCGTTGTCTTCTACAATGAGAAGGTGCCGGAGAAGGCCACGGGCAGCATATCTGTGACGAAGCGGAATTATCTTGGCAATACGGATTACGAGATTTATTCCAAGACAGGCGGCAGCTATTACGCCGCACTGTTTGCGGATGCGGAGAAGGAGAACCGGATCAGCGATGTGAAGATGATCGAGATTAAGACAGGCTACAAGTCCGCCACCGTTCTGTTTGATAAGCTTGCCAACGGTACCTACTATGTGGGTGAGACGGATGAATACGGAAATCCGGTGGGAGAGGTGGCGGAGGAAACGCTGGCCACAGATCCCTTCTATGCGGAATATATCTACAGCGGACGGCAGAAACGGGTGGTTATCAAGGTGGAAGACAACGCGATGTTTGACGCGGATCCGGAAAAGGTGACCATTCAGAACCGGTATTTCAAGATGCCGGAGGGCTTCGTGTACACGGCTTCCTTCCAGGTGACAAATGTGGTGAAGGATGTAAACGGCGCGGCTTTAAACAGCAACAGTACTTTTTACGCCGGAATTTATACCAAGAATTCTCAGAAGGGAACGTACACTTATATAGGCAAGAAGGCCATCAAGATGGGCGGGAAATCCGAAAAGACCATCACAGTGGAGCTGACGATGAGTACGGAAACCAAGTATGTGATGGTGAAGGAAGTGGATGCCAACGGCAAAGAGGTGCCAAACGGAATCACTTATACTATCACGGTGGATCCTTCGGAGATCGTTCTGAAACAGGGCGAGACAAAGACGCAGACCGTGACCATCACCAATACAAAGGTGGCTTCCGCCGATGAGACGGAGACGGAAAAACCGACGGATCCCAATAACCTGCAGGCGGAGCTGAAGCTGACCAAGAAAGTGGTTTATAAGGATACGGCGGTCCGGGTAAATTCGGTTTACTATATCGGTATTTTTGATGATGCCAAGCTGACGAAGTTGCGTTATAAGAAGGCTATGACCTTCACTAACGCCAGTGAGCTGACAGCTACGCTCAAGGTGAACCTGCATAAGCTGGCCAGCCGGGAGGTGACCTTCTACTTCGCGGAGGTGGATGAGGAAGGAAAGGTGCTGAAGAGCGGAAAAGAATTTGGGTATGACATCAGCCTGAATAAGGATTCGGTTACTCTGAACGCGAAAAATCTGGCTGACGAGGTGATCGTGACCAACACGGTGCAGAGCGGCAGTACGGTGGAGCGGGAACTGGCTGATCCCACCAGCGGGCTGGCGGGAGACAACGCGGCTCTGGCTACGGCGCAGAATCTGGCAGCTGCGGGAAACAGCTCTGACAATACAAAGACGGGAGACGATAATCCCATCCTGCAGTTGATTATTATTCTGATTGTATCGATTTTAGTGATTGTCGGGATTGTGGTGATTATGATCGTCAGGAGAAATCAGAAAAAGAAGAATCGCAGAGGCAGGGATAGAAGGAATTAGAAATTCCCGGAAAACGGGTCTGACACAGAGAAAAGGAACAGACCAATAATTTCAGAACAAAAAAGGACCGCCGCAGAAGGTACGGAAGCTTCTGCGGCGGCCCTTTTTCATTTTACAGGAAAGCGATTCTATCCATTCCGGAACCGTGTCAAAAATTCTTTTGTGAGATGATTCTGGGGATGCTCAAAGAGCTGGGAGGGGTTTCCCTCCTCCGCGATTACGCCGTCGGCCATAAAGACCACATGGCTGGATACGTCTCTGGCGAAGGCCATCTCGTGGGTTACGATAATCATGGTCAGCCCTTCCCGGGCCAGGGTGCGCATTACTTCCAGCACCTCCCCCACCATCTGGGGATCCAGGGCGGAGGTGGGCTCATCGAAGAGCAAAAGCTCCGGCTCCATCGCCAGTGCCCGGGCGATGGCTACCCGCTGCTTCTGTCCGCCGGAGAGCTGCCGGGGCTTCGCGTTGATATAGGGGGCCATTCCCACTTTGTCCAGATAAAGCATGGCGTTTTTCCGGGCGGTTTCCGCATCCTTTTTTAATACCTTCATCTGTCCCACCATACAGTTTTTCAGGACATTCATGTTGTTGAACAGGTTGAAGCTCTGAAAAACCATTCCCACGTGGGAGCGGTAAGACGCCGCATTGACATGGGCACCGGTGATATCCTCCCCGTGGTAGAGCACCTCTCCGGAGGTAGGGGTTTCCAGCAGGTTCAGGCAGCGCAGCAGTGTAGACTTTCCGGAGCCGGAAGCGCCGATAATGCAGGTTACATCGCCGGACTTCACCGAGAAATCGATATCTTTTAATACCACATGAGTGCCGAAGGTTTTGCTGAGGTGGTGGATGTCAAGAATAGAAGCTTCTTTATTTGCTGAAATTTCTTTATTCATGCCGCTTCTCCTCCTTTTTGTCCGGATATTTGTACATGCCGCTGGTGTGGGCCAGCGTGTCAGTGGTGGCCAGGTCG
The DNA here is from genome assembly GCA_946549155.1 of uncultured Lachnospiraceae bacterium. Taxonomy (GTDB): domain Bacteria; phylum Bacillota; class Clostridia; order Lachnospirales; family Lachnospiraceae; genus Merdiplasma. The sequence goes on along the minus strand of CAMNQN010000054.1, from coordinate 2,942 downwards.
AAGTTGTCGGGGCCGTCCAGCTTTCCTTCAAAGTAGCGCAGGATACGTGAGCAGGCGAAGGTCATGATAAAGTAAATGACCATGGCAATGGTGAAAGCCTCAAAGTAGGTATAGTAGGCGCCTGCCACGCCCTTGGTTGTGTAAAACAGCTCCACAGTACCGATGATGGACAGTACACAGGTATCCTTGATGTTGATGATCAGGTTATTTCCGATCTGAGGCATAATATTTCGCAGCGCCTGAGGAAGAATGACGGAGGTCATGGTCTGCACATGGGTCATTCCGATGGCCATGGCGCCTTCTGTCTGGCCGGGATCGATGGAAAGGATTCCGCCCCGGACGGTTTCCGCCATATAAGCGCCCGTATTGATGGATACGATGAAAATGGCGGCAAACCACATGGACATGTGAATGTTAAACAGCGCTGTGGATCCGTAGAAAATCAGCATGGCCTGGGCCATCATAGGCGTGCCGCGGAAAATTTCCACGTAGACATTTAGGATAAATTTAACCAGTTTGAGAAGAAGCTTTTTCAGGACACTGTCGTTTTTGTGAAGGGGGATCGTCTGCACGATCCCTACAGCAAAGCCAATGACGCATCCGATGGCGGTGCCGATCAGAGCCAGCAGCATGGAAACACCGGCACCACGGGCAAAGGACAGGCCGTACCGCTGCAAAATGAAAACGATTCTTCCGAAGAATGATTCAGGCATAGGTTGGTGTCTCCTTCATTACTGAGCCAGCGGCTGAACAGAGATGGCTTCGTCCATCATGGAGTTAAAGTCATCCACGGTCATCTGGGAGAGAACGCTGTTGATGGCGTCTGTCAACTCGGTGTTGCCCTTCTGAAGGGATATACCGATATTGATATCCTCCTCGGATACCTGGAAATCATCTTCAGAGCCGGAGAAATCCAGAAGCTTTAAGGAAGCATCGGAGGCGCAGGCAGCGGTGCCGGTGGGCATATCGGTAACCACCAGGTCACAGCCGCCGGATTTTAACGCCATGGTCATAGCCGGAGCGGAATCCTGGGCCGGCAGAATATTGGCATCGGGAATCTGCGGCAGGCATTTGTCATACCAGATGGTATTCATCTGTGAGGTACAGGTGGCGCCGGCAAGATCGGAAATGCCCTGGGCCTCGGCATACTTGCTGTCTGCTTTCACCAGTGTGATAATGGAGGCATAGTAGTAGGGCACGGTGAAATCCACGCTCTCCAGACGCTCAGAGGTGATGGACTGTCCCGCGATCACACAGTCCACGTTTCCGGACTGAACAGCAGGGATCAGGGAATCCCAGTCGAGTTTTACGATTTCCAGTTCATAACCCAGTTCCTCGGCGATGTGCTTTGCCATCATCACGTCGTAGCCGTAAGCGTAGTCCGGGCTGTCGGCGATGGGTACGGCTCCGTTGGCATCATCGGGCTGTGTCCAGTTGTAGGGAGCGTAGCTGCACTCCATGGCAACTCTCAGCGTTTTTGCCTCCTCGGCGGCTGCGGGGACAGTTATGGAAAGGATCATCCCTGCGGCCAGTCCCGCGCTTAAAGCTTTCATCAGTTTGTTTTTCATTTCTCTTTTCCTCCTTATTAGCGTAGAAAAGAACGCAAAAAATGTCGAATGCCCCTTTGCGTTCTTAGTTTTTTATTATAGGAAAAGTCCCTTTTAAAGTCAATGACAAAGTGACAAATTATGCCGGGCGGAGAGGGAAAAAATGTATGAAAATACAGATTTTGAGAAAGTTGAGAAAGGATTATTGCTTATTTCAGGAAAAAAGGGTATAATCGTAGACAGCGATATTAAAAGAAAGGAAGGAATTTTATTATGTCATTGGTAACAACAAAGGAAATGTTCGCGAAGGCCTATGACGGCGGCTATGCCATCGGAGCTTTCAACGTTAACAACATGGAAATTGTACAGGGCATCACAGAAGCAGCCGGCGAACTGAACAGCCCGGTTATCCTTCAGGTATCCAAGGGAGCGCGCGCTTATGCGAATCATACCTACCTGGTAAAGCTGGTAGAGGCTGCAGTTGCTGAGAATCCGCAGATTCCGATTGCGCTGCATTTGGATCACGGTGATTCTTTTGAGCTTTGCAAGAGCTGTATCGATGGCGGATTTACCTCCGTTATGATCGACGCTTCCTCTAAATCTTTCGAGGAGAACATTGCCCTTACCAAGCAGGTGGTTGAGTACGCTCATGATCACGGCGTAGTGGTTGAGGCAGAGCTGGGAACACTGGCAGGCGTTGAGGATGAGGTAGTTGTAGAATCCGGTAAGGAAAGCTATACGCGTCCGGAAGAAGTAGAAGAATTTGTTACCAGAACGGGCTGCGATTCCCTGGCTATCGCCATTGGGACAAGCCATGGCGCATATAAATTTAAAGCATCCCAGTGTACCCGCAATGCGGACGGCATCCTTGTTCCGCCGCCACTGCGTTTTGATGTACTGGAGGAGTGCATTAAGCGTCTGCCGGGCTTCCCGATCGTACTGCACGGTTCCTCTTCCGTACCCCAGGAGTTCGTAAAGATGGTGAACCAGTACGGCGGAAATATGCCGGATGCCATCGGTATCCCGGAGGAAGAGCTGCGTCACGCGGCAGAGCTGGCTGTCTGCAAGATCAATATCGATTCCGATATCCGTCTTGCCATGACCGGCAATATCCGCAAATACTTCGCAGAGCATCCGGATCACTTCGATCCGCGTCAGTATCTGAAGCCGGCCCGTCAGGCGGTAAAGGATATGGTTGCTCACAAGATTCAGAACGTACTGGGAAGCGCAGGCAAAGCCTGATTACCATAAAAATGTATCTGCCAGCGGGGAGACTCGCTGGCAGTTTTTTGCGCTCTGCAATTCGTGTTTTGTTAACTACCCGGACGCAGGATGAGGCAGAACGGCAGGGCCACATACCTCTGGAAAATAGCTCCGGATGCCAAGAAAAACTAA
>CAMNQN010000053.1 GCA_946549155.1 uncultured Lachnospiraceae bacterium | reverse complement strand
CATCCAAGTGTTTCTATGTATCCTGCGCAATGTTTTCCAGAGGGATCTGCCCGCCAGGCCCTGTTTTTTTCTGCTGTTTTCTGGCTAGCTTTACAAAATCACGCCAAATGTGACACCCTAAGCAAAAATATCCGATTTGCGCAAATTAATATTTTAGCCACAGACAGAAGCTTTCTATCCAGCTCTTGCATAGCAATTGCTTTTATCGTAAATTTGCTGTCATTTCTTTCAAACTTCGTTTTTTTCCGCCACCACGGTATCACTTTACGCAAACCGGGTCTTTTACGCTTAGGATGTTCCATTCGGCGTGATTTTGTAAAGCTTGCCAGGAACAGCAGGAAGGGGGAGGGCGGAGCCGGCTCCATCTTAGATTTTCTTGGTATTCGAAGCAGTTTTTCAGATGACAGTGTCGGCTCCGCCCTCCTCCTTCCTGCGTCCTGCCAATTACTAAAACAAGAAGAACATTCCCCTGAACAGTAGCGATTGAATATGAACGCAATTTTTAGGAAAAATAGTGCGCGTTGACAAAAAACATCCTATGTGATATGGTGGGGACATAGTAACATTTCGGCGGAACTGTGCCTGGGCGGAAAATTGAAAGCTGCCCGGGCGGCGTTTTATTCTGCAAGGGTACAGAAGGATATGGTATAGGGAATGACAGATAGAATTCACAGAACATCTTTACAGTCCGAGATTATCAGATATATTCAAAACTACATAGAGGAGCACGGTCTGAAGGCCGGCGATAAGCTGCCCTCCCAGGAGGAGATGATCCGCATGATGGGCGTGAGCCGGACGGCGCTGCGGGAGGCTATGAAGACACTGGAGGCCAGGAATATGATTGAGGCCTGCAATGGAAAAGGGTTTTATGTGATCGAGGGCACCGGAGCCCTGTTTCCGCCGTTGCTGGATTTTACGCAGGAGAAGGAGACGCTGCTGGAGACGCTGGAGGTTCGGAAGATTCTGGAAAAGGAGATACTGCGGATGGTGATTCACCGGGCCACGGATGAGGAGCTGCGGGAGCTGGGAGAGATTTCCGCCACCCTGATGGATAAGTGCCGGAAGGGAGAGCGGCAGACGGATGTGGATCAGAAATTTCACTATACGATCTACCGCTTGTCTCACAATCAGGTGATGTATCAGCTTATTTTATCTATCAGCAGCGTGATGGATCGTTTCTGGCAGTTTCCGCTGAATATGGCGGATCCTTTTGCGGAGAGTATGCCGCTTCACGGTCAGCTGTATGAGGCGATCTGTGAGAAGGATGTGAAAAAGGCACAGACCATCAATGAACAGCTGCTGGATGCCATCTACCGGGATATCCAAAACCAGAGATGAGCGCAGGAATACCTGCAGGTAATGGGAAAATTGCACAATACTGCTCCGGGAATTTTTCAGACATTTTCACAAAAATTGTTTTTTTAAAAAACAACTCTTACAAATGGACGAAAAAAATGGTAAAATTAGTCCGTTAGGAGGGATTTTATGTTTGAACCTGGCGAATATATTCATTATGGTACCAGCGGTCTGTGCAAGGTGGAGGAAATTACGAAGCTGAATGTGTCCGGGGCGGACAGGGATCGCCTGTATTACCGTCTCACCCCCCTGGAGGGACAGGGCGGTGTGATCTATACCCCGGTGGATAACCAGAAGGTGCAGATGCGAAAGGCGCTTAACAGAGAAGAGGCGAAAGAGCTCATCGATTCGATACCTGATATTCAGGAGCTTTGGATATCAGAGGAGAAGCAGCGGGAGCAGAATTATAAGCAGGCGCTGCGGTCTCCGGATTGCAGGTGCTGGATTCAGATTATCAAGACGCTGTATGTAAGAAAACAGTCCCGCATAGAGCAGGGACGAAAGATCACAGCCACGGATGAGAAATATTTAAAGAGTGCAGAAAACCGGCTGTACAGTGAACTGGCCCTGGCACTAGGGCGGGATAAAAACGATATGGAACAGTATATCGCGCTGCGGATTAAGAATCCGGAGGCGGAAGCAGTAAGGTAGCCCCTTTTTTTCTGAATTTACTATTGAAGCAATGGCTATGCAAGAGCTGAATATAAAAAGTTTCTGCCCGCCCGGCCCCGTCTTTTCCTGCGTCTCGCCAATTAACCAAACAAGAAGAACATTGGCCCCCGAACAGTAACGGGAAGAACCTCCGGGTATCCATGAAACTTGGCTGGCAAAATAGGGAAAGGTATGCTATACTGAATAAGAAACGGACGGCTGCATCAGGACGTGTGAAGGGGATGCGGCAGAGAAGCAAAAGCGGCAGGGGACGCGGAATGCGTGAAATTATAAGGATGGAGGAATAAGAGCATGAGAATCTATAAGACAAAGGATTACGAAGCCATGAGCAGGAAGGCGGCCAGTGTGATTGCGGCCCAGGTAGTGGCAAAACCGGACTGTGTGCTGGGCCTGGCCACCGGCTCCACGCCCATCGGTGCCTACAAAAAGCTGATTGAGTGGTACGAGAAGGGAGATCTGGATTTTTCCCAGGTGACCACGGTGAACCTGGATGAGTACAAGGGACTGCCCCGGGAGAACGACCAGAGCTATTACTATTTTATGAATGAGAATCTGTTTAATCATGTGAACATCAACAAGGAGCGCACCTTCCTTCCCGACGGGACAGAGGCGGACAGTGAGAAAGCCTGCAAAGCCTATGAGGAGATTGTCCGTTCTGTAGGAGGAGCGGATCTGCAGCTTCTGGGGATGGGCCACAATGGCCATATCGGTTTTAACGAGCCGGCGGATTATTTCCCCAAGGAGACACACTGTGTGGATCTGGCGGAGAGTACAATCCAGGCCAACAAGCGTTTCTTCGCTTCTGAGGCGGAGGTGCCAAGACAGGCTTATACCATGGGCATCGGCACGATCATGAGCGCGAAAAAGATTCTGATCGTGATATCCGGGGCGGATAAGGCGGAGACGGTGAAAAAGGCCTTTTTCGGTCCTGTGACTCCCCAGGTACCGGCCTCCATCCTGCAGCTTCATCCGGATGTGGTGGTAGTGGCGGATGAGGCGGCTCTCTCCAGGGTAGAACTGTAAAAGACCCCTGTTTCCAAGAACGGAAACGGCGCAGTCGGCGCGGGGGCTGATGAAAAATGACAGGAAAGCATTACGGAATATACAAATGTATACTGGATATCCGTAATGTTCCCCTGTCATTTTTCGTCAGCCCCCTTCTTTTATGACGGGAGCCGCCCGTTCTTTTTGTCGGATACCGCAAAAAAGTGCAAATATCTGGTTTTTCTTTCTTATATCGCAATTTTTTTCAAACCCATCGCAATTATCTTGAATGTTTTCCTGGCGGTCAATGTGGTACGATTTTTATAACAAAAAAGGGCACAGGAAGCTGTGCAGATATAGGAGGAATTTAGTATGAAAAAGAAGATTTTCAGTACAGTGCTGGCAGCTGGTGTTATGTCCGCCATGGTTGCTTCAAGTGTGTCTGCGGCAGACGCAAACGCAGGGGTTGTATGGTACAACGCGGCTGATACCTTTATCGCAAACGCAACACAGTGCCTGAACAATATTGCAGCGGCTGACGGAACCATCACCGTTACAACAGCAGACAGCCAGAATGACATCAACGTTCAGGATCAGAATGTGAGCAACTTCTATACCCAGGGCGTGAAATACCTTGTACTGAACAACATCAACAACGCGGCTACCGATCAGATTGCGGCGACCATGGGAACCGAAGGCGTTGTAGGTATTTTCGCAAATACAACTTCTCCGTCGGATGCGGCGTTTGAGGCGAATGAGAATCTCTGGTATGTATCTTCCGCATCCACCCAGTCCGGCGAGAACATGGGCAATGCGCTGGTTGATTATTTTAATGGAAATGAGAACTGGGACCGTAACGGCAACGGTAAGGTAGACTTTATTCTTCTTCAGGGTATGCCCACCTTCAGTGATACGATTAACCGTTCCTCCTACAGCCTTGCAGCCATCGAGGCGGCCGGTTATGAGCTGGGAAGCTGCATCGGCGGCGACGATGTGACGGGCGTGAAAGGCGGAGATTCCATCAATGGCGTGATCTGTGACTTCCAGCGTTCCAAGGCACAGGAAAATGTAGAAGCGCTTCTGGCAAGCTACGGGGATGATATCGACTGTGTGATCGCGGATAATGATGATGAAGCACTGGGAGCCATCGCAGCCCTTCAGGCACACGGTTATTTCACAGACGAAAGCAACACGATTCCGGTTGTAGGCGTTGACGCGACGGCCGCAGGCTGCGAAGCCATCGGCAATGGCACACTGCTGGAGACCTCCCTGAACAATCCGGTGAAGCTGGCACAGTGCATTTACAAGCTGATGTATCTGCTGGAGAACGGGGAAGAGGTTACCACAGAGACCATTGGCATCGACGGTGTAAACGTAGAGGGTCACAGAATCATGATTGACTATATCTCGATTACCGCGGACAATCTGGATGATGCCTCCTATGATATTACAACAACAGAGTTTTAATAAAGCATTTCAGAAACAGTAAGAAAAAGGACTGGGCTCGCTTGAGCCCATTTCTTTTATAATGGACAGAGGAGGAGGACAATGAGTAATTCGGAATATATTTTGGAAGCGGTGGGGCTTTCAAAATCCTTCCCGGGAGTGAAAGCGCTGGATAAGGTTTCGCTGCGTGTCAGGCCGGGAACGGTACATGCGCTGATGGGAGAAAACGGCGCGGGAAAATCCACATTGATGAAGTGTATCTACGGCATGTATAGTCCGGATGAAGGCACGATATCAATTGACGGAAAACAGGTGAAGATTGAGAATCCGAGAAACGCCATGGACCAGGGCATTGCCATGATCCATCAGGAGCTGCATCCGGTGCGCCCGCAGATGGTCTGTGAAAATATTTTCCTTGGCCGGATTCCCTATAAGAAGGCGGCGGGAGTGCGCTGGGTAGATACGAAGACGCTGATCAATGAGACGAAGCAGATTTTTGACAGGCTTGGGCTGGACATTAACCCGAAACAGAAGGTGGGGGAGCTGTCCACATCCTACTGTCAGCTGGTGGAGATTGCCCGGGCGGTTTCTATAGGAGCGCGGGTTATTATCATGGATGAACCCACGTCTTCCCTGACGGAGACAGAGACGGAAATTCTGTTCCGCATTATTGGACAGCTGAAATCCGAGAATGTGGCGATCATCTATATCTCTCATAAAATCGATGAAATTCTTCAGATTTCAGATGAAATTACCGTAATGCGTGACGGGAAGCTGGTGGGAACCTGGCCGGCGTGTGAAATGACAACGGATGCGATCGTCAGCAAGATGGTGGGCCGGGAGATGAATGACCGCTTTCCGCCCAAAAGCCATACGCCCGGGGAAACGATCCTTGAAGTGGAGGGGCTGACCAGTCCGAATCCCCACTCCTTCCAGGATGTCAGCTTCCGGGTGCGCAGGGGTGAGATTTTTGGTATCGGAGGCCTGGTTGGCTCCCAGCGAAGCGAGCTGATGGAGGCGATCTTCGGACTGCGGGGGGTGGAGAAGGGTACCATCCGCATTAACGGGGAAGAGGTAAAGATTCATGAGCCAAGTGACGCCATCAGCCATGGCATGGCGCTTCTGACGGAGGACCGGAGAAAGACAGGCATTTTAGGGCCGCTTTCCATCACGGACAATACCTGCGTGGTGGAGCAGAACCTGAATAAATCGAGATACAAAGCGGGAATCTTTCTTGATCAGAAGAAACGAAACGAGGATGCGCAGAAATATGTGGATCGTCTTTCCACAAAGACGCCGTCACTGAAAACAACGATTTCCACCTTGTCCGGCGGGAATCAGCAGAAGGTGCTGTTAGGACGATGGCTGCTGTCGGAACCGGACATCCTGATTCTGGATGAGCCCACGCGGGGCATTGATGTGGGGGCCAAATATGAGATTTATGAGCTGATGGAGGAACTGGCGCGAAACGGAAAATGCGTCATTATGATCAGCTCGGAAATGCCGGAGCTGATGGGAATGTCGGACCGGATCATGGTTATGTGTGAGGGCCACAAATCCGGGATTCTGGAGGGTGATGAGGTCAGCGATGAGCGAATCATGCTGCTGGCCAGTACATATGAAAGTGTCAGGGAGGAAGTAAAATGAAAGAGAAAAAATTATCAAAATTTCTGGTAGATAACATCCTGTATATCTGCCTGATTCTTATGATTGTAATTATTGCGGTCATTTCCCCGTCCTTTGTTTCCGTTCGGGTACTCAGTGATGTGCTGATCCAGAGCGCGCCGAAGATTCTTCTGGCGATGGGAATGCTGGTGGTCATCGTGGCCGGCGGTATGGATATGACAGTGGGCCGTCTGGCAGGGCTTGGCGCTGTGATTTCCGGTACGCTGGCACAGCAGTCCACCTATTATCTTAAGTTCTGGCCGGGTCTGCCGGAGCTGCCCATCATTGTGCCGATTCTGGTATCTATCCTGGTTGGAATGATCATGGGCGCTATTACAGGTACGATCATTTCGAAGCTGAAGGTACCGGCCTTCCTTGCAGGTGTGGGACTTCAGCTGATCATTTACGGCGCGAACCTGCTGCTTTTGAAAAAGGCCCCGAACAACTCTCAGCCTCTGGCGGGCTATACGGAGAGCTTTACCAAATTCGGCACAGGCGCCATTTTCGGCATTAATTACCTGATTATCGTTGCTGTGGCAGTTATGGTTCTTGCGTATGTGATTTTGAACAAGACAACGCTGGGAAGAAATATCTATGCCACCGGAGGAAACCGGGAGGCCGCAAAGGTTGCGGGGATCAATGTTTACAGAATCGATCTTTTTGTGTATATGTTCTGCGCGGCGCTGGCGGCATTGGCTGGCTGTATGCTGGCGGCACGTACCGGAAGCGCAAATGCCAGTTATGCGGAAGGGTATGAGATGGATGCAATCGCAAGCTGTATCATCGGCGGCGCTTCCTTTACAGGCGGCATCGGAAATGTCCCGGGGGCATTTCTTGGAGTTATTATTTTCAGCGTGATCAGCTATGGCCTGACCTTTGTGGGCTTAAGCTCTTACTGGCAGAATATTGCAAAAGGCGTTATTATTATCGTAGCGGTTGCACTTGACATGCGTAAATACGCCACACAGAAATAGAGATTAAGAAAAAGCAGATATGAATTTCGTGAAAAAGAACAGATCATTTTTTAAATATATCCTTTTCGGATTGTGTCTGACAGCCTTGTTTCTGACGGCGGTACTTCTGAACAGAAGGGCCGACGATAAAGAGACTTATCCGATTACCAGAGTATCCGTGATCCTTCCCCATAAGGATGACGGATACTGGAATCTGATTGCGGAAGGAATCAGTGAGGAAAGGGATGCCCTGGGAGCCGGGTGTAAGATTGATATCAATATGATTCTTCCGCAGCTGAATTATAATATTGCTCAGATGACGGATCTGCTGAAGCAGCAGATTGCTGCAAAGGTAGATTATATTGTGGTGCAGGGAAATGAAGATGAGACCTTTCGCGATGTTCTGCAGGATGCCTGGGAGCAGGGAATCCATGTGATTTGCGTGGATACGGATATCAGTGATTTCCCGGAGCATTTATATGTGGGAACGAATAATTATGAGGCCGGGAAGCTGATGGGAGAGGAGCTGGTGGAGCTGACCGGCGGCAGCGCGACGGTGGGGATCATATCCGGCGAGGAGCAGTATCAGAATCTGCAGGAGCGCCTGCGGGGCTTTCAGGATGTGGTGCAGGAATGGCCGGATATAGAAATTAAGGGCGTTGCCTATGACAAGTACGATGCGCTGACGGTTATGCGGCTTTATCATCAGATGGCGGATGAGGCTGAGGTGATGGTATTTCTGGAGGGAACCGGAGGAAAATCGATGGAATCCGTCTATGATGGGCCGGTGGAGGAATATGAGTATGTGCTGGGGTTTGACGCCTATGACGGAGCCAAAAGGAGGGTACTGGACGGTATTGTAAAGCAGGATACGAATCTTATGGGCCGCCAGGTTGTAAGAGAGATCGAGCAGCACATTAAAACAGGAAATTACAGCGCGGACTGTATCTATACCGATATTTTCTGGCTGACGGCGGAAAATTATGATGAGGTCATGAAATGAAGAAATTTGGGTCAGTCGTAAAAAAATATGTAGTCGGTTATCTTGTGGTGGGGCTATTTGCCGTATTGTTTTTAGCGGCCAGCGTTTTCATAAATCGGTATTCCTCGAATAGATACAGAGCAGCCATCGCGGAGCTGGTTTCCATCAGCCAGCTGGAAACGGCAGTGAAAGAATCCAATGATGGCATGAATTTGGCCTATCTGTGGCTGGCGGATACGGGCCTGGAAGCGTATGAAGAAAAACGGCCGGTGGTGGTGCAGCTTCTTGCTGTGACGGATCAGCAGGTGGAAGCGCATTTTGTGCGTGAGATGGCCGATACGAACCGGATGATAGAGACGTACCTGGAAAAATGTGATATCCTGGGGAAGGAGCTTGAACAGTATTTTAAGGATGATAAGTCCGGTGATTATGAAAAACTGGGAAAGCTGTACAATGAGCAGCAGGAGATATATACTTATGTGGTATCCGGATTCCAGAGGGTGTATTCTTTCCGGCTGAATCAGTTAAACAAAATGGAAAGGCAGCTGAACAGCCTTCAGAACACGATTACCGCTGTGGAAATCATAGCTCTTGTGATGGCGGTGATCCTCTGCTTTTTCTATCTGATGAGAATTGTCCGGGAAATGTCGTCGTCAATCCGGGTTATGATGACCGGCATTACGGCAATTGAAAGAGATGTATTTCAGGCGGAGCCGATTCAGATCAGCAGCAACGATGAATTTGAAGAGTTTGCCAATGCTTTTAACGGTATGACGCAGATCATTCAGATGCAGATGAAAAAGATTGAAGAAAACGCCAACGTGAAGGAGCGGCTGGCGGAGATGGAAATCGAGAACCTGAAAATCTTCAGTGACCTGCAAAAAAATCACCTGGATTTTCTACAGTCCAGGATCAATCCTCATTTTCTGTTTAATACGCTGAATATGATCTCTTCGCTGGCGCGCATTGAAAATGCGGAGCAGAGCGCCCGGCTTATGGAGATTACGGCCTCCTTTCTCCGTTACAATCTGGACAATATCTCAAAGACGGTAACGCTGAAGCAGGAGATGGAAAACCTGAAAGAGTATGTGGCCATACAGGAATACCGTTATGGAGGACGTTACCGGTATGATTTCCAGGTGGATGAAACCTGTATGATGTTCCAGATGCCGTGTATGGTTCTGCAGCCTCTGGTGGAGAACGCTATCCAGCATGGACTTGCCATGAAATTAAACGGGGGCTGCGTGTGGATCCGGGCATATGTCATGAGCAGCCGCATTTTTCTGGAAGTCAGGGATAATGGCGTGGGCATGACGGCGGAGCAGATCGATGAGGTTTATCGTGATTTTTATGAGAACAACCGATCCAGCACACATATTGGCCTGCGCAATATTTATCAGAGGCTGCAGCTGTTCTACAAAGGGGATGTTCAGTTCGAGCTGAATAATATGAACCCGGGACTGGAGATTACCATCACATTTCCGTGGGAAGGATAAGGAAAGATGAAATACACAATGGTGATTGCCGACGATGAGCCGCTGGTGCTCAGAAGTCAGGAGCTGCTGATCCGAAAGGAATTTCCGGATATTGAGATTGTCGGGATGGCGGAAAACGGAATTGAATTAAAGCAGATGCTGGAACGTCTGAAGCCGGATATGGCGATTGTGGATGTGCGAATGCCGGGGCTGACCGGGATCGAAGTGATCGAGCTTCTGAAAAACAGAGGGTGCCGGACGCATTTTATCATCAATACAGCATTCAGTGATTTTAATTATGTAAAAAAGGCCCTTGACCTGAAAACGGACGGGTACCTGCTAAAGCCGGGAAAAAGAGAAGAAAGCATTGAGACGATCCGGAAACTGTGCAGGACGGTGGCAGCGGAAAAGGAAGAGAACCAGAAGCAGGAGCGGATCAATTCCGCTGTCGGGATTGTAAGCTCTGTTCTGGGAAGCGAGGTATTAATGTCTGTTTTTTCGGAAAAGTGTGATGAAAAGGGATTTCAGGCATTTTGCGATATCCATTCCATTCATTTTGGATATGGATGTATCGCTGCGTTTGTGCCGAAGGGCCAGGCGGACATTGGGACGAATGAGCTGAATGAAGAACTGAAGGAGACGCTTGCGGGACTGTGCAGCTTCCTGGCCACCGTTACGGCCAGCGGGGCAGTTGTTATGTTCCTTATTCCGGAGGAGCTTGAAGCAGAGCGGCGGGAGGGCTGGTGCAGGGATCTGGCCTTTCTGGTGGCCAGACGTTTAAAAGAGAAAAAGAAAGTGGATTATCGGTACGGGGTGGGAAAGATTTATGCGTCCTTCTCTGATATGCGGGCTTCCTACCGGGAAAGCATTAAGGATGTGCGGGGCTTTGGGGAGGAGGATGAGGCAGAGGGCGACAACAATGATAAGGTGCGGTATGTTTCCCGGGCCAAGCAGTATGTCATGGATCATTTCCGGGACGATATTTCCCTGCGGGACTGCGCGGAAAATGTGGGAATCAGTCCCTATTACCTGAGTCATATTTTTAAGGAATGCACCGGGCAGACCCTGGTGGAATATCTGTCCATGGTGCGAATCGAGGAGGCGAAGGTGCTTTCTGAAAACAGGGAGTTAACGACAAAGGATATAGCGGAACAATGCGGCTATCCGAATCTTACCTATTTCTGTAAGGTGTTCAAACGGCTTACGGGAATGACCATCGGCGAATACCGCCGTCAGGAGAAGCAGGGAGGCAATCCCACGAAAACAGAGGAATCATAAGAAGAAAGGAAGAGTTTTATGTCAGCAAGCAGTGAACGAATGCGAAAAGAATGGAAGATAAATGATGCGAAGAGAGACGAGGGACTTACAACGCCGGAGGATATTGAGCGTTTTGACAATCTTCAGTATGGGCCGGATCCGGTATGGAATCTGCTGGATGTGTACCGCCCGAAGGATGTCGATGGAAAGCTTCCGGTGATCGTGAATGTTCACGGAGGCGGCTGGGTATACGGAGATAAGGAGCTGTATCAGTTTTACTGCATGTCCTTAGCCCAGAGAAAATTTGCGGTGGTGAATTTTACCTATCGCCTTGCGCCGGAGGTGAAATTCCCGGCAGCATTGGTGGATGCCAACGATGTGATTGCGTGGATGTATGAGAATGCCCAGGAGTACGGACTGGATATGGAGCATGTTTTCCTGGTGGGGGATTCCGCAGGCGGACACCTTGCAGGCTTGTACTCAGCCATCTGTACCAATCCGGATTATGCGAAGAACTATAATTTCAGAGTGCCAAACGGCTTCGTGCCTGTTGCGGTGGCGCTTAACTGCGGCGCGTACGTATTGTTTGGAAATCATCATGTGCTGAATGAATCCCAGGATCAGGAACTGATCTGCGGGGATCTTCTGCGGGGACACGGCACAGAGAAGGAAATGGCAGTCATGAATGTGCCGGACCATGTGACCCCTGCGTTTCCGCCGGTGTATCTGATGACTGCGGTGGGGGATTTCTGCAGGCCCCAGGCGCCCCTCATGATGGAAGCACTGGAAAAGAACGGGGTCTACTGCGAATTTAAGACCTATGGTTCGGAGGAGGAACCGCTGTATCATGTCTTTCATGTTACGGTGCAGGAGCCCCAGGGGCAGCTCTGCAATGATGAGGAATGTGATTTCTTCCGCAGGATGATGAGGAAATAAGGATTAATTTTATCTTAAGAAAGGAAGGTCCTTCCGCCATTGCGGGAAGGACTTTTTTTTGGTAGTATAAATACAGATAAGTGGGAAGGAAGGTGTGATATGGCTCAGATGATGGAGTACAAATGTCCCTGCTGTGGGGGAGCCATCGAGTTTAACAGTGCGAAGGGGAAACTAAAATGTCCTTACTGTGATTCGGAATTTGAGATGGATTCCCTGAAGGAATACGATCAGGAGTTAAAACAGGAGCGGCCGGACGATATGAAATGGGATACCTCCCCGGAAGGAACATGGAGGGAGGGCGAGACGGAAGGAATGCGGATTTATACCTGTCAGTCCTGCGGCGGTGAGATTATCGGAGATGAAACTACAGCAGCGGCCACCTGCCCCTACTGCGGAAATAATGTGGTGATGACGGGACAGTTTTCCGGGGCCCTCCGGCCGGATTATGTGATTCCCTTCAAGCTGGATAAGAAGGCGGCTAAGGAGGGGCTGAAATGGCATCTGAAGGGAAAGCGGCTGCTGCCCAGGATATTTTCGGATGAGAATCACCTGGAGGAGATCAAGGGTGTGTATGTACCCTTCTGGCTGTTTGACGCGGAGGCGGATGCCCACATCCGCTACCGGGCCACCCGGACCAGATTCTGGAGCACCGCCAATTACGATTACACGGAAACCAGCCATTTCTCTGTGATTCGGGAGGGCAGCGTGGGCTTTCGCCAGGTTCCGGTGGACGGCTCCTCCAAGATGCCGGACGATCTGATGGAATCGGTGGAGCCCTATGATTTTTCGGAGGCGGTGGATTTTCAGACTGCCTACCTGGCCGGATATCTGGCGGACAAATACGATGTGACGGCTCAGGAGAGTATAGAGCGAGCCAACCAGCGGATCCGGCGCAGCACGGAGGAGGTGTTCGCGGATACGGTGGAGGGGATGTACAGCACCGTGATCCCGGAGCGAACGAATATTTACCTGAAAAACGGAAAAGCCCGGTATGCGCTGTATCCCGTGTGGCTTTTGACTACCAGGTGGCGGGGAAAACAGTATCTGTTTGCCATGAACGGGCAGACCGGAAAATTTGTGGGGGATCTCCCCGTGGACAATGGCCTGTATTTCCGGTGGCTGGCCGGGCTGACGGCGGTGTTTGGCCTGGTGACCTATGGATTGGTTACGCTGATTACCTGGCTGTAGGGAGGGGATGCGATGAGGCAAGGCATGCGGAGGCGGGGAGATGGAATACTCCCGGCGAAGAGGAAAGAGGAAACACAAAATGAAATAAAAATACATAACGGAGGAGGCAGGGGACTGTTTGGGAGCAGGCAGGGATGGAAGATACGGGTAAGGCTGCTGGGGGTGTTTACGGCGGTGCTTCTGGCAGTGCTCCCGGCAGCATTGCCAGGTTATGCAGCGGCGGAGGCCTTGGGGCAAGAGTTTTCCGGTCCGGCAAAGGCGGAAATGTTCGATGCGGATACTGCCGGGCGGACATCTGCGAAGCTGATCTATACGGGTGGAGTCAGGACCTCCTCCATTCCGGAGCGGCGCCAGCTCCCCCGCCTGGTGGACGATGCGGAGCTTCTGGATCGGGAGGAGGCGGAGGGGCTGCTGGAGAAGCTGGATGAGATCAGTGAGCAGCAGCAGTGTGACGTGGCAGTGGTGACGGTGTACGGACTTGACGGAAAGACACCGGAGGCCTATGCCGATGATTTTTACGATTACAATGGGTATGGTATGGGGACCGACAAGGATGGTATGCTGCTGCTGGTTGACATGGAAAGCAGGAAATGGTGGATTTCCACCTGCGGTTTTGGTATTGTGGCGGTGACCGATGCGGGCATTGATTACATATCCGGAAAATTTCTTCCGGATTTAAGCGACGGTGAATATCTGGATGCGTTTTGGACGTATGCTTCCCTGTGCGACCAGTTCCTCACACAGGCCAGGGATGGGAAGGCCTACGATTCGGGGCATATGCCGAAGGAAGGTGTGAGCACCCTGTGGATTCCCGGTTCGCTGCTGATCGGGCTAGCCCTGGCCCTGGTGGTTACCGGATGCATGCGGGCCCAATTAAAGAGTGTGCGGCGTCAGGCGGCTGCCTCTAATTATGTGCGGCCCGGCAGCAGAAGCCTGCGGGTCAGCCGGGATATTTTTCTCTACCGGACGGTGACCAGGACAGAGCGCCCCAAGGATAATGATATGGGCGGCAGCAGTACCCATACCAGCTCCTCCGGACAGACCCATGGCGGCGGAGGCGGAAGCTTCTGAGTGGGAGGCAGGCGCAGTCACTGGGGCGGAAAGTTCTGAGCAGACGGCGGCCGCTGGGGCGGAAGGTTCTGAGCAGACGGCGCCACTGGGACGGAAGTTCTGATCAGGCGGCAGACGCTGGAACAAGGTCGGACGAGGTAACAGAAGTGGCAACAGAAAAGATAACGGAAGAGATAAAAAAAGATAGAATCGGAAGCGGAAACGGCAAAAAGGGGACACCCCATGCGCTTTCCGTTAAGGCATAGGCGGCCGGAAATGCGGCGCCGGAAAGGGAAAAGAATATGGGACTTATCAGAGCGTTGGCAGGTGCGGCAGGCGGTACTTTGGCGGATCAGTGGAAGGAATATTTTTATTGTGACGCATTGCCTGCGGATGTGATTGTGACAAAAGGGAAAAGGAGGACTTCCGGGCGGTCCTCCAACCGGCACGGCTCGGAGAACGTGATCACCGACGGCTCTCTGATCGTGGTCAATGACGGGCAGTGCATGGTGATCGTGGAGCAGGGCAAGGTGGTGGATCTTTGCTCCGAACCGGGAGAGTACACATATCAGGCGGGGGTGGAGCCCTCCCTGTTCTGTGGAGATTTAAGCCAGAGCATTCGGACGGTCTTTGACGCCATCGGGAAACGGTTTGCCTTTGGCGGGGAAGCCCCCGCAGATCAGAGAATCTACTATTTTAATACAAAGGAAATGACAGGGAATAAATACGGAACCCCCTCCCCGGTGCCCTTCCGGGTGGTGGACGCTAATATCGGGCTGGATGTGGATATTTCTATCCGATGCTTTGGAGAGTACAGCTACCGGGTGACCAACCCGATACTGTTCTATACCAATGTGTGCGGAAATGTGGAGCGGGAATTTACCCGGGATGAGATCGAGAGCCAGTTAAAGAGCGAGCTTTTGACTGCGCTGCAGCCCGCCTTTGCCCGCATATCGGATATGGGAATCCGCTACAGCGCCCTTCCCGCCCATACCGCGGAGCTGGCGGATGTGCTGAACGCGGTGCTGTCCGCCAAATGGGGAGAGCTGCGGGGCATAGAGATCGCCTCCTTCGGCGTATCCAGCGTAACGGCCTTCCAGGAGGACGAGAACATGATCAAGGAGCTGCAGAGGAACGCTGCATTCCGCAATCCCACCATGGCGGCGGCCCACATGGTGGGAGCCCAGGCGGATGCCATGCGCGCCGCAGCTTCCAATAAAAATGGAGCGGCCATGGGATTTATGGGCATGAATATGGCGGGAACAGCCGGCGGAATGAATGTGCAGGATCTGTACAATATGGGACAGCGGATGAATCAGGCAGCACCCGGGGCAGGGGCACAAACGGCCGGCGGATCGGGGGCGGCATCTGCTCCGGAGCAGCCGTCGGCGGGGGCTTCGACAGTCTGGACCTGCGCCTGCGGCGCATCAAACAGCGGGAAGTTTTGCAGTGAGTGCGGCGCACCCAGGCCGGCGGAGAGCTGGACCTGCGCCTGCGGCAGCATAAACAAAGGAAAATTCTGCTCTAACTGCGGTGCGCCAAAGCCGGTGAAAGCTTCCGGATACCGTTGCGATAAATGTGGCTGGGAACCCGCTGATCCTGCCAATCCGCCGAAATTCTGTCCGGAATGCGGCACTCCCTTTAATAAAAACGACTGAGGCAGGTGCTGCTGTTCTTCTTGTTTTGTTAATTAACTGGACGCAGGAAGAGGCGGGCGCGCAGGGCCACAAGCATC
>CAMNQN010000052.1 GCA_946549155.1 uncultured Lachnospiraceae bacterium | reverse complement strand
TAGATTTTCTTGGTATCCGGAGTTATTTTCCAGATGCTTGTGGTCCTGTGCGCCCTCCTCTTCCTGCGTCCTCTTAATCAACAAAACACGAAGAATATTGCCACCTGATATAAATTTTCATATTCAAATGGGACTTGGCATGGTATGATAAAAAAGATAAGGGAACCGATGTGCCAGAAATGAGATGGATAGAAGATGGAAAAGAAACTGCAATACAGGGTGACGGCAGAGGATGTCCCGTGCAAGGTTGAGTTTTTGCTGAAAAAGAGGATGGGCTTGACAAAGCATCAGATCAGCAGCGCGAAGTTTTGCTCCGGAGGAATCTGCCTCAATGGAAAACAGGCGAGGGTGAATGCGCAGGCCGCTGCAGGAGACATTCTGGAGGCAGTGCTGGAACAGAAGGACAGCGCTTCCAAACTGGAGAGAGCACCGGGAATGCTGGATATTTTGTATGAGGATGAGGACCTGATTATCATAAACAAACCGGCAGGGATGGCGGTTCACCCGGGGCACGGCCATTACCGGGATACGCTGGCGAATCATCTGCTTTTTTATTTGGAGGAAAAGGGGGAGCCGGCGGTTATACGGGCTGCGGGCCGTCTGGATAAGGATACCTCCGGCATTGTGGTGTTTGCAAAAAATAAGGTGGCATCTTCCAGATTAAATGCCGGCGGCGTGAAAAAAACGTATCTGGCGCTGGTACAGGGGCAGCTTGGGGAAGCGCAGGGGCAGATTGAGCTGCCGATTCGGAAGTGTGAAGATGCGCTGAATCGGATGGAAGCGTCAGAACAGGGCTGCTGGTCCAGGACTCATTATCGGGTGCTGAAGGAGTATGAGACATGCACCTTGACAGAATTGTGGCTGGATACGGGGAGAACCCATCAGATTCGGGTACACATGGCCGCGGTGGGACATCCGCTGCTGGGAGATCCTATATACGGAGGAGAGCAGGGGAAGGGGCCCGGCTGGGAGGCTGGCACAAAAAAGGGGAGCGATGGGATGTGTGGCGGGAAACAGGCAGGAAGTGCAGCGAGAGCCGGAGGAGAGATGAATCGGGCCGCGCTGCATTGCTGGAGAGCGGAACTGGCCCAGCCCTTCACCGGGGAGAAGATACGGTGCTGCGCAGAGCTGCCGGAGGATATGCGGAAGTATATAGGGGAAATCCGGGCGGCGGACAAGAGGCGGTACGGATGCGGCATATAAGAGGGTACTGTTCAGGTGCAGAATTGTACCTGAATCCCGAGGGCAGCAGCGTTCAATTGTACCGAAGCTACAATTGAACGCAGGCAAAAGAGCGGACAGACAGGAAATGTAGAGAGGAGAGCAGCAGGGAATGATGGATAAATGCAGGAGAGGGTGCCAGGGAATGAAAAGGTGGAAAAAGGTGGAATACAGGGCGGCCGCTGTCATGATGACGGCGGCTTTGGGCTTGGCCATGCCGGCGGTAAGGGCCGTGGCTTCGGAGGAAGTTGGCGGGACGGGCAGTGCCGGGGAAGCGGCGGAGGACGACGGTCTGCTGATTGAGGATTTCGGGGAAGAGAGCGTGGAGCGCAGCGGGACCAGCCTGGAGGAAATGAAGGAATCGGAACGGCGGGAGTCGGAGCTGGCGGCGGAAGCGGCGGAGGCGGCCAGGGCCAGGGAGGAGGCTCTGGCAGAGGCCAAGCTGTGGCTGGAGGCCGCTGATCCGGAAATCCTGCAGCAGCATTTGGAGGTGCTGACGCAGGTGGAGAGTCCCACGGGGTCTGACGGGGAGCTGATCTGCGGGGGATATATTGAGCAGGTAATGGAGCAGTACGGCTTTACGATTTCGGAACAAAATTTTCATGAAGGTTTTTTGAATGAAAACGGAGTGGACGCGCCGGGCATCAATATCATCGCGGAGCGGGGGGCCGATGCGCAGGAGCGGACCAATGAAATATTTATTATTGCTACCCATTACGATTCAAAGACGAATCCGGAGCCGGATGACCTTCTGGCAAATGACAAAACAGGCGCGGCGGTTTTGCTGGAAATGGCCCGCATTTTGTCCGGAGTAGAGACGGAAAGCGATATCTGCTTTGTGTTTTTCTCCGGGGAGGAGGACGGGCTGTACGGTTCGGCGAAATTTGTGGAGTTTATGCAGGAGGATTTCGCCCATCGTGTGGCGGGTGTGCTGTATGTGGAGCAGGTGGGCTACGGGGACGGTGCGTATCTGTTAAAGACGCAGGATGGAGAGGAAAACAGTGTGGGCAGACTGGTGATGGAATCGGAGCTGTCGGCATTGCTGGGACAAAGCGCGCCGGGCAGTACCTGGATCTGGACCGCAGACCAGGAGACTGGCCAATATAGCTTTGCTGCCGCTGGTATGGAGGCGGTGACTGTGACGCAGGATGTATTTGGAGAGTATGATATTTCCAGGTCTCAGGCCGGAGAAGTTCTGGCTGCCCAGGGAGCAGATGCGAAGGACCAGGGAGAAATTGCACAGGAACAGGAGGTCGATGTGCAGACCGGGCAAACGGATGCTGAGGGGCCCTCGGGCCGGGAGAATGCAGTCAATATTTATAAGCTGGCGGATATTACAGATATTCTGGCAGACTGCCTGGGACAGGTAATGAGCTGATAAAAGGGAAATTAAAACAAAGGGCTGCCGCAAAATGGCAGGAGAGCGTTACTGCTATCCTGCTATTTTGCGGCAGCCCCTTGTTTTTTATATTCTGGCCGGAGGATTTGGGGAAACCAGCTCTTTGATACAGGCCCCCAATTCCTCCTCTGTGAAGGCAATATAATCTGCCGCGCCATGATTTTCTGTAAGGGAACGGCGGTTCCGGTCCAGCCACAGAGTGTGCCAGCCGGCGGATTTTGCGCTGAGGATATCGTGCTCATAGGAGTCTCCCACATAAAGGGTCCGGGAGAGATCGAGGCGCCATTTCTCTTCGGCGGCATGGAAAATTCCCACATTGGGCTTGTTGATACCGATATCACCGGAGGCAATGACGGACTCTTCCGGAATCCACCGGGGCAGCCCCAGTGCACGGTATTTCATTCTTTGGTGCCTGGAGGGCCCGTTGGTGATGATGGCCAGGAAAATGGAATGCGCAAGACAGCAGTCCAGCATTTCCCGGTAAGATGGATGCAGCCGGATATGTTCCTGCTCCCAGAGATACGCGGCCTGAAAATCCAGGGCCGCCTGATTTGTGATCGTGGCCTGATACTCTGCCAGCGCTAACTGAATCCGTTTTCGGTACATTTCTTCCATGGGGATCCGCCCGGCCATGGCATCCTCAAACAGGGCATTCCCGTATTTCAGAAAACTTTTGAACAGCCGGCTGTGATCCAGTCCGGAAAGGTTCGGGAACTGCCGGTCAAAGGCCAGGGAAAACGGATCCTGGCGATGGTAAAGAGTATCGTCAACGTCAAAAATAATCGCTTGCATAGTATCCTCGCTGTTTTTCTGCGGTTCCCGGATGCTTCCACGTTAGTTTAACGCTTTTCTGCCCATTTCTTCCAGCAGGGATGTTTTGATCCGGTACAGTTTGTCAGACAGATCCACATAGACCTGATGGGGATTGTAGAAACGTTTTGTTTCATCCCAAAGCGTAGCCTTCTCCTTCGTGCAGTAATCGCGAATCTCCATCACGGAGGGGGATTCGTAAACGCATTCTCCATCCAGGAAAATAGGAAGCAAAAGCTCACGCAGCAAGTAGGTGCCGCCTTTGATCCGGGTCTTTTTCCAGGTTTCCACAGGATCGAAAAGGAGGATATCATTTTCGGGCGGATAATCTTCGCCCACCAGCGCGATCAGATCGGCCCGGATCATGCGGTGCTGCTTATCATAGATCCGGTAGACGGTTTTATTTCCCGGATTCGTGACTTTTTCCGTGTTTTCGGAAAGCTTGATCTTGGGAATAAACGCTCCGTTTTCATCCTGGATGGCAGCCAGCTTATAGACACCGCCAAAGGCCGGGCAGTCCTTGGAGGTGATCAGGTTGGTCCCCACACCCCAGGAATTGATGGCCGCGCCCTGATTCTTCAGGCTGTAGATCAGATGCTCATCCAGGTCGCTGGAAGCGGCGATCTTAGCGTCCTCGAAACCGGCAGCGTCCAGAAGCTTTCTGGCCTGCTTGGACATGTAGGCCAGGTCGCCGCTGTCCAGGCGGATACCGTAATTTTTCAGAGGGATGCCTGCTTCCCGCATCTCGGTAAATACGCGGATGGCGTTGGGAACGCCGGAACGCAGGGTGTCATAGGTGTCCACCAGCAGTGTGCAGGCGCCCGGATACAGCTTAGCGTAGGCTTTAAATGCGGTGTACTCGTCCGGGAAGCTCATGATCCAGCTGTGAGCATGGGTGCCCATGACCGGCACATCAAAGAGCTGGCCGGTGAGCACGTTGGAGGTGCCGATACAGCCGCCGATGACAGCTGCCCGCGCTCCGTAGATACCGGCATCCGGCCCCTGGGCACGCCGCAGGCCAAATTCCATGATGCCGTCGCCTTTGGCGGCATAAACCACACGGGCGGCCTTGGTGGCAATCAGGCTTTGATGGTTAATGATGGTGAGGATGGCGGTCTCCACCAGCTGCGCTTCCATGATGGGAGCGATCACCTTTAGAAGAGGCTCCTTGGGGAACACCACAGTGCCTTCCGGAATAGCGTAAAGACTGCCGGTGAAACGGAAGTTCTTCAGATACTCCAGGAAATCCTCCTCAAAAATTTTCAGGCTTCTTAAATAGGAGATGTCCTCCTCGGAAAAGCGCAGATTTTTAATATAATCGATAACCTGATCCAGGCCCGCCACGATGGCGTAGCCTCCGTCACAGGGGTTTTTGCGATAAAACACATCGAAAACAACAGTTTCTGTAGAGTTAGTTTTAAAATAGCCCTGCATCATAGTAAGCTCATACAAATCTGTCATAAGGGTTAGATTCATGGTACTCATAATAAGCTCCTTTGAATAATGTAGATAGTAGTCGGCAGCCGCAAAATGGCGGGACTGCTGATCTGATGATTTTTATACCATAACTAGTATAGCAGAAAAATAAAAAAAACAAAGAGGAAATGTGGAAAATGCGGGAAAAAAGGACGGAAACAGAAAAAATAAATTTCAGAAAATTTCAGGATATCGATATAATTGATGGAAATTAAAAAAAATGAAATTAGGGCTTGCATTATTGAGAAACATCAGATATAATATCACTTGTCGTTAAGACATAGGGCTATCGCCAAACGGTAAGGCAACGGACTCTGACTCCGTCATTTCCAGGTTCGAATCCTGGTAGCCCTGGTTGAAAAAAGGGTATCTTCAAAGGAAGATATCCTTTTTTGTTGTATTTCTGGTTTTTCAAAACAGGGAGATTCTTACCTATCACTGCGCAGGATGCTTTTATTATAGAAAACGTGCTAGTTGAGATGTAAAGCGAGCAACAGAGTTATCTGTCATGTGTTGAAAGACATTCTGGGATTTTGTATCGGGGAATGAAACAAGACAGGTAGTAAAGCTTCCTGAAAAGCAAAACGGTATAATAATATCAGGAAAGAAAAAGCGGCTTTTATTTATCAGGCTGAATAACGGGAGGTGGATAAATGATCACGAAAGAGGGAATAAAAGAAGCAGTGTTAACGATTATATCTAAATATCCTATAAAAAGAGTAAGTTTCTTTGGCTCACGGGCAGCAGAAACAAATCAGGAGAATAGTATAATGTCCATACAAGATTTTATGAAAAACTAAATTTCTGATTTGGGAATCGACGATTACCTGACACAATCTTTATGGTATTGAAGATTGAAATTATGGTAGAATAATGGTATAATTAACCCATTATAAAAGGAGGGATGCAGGATATGCAGATTATTCCAATTAAAGATTTAAAGAATACATCCGAAATTTCCGATATGTGCCATCGTACTGATGAACCGATTTATATAACGAAAAATGGATATGGTGATATGGTCATTATGAGTATGGAAAGTTTTGAACAGTCCAGAAGGAAGTTCAAAATGTATAAGGATATTGAATTTTCGGAGAAACAGATTAAAGAGGGAAAAACGAAAGATGCCCGAATATCCCTTGCATCCATGAGGGAGCGCTATGGCTTATAGGGTAAGGGTGACGGAACATGCTGAGAAACTTCTGGATGATCTTGTGTATTACCTGATTTTCCGTCTGAGGAACGATCAGGCTGCAGTGCATTTGTTTGATGAGATTGAGAAAATTTATGTAAGGTTGGAAGAAAACCCATACCAGTTTCCGAAAAGCAGGGATATTTATTTGAATCGTCTAGGGTATCAGGAGGCTGTTCTGACAGATATGGATTATGTGATTGTATTTCGCATTGAGGAAGATCTCGTTTATGTACTCGGCATTTTTCATCAGTTGGAAAATTACAGGCAAAAGTGGACTTGATATAACGGACTCTGACTCCGTTATTTCCAGGTTCGAATCCAGGTAGCCCTGGTTGAGAGAGTGGATATCTTTGAGAGAAGATATCCATTTTTTAATGCAGAAACTGTACAAAATCACCAATGAATAAAAGAAGCTTCACATGTTAAGCTTAATGATACGATTGTAGGATTGAGCTATAATCATTTGAATTATCAAGTAGGAAAAGGAAATTTGAATGGATTCTTCAGCATATAATTTGCCCGAATGGAGAAATGAGGAAGCCTGAAATTATCTGTTTCCGAAGGACAGAAAAATGGCAAACAGATTATTTATAATCAAATTGGAAACAATCAAAGGATATCGGTCTACCCGATGATTGCTCCCGGAAACTAATATAGTGATTTTACGAGCTGTACAGGCTATCCCCTATTGGCGTAGGAGATAGCTTTTTTACTACTTCTTATCGTGGCGATTATCAAGGTATGTAAGCAAAAATCATCAGCCCCTTTGTACCAGCCCTATTTTACGTAAAATAAAGTATTGTAGCTTGCAGCTGCCACAGGAAAAATTACCTTTCAGATCAAAATTTTGAAAGTGGACATACCAATACGGAATGGATTGACACCAAGCACTGTTACTGTTTATAATACTGCTCTCCTGTAAAGGTTATCTAATATGCTTATAGTGCAATGAGCGTAAAAAAGCAAAAAGAGGTAACTCGGAACTAAAAATAAAAGAAAAATTTACTGAATTTAGTTGACATTTAGATAAAGAATACTTTATAATGCAGATGTAATGATGTCGAGTATATTTATATAATCCAGACTGTTACTTGTATTGGAGGATAAAATGAACATGACAAATAAAGAATTAGCCAAATATTTTGGTATTTCACCGACAGCGTTTTCTTTGATTGTTAATAATAAACCGGGGGTTTCTGATGAAACACGAACCAGGGTAATTGCAGAGCTAAAGAAGATGGGCTACGCGCATTTACTGAAAAAAGAGGAGCCAAAAGAAAAAAGGGATGATAATAAGCTGTGCTTTGTGGTGTTTAAGCGCCATGGACAGATCCTGGATTTACATCCATTTTTCCTTCTATTAATGGAAAACCTGGAGCAGAGAGCAAGGACTTACGGATATAATATTTTGTTTTCTACGGTGGATCTTCGCCTGCCGTTGAATGAGCAGATACGGTATCTGAACAGCCTGGATACGAAAGGCGCCATTATATTTGCTACAGAGATGCAGCCGGAGGATATTGAATGTTTTCGGGAATTCCGAAGCCCTTATATTGTTTTGGATAATAATTTCAGTAATCTCCCGATTAACACCATATCTATCAATAACGAGATGGGAACTTTTCAGGCGGTGGAGCATCTTGTGCAGATGGGGCACAGGGAAATTGGATATTTGAAAAGCATCACCAGAATCAGCAGCTTTATGGAGCGGGAAAAAGGTTATCGTGAAGCGTTGGAGGCCTTCGGATTGGAGCTAAAACCGGAATATGTGTTTACGGTGCGGTATTTTGAGGAGGGAAGCTATCAGGATTTCCGGCAGATATTGGATAATAAAGCGAAGATGCCTACTGCGTTTGTGACAGATGATGATACGATTGCGGTAGGAGCCATGAAAGCGCTTCAGGAGTTTGGCTATCGAATTCCGGAGGATATTTCTCTTGTGGGGTATAATGACAGACCTATGTGTGAGGTAACCAATCCTCCATTGACTACTGTAAATGTCTCAAAATACTCTTTTGCAGTGGAGGCGATTGATACCTTGATGGGGATTATAAAGAACCGCGAAAATATAGATGTACAACTGCGCACGAAGAAGCTGCGGATTGAAACAAAACTCTTTGTAAGAGAATCTGTTTGTCGCTATAATGGGTAAAAATTTATTGTATAAAAGCAGAACTGCTGTATTGTATAAAGTCAGAATAAAAGTCTGATGGAATGCGATACAGCAGTTTTTTGTGAAATTATAGGATGTCTAATAGGGAAGCCTGATAATAAATGTCTATGGAAACGCTGATTAAAGCGTTTCCCGTGCCGGATTTGCGCTGCGAAGCAGCAATTTCCCTTGCAAATCCACCGGAGGTTTTAGGGAAATGCTGAATTAATCAGCATTTCCCTATAGAAAATTCAGGAGGCTCAAAATGTTTATGTAAATCTAAACAAAAAAGAACTAAAAATTTTGTATATAATACAGTATTTACAACTAAATATTTAGCGTGTATAATCAAAATATGTTGAGTGAAAACACTAAATTCAATAAAGGAAACGGGAGGAATAAAACATGATCGGGTACAAAAAGGTAACAGGGGAATTCACTCTAAAAGACAAAACAGCTATTGTGGTTGGTGGGGCTGGAGGAATCGGTGAAGCAACAGCCAGAATGTATGCGGGCAAAGGTGCTAAGGTAGCTATTGTTGACTGCAAGGATAATTGTTTGGAGGTGGCCGAGTCCATTAAAAAAGATTTTGCAGTGGAAACTATTGGTGTGAAATGTGATGTTACAAGCCAGGAAAGTGTGGATCAAATGATGGCAAAGGTGCTGGAAACTTTTGGAGAGGTGAATATTCTGGCGGCTATGCCCGGATTTGTGGATCTGTATCGAGCGACGGATATCGAGATAGCTAATGTGGAAAAACATATTGCAATTAATGCGGTGGGTGTATTCCGTGTTTGCCAGGCAGTGGCAAATCAGATGATCAAACAGGGGAAAGGCGGAAAAATTGTCTGCATTACCTCTCAAGCGGATTTTATCGCTATCAACAAACACGTGGGTTACACCATGAGTAAAGCGGCTCTTGTGGGTATGATTAAGGTGTGTGCTCTGGAGTGGGCGGAGTATGGAATCAATGTGAATGGCGTAGCTCCTACAGTGGTGAACACTTATATGGGTGAAAAAGCATGGCAGGGAAAAGTAAAAACGGATATGATTGAAAAAATTCCGGCGCATCGTTTTGCGGAAACAGATGAAATTGCAGCGGCAGTTTTGTTTCTGTCCTGCGATGAGGCGAATATGATCACCGGCGAAGATCTGGTGGTGGACGGAGGATTTACCATTTATTAATAGAGCGAAGGTGTTAAGAAATATTTTATAATAAGAAAGGGAAAACACTATGAAGAAAAAGATGATGAACTTATTACTTGCGGCTGCTATGACAATTACATCCATGGCGGGAACTCAAATTACCGTTTTGGCGGAAGAAGCCGTAGATGTTGATGCACTTGTAGAAGAATGTGCAGCTCTTTCTGGAATGGATGCCTATAATTTTTTTAAATCCCTTCCAGACAGAGGACTTACCAGTGACCAGTGCATTCAGTTTTTTATTAAATTGCCGATTTCCACTGCGAATCAGGAAGCATATGATCTTTATATGAATGATGCACTTGATATTTACATTGATCAGACACCGGAAGGGGAAGTATACGGGGATTATGCCTGGCAGCTGGGAGATGGTACTGAAATTACAGGAGAGTATACCGGCAATACTAATTTGAAAATGGCATATACAAATTATATGGCGGTAGAGGAAGGCCCGATTGGTGATCCGGATAAAACTTATAAAATAGGCGTTGTTGCAATCAGCGCGATTGATTCCTGGATGGGTAATTTGTATGATTCCATTTATTATGAAGCTGGAAGACATTCCAACGTTGAATTGGTGTGGATGGATTATGGCCTGGATTCTGACGGATGTTCTGACGCGATTGATATGCTGATTTCCCAGAATGTGGATGCAATTCTTCTTTGGCCCAGAACAGAAGCTGCTACCTTAGAGCCTGCGCAGAAAGCGGTTGAAGCGGGTATTCCGATTGTTACGGTTGACAGACTCTGCGGATATGAAGAGGTGAATGGACGTGTAAGCGGTAATTTCCCTGCTAATGGGGCGCAATGTGGAGCATATCTGGTATGGAAACTTGCTCAGGAGGCCAATGAGGAAGGGATTGAAGGTAATTTGGTTCTTTTCCGTAAAGCGGCAGGCGTTACGGCGGATACACAGAGAGCAGGTTACTTCTTAAAAGTTATTTCTTATTTCCCGGATATTCATATTCTTCAGTCCTATTTTGATAATGATGATTCGGAACAGTCATTGATTAACGTTCAGAATGCGCTTCAGCAGTATGATGACATTGACGCAATCTTTTCAGAAGGTCTTACACAGACACCGGCGGTTGTTCAGGCATTGAACGGCGCAGATCGTTGGAACTCAAGGGAAGAGGGCAAAAAGATCATTGTGACGGCTATTGATGATACGAAGGAATCTTTTGCATTTCTTGATAATGGTCTTGTGGATGTGGATTGCCCGTATACGCCGCTGGTAGGTGATGTCGGTGTACGTTATATTATTAAATTATTAGAAGGAGAAGAGCTTGCAAAGGATATTGCAATTCCCAATATTCCGTTTGTAACTCCTGAGGGAGATACGATTTTTGGTATTCAGTCTTTGAAAACGTCAGAGTGGTATCAGTATGCTTCCGGTCCTGATTATAAATCAGAAAGCAACTCATAATGCTTTTTAGGTCATAGTTTATCTGGCGTGTTATGATCCGGCGTCCTTACAATTGTTTGATGGCAGGGCGCCGGATATCATAGCAGGTAGGGAAAGGTGGGTAACAGTGGAAAAAATGGCAAAATGCTCAAAAATAAGAAACTTAATGGAAAAAACACAGGGGCTTCTTATTTCTGCGATTATTCTTGCAGTTTTATTGCTGGTATCAGCAGTGTTCATTCCCAAGGTTTTTCAACCCAAAAATCTTGAAAATTTACTTCGCATTTATGCGCCGGGAGGTATTGTCGCAGTTGGTCTGAGCCTTGTTATTCTTACTGGAGAAATGGATGTTTCTGTGGGGGCAATCATGACATTGGCCATGGCGGTTGCGGCGAAAGTTTATGACATATCGGAACCGGGAGCGCTTCTTACAGCTTGCATTACTGGCATTTTTGCAGGTTTTTTGAATGGTATAATTGTCACAAAATCTAAGGTTGCCTCTCTTATGATTACAATAGGTATGACATCCGTATATAAGGGTTTTGCTTCCATATTAGTCAGAGCACAGAAAAAATATATTACGGATTTGTATCCGGTTACTCAAAGACTTGGAACGGGTAATATTTTTAAGATTATACCGATTCCCCTTTTTTTCTGTCTTGTTTTTGCGCTGGTATTTGAAATTGTGCTTCGAAAAACAAAATTTGGTTCCTGGATTTATTATACGGGAGCAAATAAGAGAGCGGCATGGATGAGCGGTGTGAATATCGACAGAATTAAAATTGTCTGCTTTACCATAAGCGGACTGCTGGCTGCCGTTTCAGGGGTTTTACTTGCGGGACAACTGGGAAGTTCAACTGTACAGATTGGCGACGGGTATGATGTGACGGCAATTTCTATGGCGGTTCTCGGAGGAATTTCGCTTGCTGGTGGAAAAGGTACGGAAGTGGGTACTCTGCTTGGCTTTCTGACGATTTCTCTTTTGCAGAATATGATGGCGATTGCCGGACTTGGCACGTATGTTTCCACGACTTTGAAGGGTGTCATGATTATTTTGGCGGTTTTGCTGTATGGTATTACTACGGTAAAGAAAGAATAACAGGCAGGAGGGGGACAATGGACAATCATTTAAATAAAATTAAGGTATTCGCTGGTAAGAATATGCTTTGGCTGGCCATTATTATTATGGCAGTCATCGGTCAAATATTAAGAAATACATTCCTGTCTGCAAATAATATTTCTGTCATTTTATATACCTGGGCTATTTACGGAACACTGGCCATTGCGGAGACTTTAGTCCTTTTGTCGGCGGAGATTGATTTGACAGTTGGCATTAATGCGGTAGTATCTCCGGCCCTGGCTATTTATCTTTCAGACGCCATATATAAAGGGATGACAGGGGTCGGAACCGTAAGAGGCGGATATGTGACTTCACCCTGGTGGATGATAATTGTTTTGACCTTATGTATATCCACATTGATTGGGGCTGTTAATGGCATTTTAGTTGTTATTGGGCATATCCCGGCTTTTGTTGCGACGATTGGAGTACAGTATATAGTGACAGGGATTGGATATATTGTGACGAAAGGGACTCCTCTTTTTATGACCCGTGTAGAAGGTTCCGGGATCCTTGGTGGAATGAGAATAGCAGAAGTTATACCGGTTTGCCTGTTGCTGTTTCTTGCTATTTCGATCCTTTTTATCATCCTTTGCAACAGTACAAAGTTTGGAATGCGACTGTATGCCACAGGTGGAAACTTGAATTCTGCAAGACTTTGCGGTATTAATGGGGGAAAATGGAAATTTATCATGTATATTATTAGTGGTTTCCTTTCCGGATTGACGGGATTGATATTCGTATCGAAACTCCAGTCTATTGACGTTACACAAACGACAGGATATGAAATGACTGCGCTTGCGATTGCAATTATAGGAGGCATTTCGTTGAACGGCGGCGTTGGTGAGGTGAAAAATACGGTCAAAGCGGCATTGTTTATGGCAGTTTTATCAAGTGTAATGAGTATGATTGGGGCTATGCAGTATCATAAGACCTTTGTGAATGGCATTTTTATTGTTATGTTCGCAATTTTTCATAAGAGGAGCGATAGTAAGCGGTTAAAGAAACTGAATATTGTCGAAGTATAGTGGAGAGGTGTAGCCATGACAAACGAAAAACAAAATGATCTGCTTTGTATGAAAAATATCCATAAAGCTTTTAACAATGTTCCGGTTTTAAAGGGGATTGATTTCGAAGTTCATGCAGGCGAAATAGTAACGATTATTGGTTCAAATGGTGCTGGGAAGTCAACATTAATGAACATTGTGGCCGGTGTTCACAAAATGGATGAAGGAGAAATCTTTTTTGAAGGCAAACAGGTGAATATCAAGGATCCGAATGTTGCGGAACGTCTGGCAATCGGAATGGTACATCAGGAACCGTCTTTGTGTGAGAACATGAAGGTTTATGAAAATATTTTTCTTAATCGTGAACCGAAGAAAAGTAATGGCCTTCTTGACAGAAAGAAAATGATCAGGGAAAGCCAGGAGATTATGCAGCAGCTTGGATTTGATGTGGATGTGACCAAAACGGTGCAGGATTTAAGCATTGTAAGCAAGGTAGTTGTTTCCATTGCAAAAGTTATGATCATGAAGAAAAAGCTGTTAATTCTGGATGAGGTCACTGCTGCATTAAATCAGAGAGAAGTAGAGCATCTTTTTGAGATCATTGCAGAGCTGAAGAAGAGCAAAATCGGAATTATTTTTATTAGCCATAAGATAAGGGAAATTGTTCAAATCAGTGATCGGGTATATGTTTTGCGCGATGGAAAAGTAGCGGGAATTTTTGATAAACAGCAGAGTGAGCTGAAGGAAAAGGATATCATTAATCTTATGCTGGGAGAGACGCAGTGGAAAGGAGAATATTCCGAACGTACTCTGGCAGAACATAGCGAGAACGTATTGCTTGACATGAACCATATTTCGAAACATAATATGTTCAGTGATATTTCCATAAAGCTTTATGAAAATGAAATTATTGGTCTGGCAGGACTGAAGGGTTCCGGTATCACAGAACTCATGTATTCGATTTTTGGTATCATGCAGTATGATTCAGGAACGCTTTGCATGGAAGGGCAGCCGTTGAAGGCAAAATGCCCGGAAGAGGCCATTAAGCGGGGAATTTGTATGATTACCAATGACCGGCAAAATGAGGGATTGGCCATGAATCGTTCTATTCAGGAAAATATTTTGATTGCGTCTCTGAACAAAGTAAAAAACAGCAGTGGTTTTCTGAACAAAAGAAGAATGAAAGATGTAGCAAAAGAGTATATTGGAAAACTGTCTGTTAAAACGTCCGGACCAATGCAGCAGGTCAAATTCCTTTCGGGCGGCAATCAGCAGAAAGTGGTGGTAGCAAAATGGCTGTTTCGTGATTCGAAAATTGTATTAATTGATGAACCTACAAGAGGAATTGACATTAAAGCGAAAAATGAAATTTATGATTTACTTCTTGAGGAGAAAAATCAGGGAAAGGGCCTTATGATCTATTCACCGGAGACGCGGGAACTGTTGAATATATGCAGTAGAATTATTGTAATTAGTAATGGCAAACAAATTGCTGAAGTGAAAAGAGGAGACGAATTATTTACGGAGAAGGGACTTCTTCACATTATGCATTCCTATTAACTATATAAATATAGAAGAAAGAAGGTCTTATTATGCCAGAAATTTATGATCATAATAATCATCCGGTACAACATAGAAGAAGCCGTGTAAATGGTATTCGTATGCACTATGTTATGGCTGGGGAGGGAGAGCCGCTCCTTCTGCTTCATGGGACTCCCAAAACCCATTATTATTGGTATAAGCTAATTCCGTTGCTAACGGATCAGTATACGGTTATTGCTCCGGATTTACGGGGATTTGGAGATACGGATAAACCTACGGCCTCTGACGGATATGATTCAATGACAAACGCAAGAGATTTGACTGAACTTATGGAACAGCTTGGTTTTGAAAAATATTTTGTCCATGGAGAAGACAGAGGAGCCGAATTTGCATATGTGCTAGCTGCCATCAATCCGGATAAGGTAAAAGCATTGTCATTTTGCGAGATGCTATTATCAGGAGATGCGCTTGATCGAATGTCATTCTTCACGAAAGAAAATGTCAGACGCCAATTTGACCAGAATGGGACATGGCAGTGGCATATTCCGTTTTTCTGGATGCAGAATGTCCCTGAAATGTTAATTGCAGGACATGAAGATGATTTTTGGCCATGGTGGATGAAAGCAGAAACCTGCAATCCGAATGCTATTTCAGAAGACTGTATTCGGGAATGGACTGCTCATCTGAAAGAACCTGGAGGACTTCGGGGATGTCTGGAGACATATCGGGCTGCTTTTAAAAATGCGGAAATAAATAAAGAGTTACGCAGAAAGAAAATAGAAATGCCGGTAATGACCATTGGAGCACCTGAATTTTTTGGAGGGACGGTTGAAGAGCAAATGAAAGAGGTTGCAGCTCATGTTATTCAAAATGAAGTTTATGAAAATTGCGGTCATTCATTGGCTCTTGAAGCGCCGGAAAAGCTTGCTGCGTCATTAAAGAGATTTTTTCAGCAATGCGTATGAAAATGCGGGATGACAATTAATCCTATAAATTCGTGTTTTGTTAATTACCCGGACGCAGGATGAGGCGGGACGGCAGGGCCACATACCTCTGGAAAATAGCTCCGGATGCCAAGAAAAACTAAGATGGAGACGGGCTAAAATTTCGGGCACCGGGGAAATTCGCCGGGAAATCCTGATGATTTCCCGGCTCAGTGCCCCTGAGCTGTCAGCCTTGAGGGCTGCCAGCTCTCCCGAAATTTTA
>CAMNQN010000051.1 GCA_946549155.1 uncultured Lachnospiraceae bacterium | reverse complement strand
AAGAAGTTTTCTTCCATGATATTGTGATAGTGGGCGGCGAAATCCTCGCCGGGCATAAACTGAACCAATGCAAAATTCGAGCGGGGGCCTTTCATGAGATATTTTGGACCGCTGTTTCCAAAACGGTATTCTTTGTCTTTTTCGTCAATGATATACATATTTTATTTCTCCTCTCAGATAGTTCTACAGTAACAGCGCACGGTCTTTCACCTTAATATCTATAAGCCTGGGGCTATCCACATGGGCTTTGTCAGACCCTCGTTTACCAGCTCCAACTGAGCTGCGTAAACCTTGCGCCAGGTGACATAAAGCTCTTCATAAATCTTATGATTTGCCGCGTCGGGCTGGTAGACGCTGTCCCATTTTACGGTGCGTTTCGCGCCTTCCTCGATGCTGGAGTAGAGTCCCACACCGTAACCGGCCAGGATGGCTGCGCCCAGGGCGGTGGCTTCCTTCACTACAGGCACCCGCACCGGCATTCCCAGGACATCTGCCAGGATCTGGGACCACAGGGGACTCTTGGAGGCGCCTCCCGCGAAAATAATCTCGGAGGGCATATTGCCGGTGGCTTCCCGGACCAGATCCAGATGTCCCTTTACGATCAGGGCGGTGTTTTCCAGAATCGCCCGGTAGAAGGTATAGCGATTGAATTTCTCGGGATCCAGTTCAAAATTCGTGAAGGTGGGGGCGGCATGCTTCCAATGGATGAAATTCATCACGTCGCTGAAGGTGCACATCATGCCGTAGCATCCGGCGGGAATTTTTGCTGCCTCCCGGTTCATTAAGTTATAGGGATCTTCACCGGTTTTTTCTGAGAGGGCCTTTTCAGCCTGGCAGAAGCCGTCTCTGAACCAGCGCATCACCAGTCCGGGTTTGAAAGCCAATGCCTCGTACTGCCAGACACCGGGCACCGCGTGGCAGTTCACACGGACACGGCATCCGGGGTCGGTGGCTCCGCTGGCGGTATTAAACTCATACTGCCAAAAGCTGCCGCCAAACACGGCTGCCTGGTTTGGTTCCGTGGCGCCCACACCGATGGCTCCCAGCTGGCAGTCGCCGCCGCCCACCACTACAGGAGTGCCAGCGGCCAGACCGGTGTCTGCCGCGCCCTTTTCGGTCACTTTGGCGATTATGCTGCCGCATTCCATCACCGGAGGGAACATATCGTCCCGCAGTCCGCATTTTTTGGCAATGGAAGCATCCCATTTCCGGCTCTGGAGGTCGAAGATACCGGTGGTGGAGCCGTTGCTGGGTTCCACAGCCTCCACGCCGGTGAGCTTATAGATCAGCCAGTCATTGAACATGCCTACAGCGGCTACCTTTTCGTAAATTTCCGGCATTTTGTCTTTTACCCAGAGGAGACGGGGCAGAGCGCCCAGCGCGTAGGTCTCGCCGCTTTGCAGATAGATGTCCTTTTCCATTTCCGGATTCATCCGGATCAGTTTGCCCACCTCATCAGTGCTGCGGGCGTCCACATTAGCGCAGGCCCAGATTTCGTTTCCGTCCTTGTCGTAAAGGACGATTCCCTCACGCATACAGGTAGTGGATACGGCGATCACCTGGTTTGGATGAATCTTTGTCTCCGCCAGGACTCCCCTGGTGCATTCACAGGCCAGTGCCCAGTTATGTACCCAGTCAAAGTCCATGCTGCCGGGATACCGGGGATCCTCCCTGTGCTCCCATTCTTTCTGAACACAGCCGATCTGATTTCCATCCGGATCGAACAGAACGGCGCGCACACTTCCGGTGCCGGCGTCGATTGCCATTAAATATTGTTCTGCCATAAAACCCTCCTTAATGTATAGTAAAAATTAAAATGTGCTGACTTGCATTTATTCTGTTTCACTGATGGCCAGTATACTGGATGCGGTGGCTTCGTCGGTGATCAGGATATCCAGATACCCGCCCCGAAGTGCGGCAAGAATGGCCTTTACTTTGTTTTGGCCGGCGGCTACCCCGATGGTGTTTTCCAGACTCCGCAGCGTCTCCAGTGAGGTGCTGATCAGACGGCCTTCAATGTCTGAGGGAACAAGCTCTCCCTGCTCATCAATGAAATGGCAAAGAATATCACCCACGGCGCCCTTCATGGATAGCAGAAGGAAATCATTGTTGGAAAACATGCCGTTGGTTACGATGGTGGCCTCTTCGTCCATGCCTCCGATGCCCACCACGGAGAGCTGAGCCAGGGTTGTCATGTTCAGAATCTGCTGTACGCTGGGTTCCTTCTGGATGGCCTGTATCATCTCTGCGTTTTTCATCAGGAGAGGAGTGGGGGTCAGGTAAAGCTTGGCGTTAAAAATATTGGACTGTGTGTTGGGCAGGTAGTAATTTACACCGCCGGTGAGGGATACCACATTTACCGGAAATTCTGAAATGTTGGAAAGATGGTTTAGAATCCGGCTGGTGGTATCGCCGTAGCCCATATTGATAAAGCTGGTGCTGTCAATGCGCTCGTGGATGTACATAGCGGCAGCCTGAGCGATTCCCTCGTTTATATCCCGGTCATGGATGGGGGAGGGCACCACAAATACGTCTTTTAAATGGAAACGTTTGATCAGGCGCTGCTCCACTGCCATGCGGTTACTGTCATTTTCCCGTATGGAAAAGCGAATGATACCGTTTTTTCGGGCCTTGTCCAGCAAACGGTTTACTCTCAGCCTGGGAATGCCCAGGTATTCGCCGATCTCCTGCTGGGTAAATCCTTCGATATAATAAAACCAGGCGGCCTTCACCAGCAGGATTTCCTCGTAGTCGTATTCTTTTGACATATGAAAGACCTCCAAAATGTTACAAAAGTTCTTATTTAAATCATAAGTTCATCTTATACTGGGAGTTTATCATGAAACAGAGGCAATGTCAACGAAAATATAAAAGGGAAAGGACAAAATATATGAAAAATTTACACAAAAGAGAAAGAAAAAATACTTGATCCTATATAAGTAATCAACAAGATTTCCGGTTGACAAAAGGAGTAATCTGTCGTATAGTATAGACAAACATTATTTTTTGGTTGGAACATTTGTTAAAGGAGGGATTCGATTGCCGGAGAAAGCGCTTCTGAATATTAAGAACATATACAAATCTTTCGGCATGAACGCTGTTCTTAAAGGTATCAGCCTTGATCTGAACGAGGGGGAGGTTCTGGCGCTGATTGGCGGTAATGGTGCGGGCAAGAGTACGCTGATGAAGATTATCATGGGTATTTACCAGCATGACAGCGGCGAGATCTATGTCAAGGGAGAAAAGGTGACTTCCAATAAGACCAGTGCGGCGCTGGCCAGCGGCATTTACATGGTGCCTCAGGAACCGCTGCTGTTCCCGAATATGAGTGTAGAGGAGAATATCGAGATCGGATTTAACCAGAAAAAATCCGAGTTACATAAAGAGCTGCTGGAGCTGATGCGGGACGTGGGATGGAACCTGGATCTGAACAGGAAAGCCAGCAGTTTATCCATCGCAGAGCAGCAGATGGTGGAGATTTTGCGGGGATTGCTGCGCCGTGCGCAGATTTTGATTCTGGATGAGCCCACCAGCGCCCTGGCGTTTGACGAGGTGGAGAGCCTGTTTGCGTGCGTGGAGGATCTAAAATCCAAGGGCATTGGAATCATCTATATTACCCATCGCCTGGCGGAGGTGTTTCAGATCGCTACGGATGTGGCGATCATGCGGGACGGCAGGGTGCCGGTGAGAGGAAAGGTTTCTGAGTTTACCAGGGAGATGCTGGTGAAGGGCCTGCTGCCGCCGGATGCCCAGGAGAAGGAGAATTCCCTGAAAGCCCGGATGAAGGGTGTGGATTATGAGCATTTAAAGCCGGTATTTGAGATACAGAATCTCAGCGGCTACGGTTTTTCCGATATTTCCCTGAAGGTGTACCCGGGGGAGATTCTGGGGATGGCCGGCGTGGTGGGGGCGGGCCGTACAGAGCTGGCCACCACCGTATTCGGCAAGGATAAGGTGTTGAGCGGCAGGGTGCTTCTGGATGGAAAGGATATCACGGGACTCTCCACCAGACAGGTGATTGAGGCGGGACTGAATTACGTTCCTGAGGACCGGCATTTGCACGGACTGTTTAAGATCAGCGATATCGCGGCTAATACATCCAGCGCTATGCTGGAGAAGAAGGAGATGGGCCGGTTCTTCCTGAATAAAAAAGCGGAGTGTGAAATGACGCAGAAGTACGTGGACGATTTCCGGATAAAGGTGACAGGCCAGGATCAGCTTGCGGGGAGCTTATCAGGAGGAAATCAGCAGAAGGTAGTGATCGGACGCAGCCTTTCCACTTCTCCGAAGCTGGTGATTTTGGACGAGCCTACCAGAGGCATTGACGCGGCTGCCAGAGGGGATGTGTACTCCATCATCCATGAGCTGCGGGAACAGGGGGTTGCGGTGCTTTTGATTTCTTCCGATATGGAAGAAATTATAGAGCTTTCAGACCGGGTGATGACTGTATGTCAGGGTCGGATCAACGGCGAATTTGCAGGCACCGATATTAATCAGGATACTCTGATGTCAGCGTCCTTTGGCATTACGAAGCATTCGGAGGTGGGAGCATGAAAAAAATACTGAAAGCCAGAGAACTCAGCAGTTTTTTGTTTCTGGTCGTTCTGTTTCTGATTGTGGGGATCCTCAATCCCAGCTTCCTGACTGCGGGAAATATTATTGCATGCTTTAATGACAGCGTAGTGTATATCATTGTTTCCGTGGGCATGGCTTTCGCGATTTTCATTGGAGAGATTGACGTGTCCGTAGGCGCGAATTTAGGCTTTACTGCCACGGTGGTGGGCTGTATGCTCCGGGATGGCCAGAACTGGGCAGTGGCGTTTCTGACCGGTATTCTTATTGGCGCGGCCATTGGCCTGTTTAACGGCTGGGGCGTGGCTGTGATGAACGTTCCCTCTCTGATCTTTACCCTGGGGACCAATGGGGTGATGCGGGGGATGATGTATGTGTATACCGGCGGCGCCTGGGTGGAAAATCTTCCGGCGGAATTTAAGCAGCTTTATACGATGCCGCTGGCTGGCAGCATTACCGTCAGCTTTACAGTGACGGCGGTGATAGTAGTGGTGGTTCATCTTTTATTGAAGCACACGAAGCGGGGACGCTATTTTATTGCGGTGGGAGATAATCCCGCAGGCGCCACACTGGTGGGAATCCCTGCCGTGCGGACCAAGGTGGTTGCTTATGTGGTCTGCGGCATTTTTGCGGCGGTTTCCGGCATTGTTTTTTCTTCCCGTGTGGGTTTTGTCACAGCAACCTCCGGTAACGGCTATGAGATGAAGGCGGTGGCGGCCTGCGTGCTGGGCGGCATCAGCTTATCCGGTGGTGTGGGCAGTGTGATCGGCGCTTCCATCGGGGCGGTAATCATGGCCAGTATCAGCCGTCTGCTGGTATTTATGGAATTGGGTTCCACTTATGATAATACGATTACCGGCGTGATGCTGCTGGCGATTGTGGTGGTGGATGCGCTGATGCAGAGAAGGACTGCGGAGATGAACCGCCGGCAGCGGCTGGCGGCCAGAACCGGCTCTGCGGATTTTGGGAAAGGGGGGAATGCGTAATGAATAGGACCTTTTCTCAAAAGATCAAATGTTTTGTGACAAGCTGGGAGATGGTACTGCTGTGTCTGCTGGTGGCGGAATGTGTCATCTTCGGTGCGGCGAATCCCAAGTTTTTAAAACCGGCGCTGCTGTTTAACAGTATGAATGATTTTATGTCCATTTGCATTATTTCACTGTTTGTCACTTTTGTGATGATCACCGGGGGCATTGATATACAGGCCGGTTCCATTGTGGGCCTGACCTCCATCATCATCGGTGTGACTTGGCAGGATTACGGGTGTAATATCTGGGTATCCGTTCTGATAGCGGTGGCAGCTGCTGCTCTGTGCGGCGCTTTGTCCGGTTTCTTTATTGCCTACTGCGGCGTACAGGCCATGGTGGTGACGCTGGGCGGACAGTTCCTGTATGCAGGTGTCGCGCTGCTGGTGTCGAATTTGGCTTCCACAGCCAGCTATCAAGGAATCAGCGGCTTCCCGGAGGATTTCAGGGTGTTGGCCAAGACCAAGTTTTTTGGTATCGTGCCCAGTCAACTGGTAGTTTTCCTGATACTGGTGGTGATAGCTTATATCCTGCTGCACAGGACGAAATACGGAAGAAAAATTTTTCTGGTGGGTGTGAACCCTGAGGCGGCTTCCTACTCCGGAATCAATTATAAGCGGGTGATTATGAGCACCTACGTCCTTTCTGCCATCAGCGCATCCATCGCGGGCATTGTGCTGACTTCCTATCTGGGAAGCGCCAAGAGTGATCTGGGCTCCAACTTTACGTTGAATATCATCACGGCGGTGGTGCTGGGAGGTACCTTAAGTACCGGCGGCAAGGGAAATGTGATTGGCACCGCGCTGGCATCCATGGTGATCGGCCTGCTGCGCTTCGGCCTCCCGCTGTGCTTTAAGATCGGCACGCAGTATCTGGATATTCCGGTGGGCATTCTGCTGCTGGCGGTGGTGCTGGGGCGTGCGGCCGCCGGCCATCCGAGAATTGTGAATCTGAAAGCGAGGTTGAAACGGTCGAAACCGGCGTAGGACGGGTTAACTATTTCCTGATGTTTGGAGGGGAGACCCTCTGGATATAAAAACTATATATTTAAGGAGGAAGTTTTATGATGAAAAAGATTTTGGCTGCTACATTGGTTACATCCATGGTTCTGGGTGCGACAGGCATGGCTGCGATGGCAGAGAGCGTGGAAGGAATGACCGTTGCGTTTATTCCGAAGCTGACCGGTAACGCATTTTTCGAGTCCGCCAATGACGGCGCTCAGCAGTATGCAGAAGAGTGGGGCATCAGCGTGGAATACATGGGGAATTCCGTGGCGGGCGCTGCAGAGCAGGTGGAAGTGATCCATCAGGCGATCAACTCCGGCGTGGACGCGATTTGCATTTCCACTGTGGACGCGGCAGGCGTATCGGATGCTCTGAAGGAAGCTGCTGATATGGGCATCACCGTTTGTACCTGGGACTCTGACGCGAACGTGGAAGATCGTGCTTTGATGGTATCTCAGGGAACACCGGAGGTTCTGGGCAAAATGCTGGTTGATATGGGCGTGGATGCGCTGACCAAGCGAGGAAAGGATCCGGCGGCGGATGAAATCAAATACTGCTGGCATTATTCACAGGCCACCGTTACCGACCAGAATTCCTGGCAGGTAGCCGGCGAGGCTTACATTGCTGAGACTTATCCGAACTGGGTAAATGTTGCGGAAGATAACTACTACAGTGAGCAGGATTCAGAGAAGGCGGTTACCGTTGGCGCGGCCGTTCTCTCTGAGCATGAGGATATTGATCTGATTATCTGTAATGACTCCACCGCACTTCCGGGACAGCTTCAGGCTGCTCAGAATGCCGGCTTGACCAGAGACGATATCACGATCACCGGTTTCGCTTCTCCCAACTCCATCAAAGAGTTCTGCAAGGCTGGTATTCTCTATGAGTGGGGTCTGTGGGACTGCCAGATTCAGGGCGCTCTGGGCTGTTACGTGTCCGCTTACCTGGCGGCAGGCAACGAAGTGAAGGTTGGCGATGCGATCTCCGTTCCTG
The DNA here is from genome assembly GCA_946549155.1 of uncultured Lachnospiraceae bacterium. Classification (GTDB taxonomy): domain Bacteria; phylum Bacillota; class Clostridia; order Lachnospirales; family Lachnospiraceae; genus Merdiplasma. Next base: position 8,673 of record CAMNQN010000051.1, on the reverse strand, counting down.
GTATCGGTGATGTGACTGTGGAAGCCAATGAGTGTATTGCTGAGGGTGCGGCTACCGCGGACACCAACAACGGTGTGGTTCTGCTTCCGGAGCGTGCTGTATTCGACGAGAGCAATATGGATAACTACAATTTCTAATCGTTTTGCGGATTGCCGGTACACCGGTTCGTAAATAACTATACCGGGCAGGTTATTTGGCGCAGTTATTTCGAAACCGGTGTGCGGGAAAAGACGGAGGGGGCGCTGCCGGATGGCGGCTGTTACTGTTCACTTCGTTCACAGCAACACGCTGCAGGTCCTAAGGAATCCACCGTGCTGCGCCCGGTCCCCCTTAGAACAAACGATGCACAGAAATTGTATCTTCGGCACAATTTCGCGTTGCTACCCTCGGGATTCAGGTGCAATTCTGCACCTGAACACCTCGCGGAACAGTGGCACCTGAACAGTAACCGGCGGCTCCCCTGAAGTAAAAAGAGCGGAGTATTTAGGTTTGCTTTGTAGGAAAATCCGTGTTATCATACGGAAAAGGAAGGGTCGGAAGAGCTTCCGGACAGGATTTTCCTATGAAACAAACAAATAAAAAGGAGAGGTTAAAAAATGGCAGATAAAGACGGATTAAAAGTAGCAAAAGATTATCATGTAAACGTGCCTTTTGCCAATACGCAGGGCTTCTATGTAAAAGGCGCAAACAGCCTGGATTGGGGAATGAAAAAACACCTTTCTAATATGTTCAATCCCAAAAGCGGAAATACAGTGATGTTCGCTTTTGACCACGGCTATTTTATGGGTTCCACTGCCGGACTGGAACGGCTGGATCTTCTTCTTCCCAAGCTGGCTCCTTATGTAGACGTATTTATGGGCACCAGAGGCGCGATTCGTACCTGTGTACCGCCTGAGATTACCAAGAGCGTGGCGCTGCGGGTCAGCTCCGGTTCTTCCATGCTGAACGATGATCTGTCCCATGAGGTGATCGCGGTGGATATCGAGGACGCCATCCGCATGAACGCAGACTGTATGGCGGTGCAGACCTTCATCGGCGCGGACGGACAGCTGGAGAGCATTGATAATCTGTCCAAAACGATTAATGCGGGCATGCGGTACAGCATCCCCACTCTGGGCGTGGTAGCTGTGGGCAAGGACATGGCCAGGACGGACAGATTCTTTAAGCTGGCCACCCGCATTGTGGCTGAGATGGGCGTTCAGCTGGTAAAAACATATAACTGTGAAAACTTTGAGGAGATAGTGGCGGCCTGCCCGGTACCTATCGTGGTGGCCGGCGGCAAGAAGCTGGCGGAGCCGGATGCGCTGCATTTGGCCTACGATGTGATTTCCAAGGGCGCCCGGGGTGTGGATATGGGGAGAAATATTTTCCAGAGCGAGCATCCGGTGGAGATGGCCCAGGCAGTGGGTAAGATCGTACACGAGGGCTTCACGGACAAAGAAGCTTATGAGTTCTATCAGTACCTCATTCACTGATAAGAGAGGAAATGCAGGCTGGCGCGGAACTGTTTTTGCGGGGAAGATTTGGAAACCCGGCAGAAGGATGAAACGCCAGCCTTTTGCTGTGTATTCGTAAGAGGGAGGAAGCGTATGGTTCTGCAGGTATTGGAGATGGTTCTGCCGGTTTTGGTGATGATCGGCATTGGCTGCATTTGCAACAGGCGCCGGATTTTTGATATGGCGGGTCTGAAGGGGCTGAAGGATATCATCGGAGGTGTGATGCTGCCGGTGACGCTGTTTCATGCGTTTATGACCGCGGAATACAATCTGAAGGTGGTGGCGGTATTTTTGGTGGTGTTTATCGGGTATGGCATAGCCATTGGCATCGGATTTCTTCTGAGGCCCCTGTTGAAGCCCTATGGAAGGTTTTTGCCCTTCCTTTTAGCCAGTGCGGAGGGCGGTATGCTGGGGTATGCGCTGTACGGGCTGGTGGTGGGCAGCCAGTCCGGGTTTGCCACGGTAGATCTGGGACAGACCGTGTTTGCCTATACGGTATGGCTGGGACTTCTGACCTCCGTGGACGGGGGCAAGGCGGAACCGGGGATGCTGCTGAAAAATATGTTCTCCAATAAATGCTTTCTGGGTATGACGCTTGGCATCCTGGCGGGAGCCACAGGGCTGGGCGGTCTGATTATGAATTCCGCGGCCGGAGGCGTGGTGAGCTCTGTGATCGGGATGATCACGGCTCCGGTCAGTGCGTTGGTGCTGCTGATGGTGGGGTATGAGCTGAACCTGAAAATGGAGCTGATGCCACCGGTGGCTAAGACGATTCTGCTGCGGCTGGCGATTATGACGCTGCTTTTGATCGGAAGCAATCTGATTCTTTTCAGCATTTTCCCCTTTGATAAAAATCTGGAGATTGCCCTGATGCTTCTTTACGCCCTGCCGGCGCCCTTCATCATCCCCATTTTTGCCGATGTGAGAGAGGATGGAGAGTATGTATCCACTTCTCTTTCCGTGCATACGGTGGTGACGGTACTGCTCTTTATCGGTGTGGTGGCTTACAGCGTGAAATAAAAAAGTGAAAAAATTGTGAATATGTGAACGAAAGATTTGACAAGGAGTATAAATTGTGCTATGATAACTAACAGCTTTTGGAGTTGTAAAATCGAAAGGCTGTGTGCATCTGTAGCTCAGGGGATAGAGCAGCGGTTTCCGGTACCGCGTGTCGGGGGTTCGAATCCCTCCAGATGCGTTTAAACAGAAAGACGGCAAGATCAAGGTTGTTGGAGGGTATTACGATGTTAGACGACTTTAGAGAATGGCTTTCTGATAATCTGAGATATATTCTTCTGGGATTAGCGGTTATTTTAATCGTAGTAATCGGTTTCTGTGTAGTACGGCTCGTGATGGGTTCTTCCAGCAGTGATTCCAAGAAAGAGAACCAGGTGTCCGCGGACAGCGAATTGCCGACGGAGAGCATCGCGACCGAGATGCCCGCGGCAGGGGATGATACGGCGGTCGGCACGCAGAATGGGACCAATGCTTCAGGCGGTACGCAGAACACTGCGTCGGGTGCTTCCAGCTTGTCATTAAATGATACGGCGATTTTGACACTGGTGAAGAAGTATTATACGGCGGTGGCTACGAAGGATACTGTTACACTGGAGAATATCGTCAGCCCGTGGGATGATGAGACAGAGAATAACGTTCTGCGAAACGACGGCGTGATTGAAAGCTATAATAACATTTCCACCTATTCCAAGGAGGGACTGGCGGATAATTCCTATGTTGTATTTGTGTATTTCGAGGGTAAGGTAGTGAATATCGATACCCTGGTTCCCAGCTTGAGCATGCTGTATCTGACCACAGATTCCAGCGGAAATCTGGTGGTGTCTGATCGGAACTCCAGCCAGGAGGTGGCGGACTATATTGAGTCCGTACGGTCTGATGCGGATGTGCAGGCGCTGGTGGCGGATGTGGATGCGCAGTGTGAGAGGGCCAAGGAGTCTGATCCGGCGCTGAAAGAGTTCATGGATACAGCCAGCGGCGGCAGTCAGGATAGCAGCAGTGGCAGCGATGGCGGTTCCACACCGGCAAATGGTGAGATGGTGGTGACGGCGGATGCGATTAAGATCCGGCAGGAGCCGAATACCAGTTCTGCGGTGATGGGTATGGTAGTCAGCGGCACGACCGTTACAGTGCTGGAGACAGCGGACGGCGGCTGGTGTAAGATCAGTTATCATTCTTCGGCCGGTGTGATTGAGGGCTATGTGATGCAGGAGTATCTGGCCAGTCCGGGTACGGTGAGCGCGGAGAACGGTACGACTTAGGGAAGCGATGAGGTTTGCTGTGCAGGTTTTGAATAGTAAAAGCTTGGGAGGTTCTGGGAAAAGACAGAACCTCCTTTTTAGCACATGGGGAATGGAAGATGGAAGAACGGAACAGTAGAACGCAGAAATATCAGGCAGGAGTAAATAAAGAAAAACCGGAAGGTGTCCGGGTGAACAAATGGATCAGCGATGCCGGTGTCTGTTCCCGCCGGGAGGCGGACCGCCTGATCGAAGCCGGGCGGGTGACAGTGGATGGCCAGCCCGCCGCTGTGGGAGGCCGGGTGTGCAAAGGACAGATGGTTTGCGTGGATGGCCAGCCGGTGATCCGGGAGAAGCAGGTGATTTTACTGGCGGTGAATAAGCCGGTGGGGGTAGTTTGTACCACGGAGAAGAAATGGGGAGACCAGACTCTGGAGGAGCTGGTGAACTATCCGAAACGGGTGTTTTCTGTAGGACGTCTGGATAAGGATTCCGAAGGCCTGATTCTCATGACAAATCAGGGAGATCTTCTGAATAAAATCATGAAAGCCGGAAATTATCATGAGAAAGAGTATCTGGTGACGGTGGATAAAAAGGTGACGCCGGAATTTCTGCGAAAGATGTCCAAAGGGGTGCCGCTGGAAGAGCTGGAGACAGTGACAAGGCCCTGCCGGGTGGAGCTGGCAGGGGAAAGGCGGTTCCGCATTGTTCTGACGCAGGGATTGAATCGCCAGATCCGTCGTATGTGTGAATATTTTGGATACCATGTGACCCGGCTGGTCAGGGTGCGCATCATGGATATTCGGCTGGGCGATTTGCAAAGCGGCAAATACCGGCACCTTACCCGGACAGAGACGGCGGTGCTGATGACCGCGTTAAAAAAGTCGGAAAACAATACGGAGCTGCGGTATCTTGCGAAGAGCGAGGCACTGTGCGGGGCGGACGGCAGAAAAGAAAACAGGAAAAATAAGAATGGGCAGGTAGAAGAAAGATGGAAAAGAAGCAGCAGAAAATAGAGCGGATGAAAGAGCTGGCAGCAATGCTGCGGCGGGCGGGCAAGGCTTACTATCAGGAGGACCGGGAAATCATGAGCAATTATGAGTATGACCGGCTCTACGATGAATTGCAGGCTCTGGAGCAGGAGACCGGTACGGTGTTGGCAGGCAGCCCCACCATCGCGGTGGGATATGAGGCGGTGGAGGAACTGCCAAAGGAACGGCACGAAAGCCCCATGCTATCCTTGGACAAGACAAAGGATGTGGAGGTGTTGCGCAGTTTTATCGGGAGTCAGGTCACTTTGCTTTCATGGAAGCTGGACGGCCTGACGGTGGTGCTGACCTATCTTGGCGGTGCGCTGGTGAAGGCGGTGACCCGGGGAAACGGCGAGGTGGGCGAGGTGATTACCAACAATGCCAGAGTTTTTCAGAATGTTCCCCTTACCATTCCTTATCAGGGAGAATTAATTCTCCGGGGGGAAGCGGTGATTTCCTACTCAGATTTTGCGAAAATCAATGAAACGATCGCGGATGCGGATGCCAGGTACAAGAATCCACGGAACCTTTGCAGCGGTTCAGTTCGTCAGTTGGATAACGAAATTACGGCGCAGCGGAATGTGCAGTTTTTTGCTTTTGCGCTGGTGCGGGCTCAGAATGTGGAGTTTGAAAATTCCAGGGAGAACCAGATGAAATGGCTGGCTGCCCAGGGATTTGATGTGGTGGAATACAAAAGGGTGACGGGAGAGACACTGGATGGGGCCATTCGGTATTTTGCGGAGAAAATTCAGACCTTCGATATTCCCTCGGACGGCCTGGTTGCTCTCTATGATGATATTGCCTATGGAGAAGCCCTGGGACGAACCGCGAAATTTCCCCGAAATTCCTTTGCGTTTAAGTGGAAGGATGAGCTGCGGGAGACGCGTCTGCTGGAGATGGAGTGGAGCGCTTCCCGCACAGGGCTGATCAATCCTGTGGCGATTTTTGAACCGGTGGAGCTGGAGGGTACCACAGTCAGCCGGGCCAGCGTGCACAATGTCAGCATCGTAAAGAGTCTGCAGCTTGGCATCGGAGATAGAATCACAGTCTACAAGGCCAACATGATTATCCCCCAGATCGAAGAGAACCTGACCCGCAGCGGAAATTTGGAGATTCCCGCTCACTGTCCGGTCTGCGGCGGCGATACCCGTATCAGTGACGCCAACGGCGTGGAAACGCTGTACTGTACCAATTCGGACTGTCAGGCAAAGAAGATCAAGGCGTTCACTTTATTTGTCAGCCGGGATGCCATGAATATCGACGGACTTTCCGAGGCTACGCTGGAAAAATTTATTGCCCGGGGTTTTATTCACAGTTTTGCGGATATGTTTCATCTGGACCGTTGGCGGGAAGAGATTGTGCAGATGGAAGGCTTTGGGGAAAAGTCCTACCAAAATCTGATTGCCAGTGTGGAAAAAGCCCGGAAAACTACGCTGCCCCGGCTAATCTATGGACTGGGAATCTCCAATATCGGTGTGGCCAATGCCAGGGTGATCTGCAAAGCCTGCGACTATGATCTGGACAGAATCCGGAAAATTTCCACGGAGGAGATGGCAGAAATCGACGGCATCGGGCCGGTGATTGCGGGAACCTTTGCGGAGTATTTCGCTCGGGAGAAAAACCAGCAGGCGCTGGACAAGCTGTTAAAGGAACTGGAGATTGAGGTTCCCCAGGTTTCTTCGGAGGGGCTGAAGCTGGAGGGCAAGGTGTTCGTCATCACCGGCGGCGTGGAGCATTTTGCCAACCGAAACGAGGTAAAGGCAGTGATCGAGAGTCTGGGCGGAAAAGTCACCGGCTCCGTGTCGGCGAAGACCGACTATCTCATCAATAATGACGCGGCGTCCAATTCCTCCAAAAATAGAAAGGCTAAGGAGATGGGGGTATCCATTATAACGGAGCAGGAATTTTTGGAATTGATCGGGCGGAATCCTACCGCTTGATGAAACAGGAACAGCATCTTGCATTAATCCGAAAAAATTGCTACAATCATTTGCGTATGTCTATGACAGAGCGCAGTAATAAATTTTGAGCGCCGGCGATGTGTTCGGTTCAGAAAGTGGGAGAAGGATAAGCTATGCCGATTCGAGTACAGGGAGATTTACCCGCCAGAGAGAAGCTGGAGCGTGAGAATATATTTGTAATGGATGAGGGCCGGGCGGAGAGCCAGGATATTCGCCCGCTGGAGATTGTGATTTTGAATTTGATGCCGTTAAAAGAGGAGACGGAACTGCAGCTTTTGCGCTCCCTGTCCAATACGCCGCTGCAGGTGAATGTGACCTTTATGAATACCTCCTCCCATGAGGCGAAAAATACCTCCACCAGCCATCTGAATAAATTTTATCAGAGCTTTGAGGAACTGAAGGAAAATGATTACGATGGGATGATCATTACCGGAGCGCCTGTGGAGCAAATGGAATTTGAGGAGGTGGACTATTGGGAGGAACTGACGCAGATTTTCGAGTGGACGAAAACCCATGTTATGTCTACGATTCATCTGTGCTGGGGAGCCCAGGCGGCCATGTATTATCATTTTGGCTTGAAGAAACGTCCATTGGAGCAGAAAATGTTCGGCCTGTACTGGCACAAGGTACTGAACCGGAAGATTCCGCTGGTGAGGGGGTTTGATGATCTGTTTCTGGCTCCTCATTCCCGCCATACGGAGATTCCCCGGGACGATATCGCGGCTTGCCGGGAGCTGATTATCCTGGCGGAGTCGGAGGAGGCGGGAGTGTTTCTGGCCATGACCAGGGACGGACGTCAGATTTTTGTGATGGGGCATCCGGAGTATGACCGGGTTACTCTTGATTTTGAGTATCGGAGAGACGTGGATAAGGGGGCAAAGATTCAGCTGCCGAAAAATTATTACCGGGACGATGACCCGAAGAATCGTCCGAGGCTCATGTGGCGTTCCCATGCAAATAATTTATATACGAATTGGATCAATTATTACGTCTATCAGATCACACCATATTCTCTGGGGCAGCATAAATTTACAGATTAATGTGCAAATCAGGGAAAACAGAAAGTCAGGAGAAGGATATGCCGAAGAAAGAGACAAACGAAACGAAAGAAACCCTGGTGGATACCATAGCAAAGCGCATCAAATTAGATATCGTGGCCCAGGAGCTGCAGCCGGGGCAGAAGCTTCAGGCCAGGGAGCTGGCTCAGAAGTACGGTACCAGCGAAACGCCGGTGAAGCTGGCACTGAACCGCCTGATCTCGGAACAGGTGGTGGAGAATTTCCCGAGACAGGGAATGCGGGTGAAGCCCATGGATGAGGAGGATGCCCGGGAGATTTTCAGCCTCCGCCTGATGATGGATCTTTATTATACAAGGGAAATTATCGAGAATGTCCAGATGAACAAGATGCTGCGCAGTGCATTGACGGAAAATGTGAATAAGCATCTGGAGGTGATCCGGCGCTATGCGGATCACAATGAGGTGGAGCTTTATCTGGAAAACTATATGCTGGACAATGAGTTCCATGAGCTGTATCTGAAATGCTCCGGGAATAAAAAGCTGGTTGATTTCTACCACAGTGTCAATCCGTTTATGTACAGTAATTATATTTTCAAGAAACAGTCCAGCGAGAAGGATATTTCCGGGGTGGAGGAGCATCGGGAGATTATACAGGCTATCTTTGATAAGGATGAGGACCGGCTGCGTCATTGGCTGAAGATACATAATAATAATGCGGTGAAATCAATTAGTGTGATTATGAAAATCGACCGGATTATGTAAAGAGGACAACTGTCTTACGGAAAGTCAAGGCATGATTCGTGTAAGAATGAGACGCTGTCAGACAGGGTACATGCATAAAGCATCGTTACTGTTCGCTTCGTTCACAGCAACACGCTACGCGATGCACAGAAATTGTACCTTCGGTACAAT
>CAMNQN010000050.1 GCA_946549155.1 uncultured Lachnospiraceae bacterium | reverse complement strand
TTGTAAATTCAGCCAGAAAACAGCAGGAAGAGGCGGCCCTGCGCGCCCGCCTCTTCCTGCGTCCTGACAATTTTATTCTACGTCCTGCAGCGCTGCATAATCCTCCTCGCCGGTCCGCACCTTCACTACCTTCTGCACATTGTAGACGAAAATCTTTCCGTCCCCGATATGTCCGGTATAGAGGGACTTCTTGGCGGCCTCTATTACGTCGGTCACTGGGATCTTGCTGATAATGACCTCGATCTTTACCTTGGGCAGCAGGGTGGCATCCATCTCAACACCCCGGTATTTCTCGCCGACCCCCTTCTGAATGCCGCAGCCCATCACCTGCGTAACGGTCATTCCGGTAACGCCCAGCTCATTGAGGGCCGTTTTCAGGCGATCATAGCGGGACAGCTTCGCGATAATGACCACCTTATGGATACCGGTGTCCAAATCCACGGGGGCCGCTGTCACCTTCACAGAAGCGTCCCGCTGAACCTGGGGCGCGTTGTCGTAATCACTCTCTCCCAAATCTGTATTTTCATTGACCGCCATGGCTGCAGCCGTCATATCCATAATACTGAAGCCGGCGTATGCGGAGGCCAGACCATGCTCCTTAGCGTCCAGGCCGACGATTTCCTCCTCCTCGGTAACACGCAGGCCGATCGTCATATCGATCAGTTTAAATGTGATAAACATGGTAACCGCCGCCCAGGCCAGTACGGCAGCCATGCCGATAAGCTGAATCTTTAATTGTCCAAAACCGCCTCCGTAAAATAAGCCGTTGATGGTGGATTCCGGAGCGTTCGTGGTGGCAAACAGGCCCACCGCAATGGTTCCCCAGATACCGTTCATACAATGAACAGCCACCGCGCCCACCGGATCATCCACATGGGCCACATTGTCGCAGAACCACACGCCGAATACTACCAGAAGGCCGGCCACCGCGCCGATTATAATGGAACCGGCGGTATCCACCAGATCACAGGGAGCGGTGATGGCCACCAGACCTGCCAGGGAAGCGTTCAGACACATGGAAACATCCGGCTTTCCATATTTTATCCAGGTGAAAATCATACATACTACCGTAGCCACCGCAGGAGCGATGGTGGTGGCCATAAATACGGAAGCCAGCTGCGGGCCGGTTACACAGGCCGCACCGTTGAAGCCATACCACCCAAACCAGAGGATAAAGCATCCCAGAGCGCCGATCACAATGTTATGACCGGGGAAGGCATGCACCTTCGTCACGTTTCCCTTCTCGTCTCTGGTGAACTTTCCGATACGGGGTCCCTCCATAGCCGCTCCGATGAATGCGGTAATGCCGCCCACCATATGAATGGCGCAGGAACCTGCGAAATCATGGAAGCCAGCGGACACCAGCCAGCCGCCGCCCCAGATCCAGTGGGCCTCGATGGGATACACCACCAGGGAAATGACGGCAGAATAAATACAATAGGAAAGGAATTTCGTCCGCTCCGCCATGGCGCCGGATACAATGGTGGCCGCCGTGGCGCAGAACACAAGGTTGAACACAAAGGCCGACCAGTTAAAGTTGGCATAGTCCGTGAAGATTCCCAGAGTGGGCATTCCGATAAATCCGCCCAGCATATCCTCCCCCAGCATCAGGCTATAACCCAGTATAATGAATACGCAGGTACCGATGCAAAAATCCATCAGGTTTTTCATGATAATGTTTCCGGCGTTCTTTGCCCTGGTAAAACCAGTCTCCACCATGGCGAAACCAGCCTGCATAAAAAACACCAGCGCCGCGCCGATCAAAAACCAGATAGCGAACACCTCCGAGCTCACAGCCTCGCTGATCGCAGTTAAAATTTCTTCTGTCATAATTTCTCCTCCTCTTTTTTTTAAATCGCCGGCACCGCTGTGAAAAGCTTTTATTATATAACAAAAAAGATGCGCATCCGGAAATCTGATCCGGGATACACATCTTTGTGCCGCTCTCTTATATAAAAGCAAAATTTAATGTGATACATCGCTATACCACATAAGGCGCTTTGAGTGTCACCTCAAAGCGCCTTTGCTTTTTATGTGTTAGAGTTTAATCGTCTTTGCTTCAAAAGTCAATGCAAAATTTTCATTTTTTTCGTTTTTGTGTAAAGCACAGAAATTTTATAAATTTTTCATATATTTTTATGCAGTTTTTATTTTTCCGTACGCTCCGCCTCATCCTGTACGAGCTTTAATCAGCGTTTCCCTAACTGCGGCTTTAGCAGCTCCAGCTCCTCCAGGGCAATGCAGTGCTGAATCCCATTCTGACGCACCGCGCTGTTACACTCCTCAAAATCCATCCAGAGGACCTCCTCCACCTCTGTCTCCTGCAGCGCAAACGCTTCCGGGTCCCGCCACAGCAGATAGACCCTGCTCACCTGATTGTCCAAAAAAGGCTTCCCGTGAAAGAAGCCCCGCCAGAAAAACCGCCGGGTCCCGCAGTACAGCAGCTCCTCCTTTGCTGCCTCCACCCCCAGCTCCTCCTTCAGTTCCCGCAGGGCGGAGGGCAGATAGTCCACGCCCGCCGGGATATGACCGCCGCTGGACATATCGTAACAGCCGGGATGGGAATCCTTGTCCCTGCTGCGCTTTTGGAGCAGTACCTGCACCTTCCCTTCTTTTCTCCGGGCCAGCCACACATGGGCTGTCCGGTGCCGGATTCCCTCCCGGTGGGCGGTTTCCCGCTCCACCCTCTCCCCCGTGGGCTCTCCGTTTTCATCCACAATATCCAGCCATTCCTCTGTACCTTCCATAATTCCTCCCGCATCTGCCGCATTGTATTTTACAGGCACATTCTAACACGCCTCCCCGCAGGATGCAAACCCTTCCTCAAAACGCTCCCTACTCAAAGCGCACAATTTCCCTTCTCAGCCGACCGATAATCTTCTTCTCCAATCTGGAAATGTAGGACTGGGAAATCCCCAGCAGATCCGCCACCTCCTTCTGGGTTTTTTCCTCCCCGTCCCGGGTGTTTAATCCGAAACGCAGCTGTACGATGGTCCGCTCCCGGTCCGACAGCTTGGAAATGGCCCGGTTCAGCACTTTATGCTCCGCCTCCGTCTCCATATCCTTATAAATCACATCCTCATCCGTCCCCAGAATATCCGAGAGCAGCAGTTCATTCCCGTCCCAGTCCACATTCAGGGGCTCATCAATGGACACCTCCAGCTTGGTCTTGCTGTTTCTGCGCAGATACATGAGGATCTCATTTTCGATACATCTGGAGGCATAGGTAGCCAGCTTTATATTCTTCTGCGGATTAAAGGTATTGATGGCCTTAATCAGTCCGATGGTCCCGATGGAAATCAGGTCCTCCACGCCCACTCCTGTATTGTCAAATTTTTTTGCTATGTATACCACAAGTCTCAGATTGTGTTCGATCAGCGCCGCCCTGGCCTTTCCATCCCGCTCTGTTCCCAGGTCCGCCAGCATCCCCGCCTCCTGATCCGCATCCAGCGGAGCCGGAAGCACCTCGCTTCCCCCGATGTAATGTGTTTCATTCTGCCTGGAAAAAAAGAAGCCTCCCATGCGATTTACGATATGAAATTGAAACTGATTCGGTACTACTACCTTTGCCACCATTCTTTTTCCTCCCTGCTGTCCGTTTTCTGGAACCGCCGCGAAATACCCCGGCGCTGAAACGCCTATGCTCTTTCACTTCCCGGCGGTTCCCAATATATGCAAAGGATTTACGATCATCTGGTACTGGCCGCCAGGGCTCAGCTGCTCCCTGCTCACCGCCAGCACCGGATGACCGATCCTTATTTCTTCCTGTTGGTACCTGATAATCATGGCATCCACCACCATTCCCATCATCCAGCCCTTTTCTGTGCCGACGGAATGAAAAGGAATATAGAGATACCCGTTCTCCTCCTGCTGTATCCGGCGAAAGCGTCCCATTTTTTCCGCTTCCTGCCAGTCAAGGATACTCACCGGCCGGCCTGTCAATGGCTCCGTCAGATGATTGCCCGTGTCTACGAATCCTGTCAGCTCCCATCTGTCTCCCTGATCCTCCAGAGTAATTTCAGCCCGGCATTCCTCCAGTACCATACGTTTCCTCTGTCTGTCGATCAGAATATCCGCCCCCATACAGGCGAGAACCGCTGCCAGAAACACCGGTGGTTCCCAAATTGAAAATATCATTTGAAATGCGCCGCTGTAAAATGCCAGAATGCCAAACAGGCAAAGCAGCGCCCATGCGGCTTCCCGCCATGCAGGTCCATGGCGGCCTCCGCCCTGCCCCGATTTCCCCGAAGGTTTTCCTCCCGCCAGCAGTTCCACCAGCAGGATGACGGTGCTCCAGGCGGCTATCCGGGCCACTTTCCCTCTTTCCGGCCGAAAAAAAATAACTGCGCACACAGCGGCAGCTCCTAATACAGAAATACACCATATTTTTTTCCAGGCCAGAGGGACCTTCCGTATTTTTCCCCAGGTTCTTAAAACCAATACCATGATAAGCAGATTTTCCAGGAACAACTGGTCAATGTAAACCTCATAATACAAAAAACACCCCCTGCGGCCTTCTGTGCCCAGTTTCCCAAAGCCCTGCGCATCCTGTCCGCAGCAGCCCGGGATCTTTTTTCTGAACCTATTATAGACCACAGGGGATATCTTATTTTGTCAAAACAGCGTGGGAATCCCGCTTTTTTATTCGATACTTTCCGACAGAATCCGCAGGATGTCCTCCAGCTTCTCTGCCGGCAGCTGGCCGGGGGCAGAAGAACGTCCCACCGTACCGAAGGTGATGGCCGAGCCGGAAAAGCCTCCGCTTACCCGGCTGATCACACCCAGGCCTCCCATAGACATGGTAACGCAGGGACGGTCGCCATGCACCTCCTCCATCTCCACCGCAGCCACCAGCAGCTCCAGCACATCCAGCCTTCTTCGGGGCATCACCGCGATTTTCGTGATATCCATGTTCCGCTCCTGCATTCTGCGGAGCCGCCGTACGATCTCCTGCCGAGGCGGCGTCCCTGCAAAATCATGATTGGAGCCCAGCGCAAATACGCCTTCCCGATGCAGCTCCTCTGCCAGACGGCCGGCCTCCTCCTCATCCCGGCAAATTTCGATATCGACAAGATCCACCAGGCCACTCTTTGCCGCCTCCCGATTCAGGTTAAAATATGCCCCGTTTTCTATCGAACGATTTCCGCCCTCCGCCGCCGTACGGAACGTAAACAACAGGGGACGCTCCCCCAGAGCGCCCCGAATCAGCTCCAAGGCCTCCCGGCGCCGGCTTTCCTTTTCAATTTCTTCATAAAAATCTGCCCGCCATTCCACCAGATCCCAGGGGGCTTTCGCCAGCCCCTCCAGCGCAGCCTCCAGCTCCTCCCTGTTTCTCACTGCCAGCGGAACGCAAATCTTTGGAATTCCGCCTCCAATTTCCGTGTTTCTTATTTTGACTGTCCGTTTTTCCATGGCTTCTCCTCTTCTGCCCCTTCTTTTTGATCATCAGAAATTTTATCATAGTTTCTGTTCATCGCGCAAGGATTGTGATAAACTAAAGAGAATAACACAACAGAAGGAGGATCCCCCCATGAATCTACCCATCACCGGGCACACCCGCCTGGGCGGCCTTTTAGGCTCCCCCGTGGCCCACAGTATTTCCCCCATGATGCACAACACCAGCTTCCAAAAGCTGGGGCTGGACTATGTTTATCTCTGCTTTGATGTGGGAGAAGAAAAGCTGGGGAACGTGGTAAAGGCTTTTCGGGATATGAACGTTTACGGCTTTAACCTGACCATGCCAAACAAGGAGGCCGTCATCCCCTATCTGGATGACCTGTCCCTGGCCGCACAGCTGGTCGGGGCTGTAAATACTGTTAAAAACGACAATGGCCGTCTCATCGGGTACAATACCGACGGCACGGGCTTTATGAAATCGGTGAGAGAAGCCGGCTGTGAGATAGCCGGAAAGGAAATGACCCTGCTGGGAGCCGGGGGTGCAGCCTGCGCCATCGCCGCCCAGGCCGCCATCGACGGAGTAAAAAAGCTGCATCTGGTAAGCCGTCTTGGACGCTCCTGGGAGAAGGCCGGCCGCTTAGTGGAGCGCATCAATAAGGGGACCGGCTGCCAGGCGGATCTGACGGATCTGGCAGATACAAAGGCCCTTCGGTCTCTGCTGGCCTCCAGCACCCTGCTGACGAACGCCACCTCCGTGGGCATGGCCCCCAATACGGATGCCTCTCCCATTTCCGACCCCTCCCTGCTTCATCCAGAGCTTACCGTTTCCGACGTGATCTATAATCCCAGGGAAACACGCCTGCTGGCGGAGGCCAGGGCGAGGGGCTGCAAAACCTTCAACGGCATGTACATGCTGCTGTATCAGGGTGAGGAGGCCTTCCGCATCTGGACGGGCCAGGAAATGCCCACCCAGCTGATTAAGGAAAAATATTTCTCACTGCATCTTTGAATCAAAGATCAGGCTGGCCAGATAAGAGAGCACCAGAGCGGCGCTGATGCCCACCGCGCTGGCCTTAAAGCCGCCCATAAAGATACCGATGAAGCCTTCCGCGTCCACTGCCTCCTTCACTCCCTTCCAGAGGGTGTTGCCAAAGCCCAGCAGCGGCACGGAGGCCCCGGCCCCCGCAAATTCCAGAAACGGCTCATACCAGCCCAGGGCTCCCAGAACCGCGCCGGTGCAGACCAGAATCACCATGGTCCGGCCCGGCATCAGCTTTGTCTTTTCCAGTATTATCTGTACCAGGGCGCAGATCGCCCCGCCGATCAGAAACGCTTTGATGTAATCCATTTGTCTTCCTCCTTTAAACGCCTACTGAACATGTTCCAGCACAATCCCGTGGGCTATCCCCGGAACCGATTGTCCTTCATTGAAGCTGGTGGGAGACAGAAGCGCACCGGTGGGGACAAAAAGCACCCGTCGCCAGGTTCCCTGCTCCAGAAGGGGAAGAATATAGGCCGCCAGCGTTACCGCACTGCAGCCGCAGCCGCTGCCTCCCGCGTGGGTATCCTGGGTTTTCTGATCATAGATCTCGATCCCGCAGTCCATGTGCTTTTCCCGGATATCGTATCCCTGTTCCGATACCAGTTCCAATAAAATCTCCTGGCCCACATATCCCAGATCGCCGGTGATAATCTTATCGTAATCCTCCGGCTGCCGATGGAAATCCCGCAGATTCTGAGCAATCACATTGCAGGCTGCCGGCGCCATGGCCGCTCCCATATTCATAGAATCCTTGATCCCGTAATCCACGATCTTTCCCGTGGTAATCCCACTGATGCGCACCCGCCCCCGTTTTCCGGAGAGAATAAAGGCTCCGCTTCCCGTCACCGTCCAGGTGGCGCAAAGGGGACGCTGGTTTCCGTACTCCAGGGGAAACCGAAACTGCTTTTCCGCACTGGCGAAATGGCTGGAGGTCAGCGCCATCACATAATCCGCGTAGCCGCCGCAGACCGCCATGGCTCCCAGGGCCAGGGATTCCCCGCAGGTGGAGCAGGCCCCATACAGCCCGAACAGCGGCACATCCAGCGTCTCCACGCCAAAGGATGTGGCGATCAGCTGGCCCAGCAAATCCCCGGCAAAAATATAACGAAGCTGGGACGGGGAGAGGCCTGCTTTCTCAAGGGCAGTCTGCGCCGCCTTTTTCTGCATGGTACTCTCCGCCAGTTCCCAGCTTTCCTGCCCGAACATGGGGTCCTCGCACACAATATCAAATTTATCGCCCAGAGGGCCCTCGCCTTCCTTTTTTCCGGTAACGGATGCCCGTCCCACAATATACACCGCCCGGTCCAGCTGTATACTCTGTTGTCCCTTCATCTTGTCCATACGCATTCCTCACTTTACTTGTTGGGTGATACTAGTATGAACGGATGCGGTAAAAATTATACACACCGTCTCATGCCGCCTTTTTCTCCTGCCGCTCAAATCCATGGAGCCAGTCCGAAAAATGATAATAAAGGGAAAAAATCACCGAACTGATGCCCCAGGTCAGCGGATAAGCCCAGTAAATATACACCAGTTCATGACTGATGCCCATGACAATGGTGATATAGGCGATTCGCAGTACACACCACACCGCCAGCATAACCCCCATAGGCACAAAGGCCTTTCCTGCCCCCCGGCACACCGCTGCCACCGCATGGGAGAAGGCCAGCAGACAGTAAAACAGGGCTTCCGTCCGCGCCTGCCGGACACCGATGGCAATTACCTCCGGATCCTCGGTAAACAGTTTCATCAGCCAGGGCGCTGCCAAAAAGATTCCTATGCCAATCAGCTCCGCCAAAATCACAGAGGTGGCAATTCCAAACCGGGACCCTTGTTTTGCCCGGTCATACTTTCTGGCGCCCAAATTCTGACTGGTAAAGGTGGTCAGCGCCATCGTAAAGCTGTTAATGGGCAAAAACGCAAACCCTTCAATCTTGGCGTAAGTCCCATAAGCGGCCGTAGCCAGCTTTCCGAAGGAATTGATGTTCGTCTGCACAATCACATTTGCCAGAGCGATAACAGAATTCTGCACACCGGAGGGCAGTCCGTAATAGATGATCTCCTTCAAAATCCGTCCCTCAAACCGCAGCTTCGAAAGCTGAAGCTGATAGATGGTTCCTTTCTTTCCCAGATGGATCAGGCACAGGACCATGCTGGCCGCCTGGGAAACGGTGGTGGCCACCGCCGCCGACCAGACGCCCCAGCGGAACACGCCGATGAACAGCAGGTCCAGCACGATATTTAATATAGAAGAAAAAATCAGATAATACAGCGGGCGCTTACTGTCCCCCAGCGCATTCATGATACTCTTGCAGTTGTTGTATTCCACCACCGCCAGCGCCCCCAGAAAATAAAATCGGAAATATTCCACCGCCTGGGGCAGCACATCCGGATCCGTATCCATCCACCGCAAAAAGGTGGGGGTAAAGATCACCCCCGCCACCGTCAGAAACGCACCGCAGGCCAGGCCTAATGCCACCGTATTATGTACCGCTTTGGACACCCGGCCATATTCCCCCGCCCCAAAGTAGCGGGAAATCACCACCCCCGCTCCCATGGAGGTGCCCACAAAAAAGCTGATCATCAGAAAAATCAGCGTGCCCGAGGAGCTCACCGCCGCCAGCGCCTCCGTTCCCAGGAATTTTCCCACAATCAGCGTGTCCGCCGTATTATAAAACTGCTGAAAAAGCTGGCTTAAAAAAACCGGAATGGCAAACTCCAGTATCAACCGATAGGAATTTCCCTCCGTCATATTTTTTACGCTTCCATCCATGCTGCCTGTAACCTGCCTTTCCTCCCACGCAAAACGGGCTGGCAAATACAGCTTCCCCCTGTTTTGCCAGCGCCATTTTTCTCTGTTTTTTTTATCATAGCACAGATCAGGCCCACTGTCCATCACATAACTTTACAAAGTTTTTGTGTTTTGCTAAGTAAGCGGGACGCAGGAAAAGACGGGGCCGGGCGGGCAGATCCCGCTGGAAAACTGCTCCGGATACAAGAAACGCTAGGATGGAGCCGCCGGCCTGATTGATCATGGTAATGGTGCCGGAAACCATGCTGGTCTCACTGGATTCTACACTGCGCAGAGCGATTGCCTGAGCAAGGCCTGGCATAAAAGCGTTGCCCGCTGCGAAAAGAACCGCCATTACATAGAGCAGATACACAGGGCTGTTTCCATTCATAACGCAGCAGAGACCGATGCCGGCAGTCCCAGCCCGGAGGAGATAAAGTAGGCCGTACCTGTATTGATAAATGCGGAGAAACAGTTCTGCAGGCAGTAAAGCATGGACGGCATAACGAATCCCCGCTTTTTAAACAGATTGATATTAATCAGGCATACCGCAGCCCTTTTTTCATGGCGATAGAATAGAATAGTACAAATGTTATCATAGCCGTTAATAACAGGCCTAATACTACCGGACTGAGCCATCCAAGCTGGGAAGCCAGCGTGAGGGCAGAGAGAAAAGCTGCGAAGAAAATCAACAGCAGTACAGTTCCGGCGCCGTCGAGCTTCTTGTCGGGTGCAACAGGCGAGATTTTCTGGACACCTACAGCGACCATAAGCAGACAGAGTACAACAACGGCCGCACAGAGCAGGAACACCTTACGCCAGGACAGGGCATCCACCAGGATCCCTGCAAGGGCCGGCCCTACCGCACAGCCAAGGCTCATAGCTACGGTGATCATGGCATAGGCGCCAACGCTTTTTTCCTTAGGAAAATGAGTGGCGATATAGTACATAGTAGCAGGAATCACAGCAGCAGTAGCGAAACCGCGCATAAAGCTTCCTGCACAGAAAAAGACATAATTTGGAGCCAGGCCGCAGACGCCAAGACCCAAAGCAAAAACAGTGAGTCCAAGAAGCATACTCTTTTTCATGCCGCGGACATCGCCGAACCAGCTCAATACCGGTGCCAGCACAGCGGCTCCCAGAGTATACAGAGTGTTTTGCCAGGGAAGCTCCGCTGCACTAAGGCCATAGTCTGCCATGATGAGCGGCAATGTGGGAGAGGCTACCATGACAGCCATCATAATTATAGTTGCGGAGATCAGATAAGGCATAAAACCCAGCCAAAGACTCTCCTTTTTTTCATAAAACAGCCCCCCTTTCCACGCTGTTATGCTTTACAAAGCGGTCTCAGGTTTTCTTTGTCATACCAGATCCTCTCGGTGAGAACAGCTTCATACTGCTTGATAGTAACCTTGTCGCCTACATGGGCTTTGGCTGCATCCACAAGAGCAAATCCAAGGCAGGTGTCAACCGTGTAGCCATAGGTGAATTTCGTGACTTCGCCTATAATCTCGCCGTTTATCATAACAGCATCGCCGCAGCCGTTCCAGTTTCTGGATCGGATATGTATCCCGTCGCCCTCAACGGTAAAGCCCAGCAGCTGGCGCCTGGGGCCTTCTTTGACTGCTTCGCGCAGCGCTTCCTTTCCGATGAATTCTTTGTCAAAACTGATGGAGACATCAGGCTCTACCTCCAGAGGGCTGAGACCTTTAATATCGCTCATCAGGTTATAGCCTTTTTCACTGGCCAGAGTCAGCGTCATGACTTCCAGCTCCGTAATCTGCGCTGCGTTTAAGGGTTTGCCGGCTTCTGCCAGTTTTTCTTTGATGGCCTTTTTATTTTCTGAGGCTACATAGATTTCATAACCCAGCTCACCCGTGAAACCGCTTCGGGAAATCTTTACGGGGATGGCACCTATCCTGTTATCCCTGATGGAAAAATATTTCTGGTCGTCCACCCCTTCCTCCAGAATGGCGTTGAGCAGGGCGCGGGAGTTGGGCCCTTGGACGGCATACATATCGGTAACGGGAGTGATATCTTTCCAGTCTACCTCGTAGTCCTTCCTATTGCTCTCAAACCAGGCCATCAGATCCTTGACGTAAAGCGTGGATACCCAGTAGTGGTTTTCTCCAATATGAAAAACAATGACATCATCGATAATTATTCCGCTCTCATTGAGGAGAGTGGTGTATTTCGCGCGGCCTATGCCGGTTCTGGCAAGAGAATTGAGACAGACATAGTCCAGAAAAGCGCCGGCGTCTTTTCCGGTCACTTCCAACAGCTGATGGGTGAAATAATACCAGCCGCCATTGCTGCGGACAGCTTCGTGCTGGCTCCGCTTTTGTATATCATTTTTATACATAGGTACATCGTTCCTTTCCTGTAGTTGTGTTTTGCCAGAAACAAGCCGGGAAAGCTTTTGTAATAAAAAGTATAGAATATATTTGACAAAAATGTAAATCCTGCACAGTTTTGGTTTTTTTAGGCTTTTTTTCCTGCATTATTGTTAATTGACGAAAAATAACTGATAATTTACAATTTAATTAGCTTTTGGCAAACATTTTAGCATTTTAACAAGCTCAATCCAACGCTTTTGCTAACAGATGATTCGGGAAAGCTCTTTTGACTGGCAATCATAACAAATATAACAAAAAACAAAAGAGTACTATTAAGGAGGATTCACTATGTCCAAGAAAATTGATGATCGTTTTCCCAACGATCTTGGCAAGGATTGCCTTGCGAGTATCCCTGCTGTCAAAACACCCTGGGATCGATTAATCTCCTTCCACGACGCATATCACTATGCTCTGCGTCATAATGCTTCCATGGGGGCTGTGTTCATGCAGATTCTGCGCGTTTTGATTCCCGATTACGATCAGCGTATGACTGCCATGTGCAGAAACATGACGATGGCATCTTTAAAAGGGACACCCGCAGGGGAAGCCATGAAGCAAAACTCCGCCAATCTCACCGGTGCGTTTCCTTTCATTAACGGTTATCAAATGGAGATGATCCAGAGCGACCATGACGATGAGACGATTCTTTTAGCCGGGCGTGTGGTTGACTATAATCATTATCGTTTCGAAAAAGAGCTGGATACATGTCCTGCTGACATCATTGGTTCCGAATATTGCCGCATCACCACTTACGCATTCGGTCAGCTTGGAAATGTGTTAAATGGCGAGGATGGCATTCCCATGGACCTTCATATGGTGGAAGCCCGGGGCTGCGGTGATCTTCACTGCCGTCTTGTGGGGGAAAACCGCGAAAAGTATCCTATGCCGCCCAAGGAAAAAATATATGATGTAATGGGACCGATTGCTACCGCAGATCAGATACAGCCTACTCCTGAAGAGGAATGCTTCAAGGAAGTACAGTGCTTCCGCAGTGAGTGCGGCTATAAGTCCCGCAATGGCCTTAACAAAGAGTTTACTGTCAAGGAAATGTGGGAGCAGGGCGCGCCTAACCTGTTTGGCACAAACATGATTGTTCCTTCTATTATCGTTGCGGAGCCTGATGAGGAAAAACGTAAGCATTTGACAAAATGTATGTTTGAGGCCACAGGCAAGATGACCTTCTCCGAATTTGCAGCTATCAAAGGCGTACGCGAGTGACTGGGCGTTCCCGCTGATGTCAATGACGGCCGTGTGCTGGGCGGCCTGATCGAAGTTGTGCTTCAGGCTATTAACTGCCCGTATACAGTGGAAGCTTTCAACAGGGAAGAGGATTTCCCGCCCTGCTTAAGCCGGTATTCCATAGGAACGCCCGCCTCGTTCTCGTCGGTGATTCTCAGCGTGTACCGCAGCGCGAACCGGGCGGTGTTCTGAATTGTAAACGCATACTCGCCGCTGCTGGATGGAACGAGAATGGGCTGCCCATTGTATTTTTGGTTTGCAAACACATTGAGCCGGGTAAGCTGGCTCCAGCGGCTGCCCGTGCTGTTTTCCAGCACAATCAGCGCCTCGTCTCCCGTGCCTGGGTCGGCCTTGGTCCGGGGGATTCCGGGCGCTGCCAGAAACAAGCTTAAAACCGCCAGCACGGCGAACACCCCTGCCGGATAAAACGCCGCCATGCGGCGCTTGTATTTTGTTTTGCTCATATACAAAGTCCTCCTTGCCTGGCTTCAGCCTTTGTCCGAACAGACTGCCCGTGTCAGACAATCTGCTCGGATAAAAGCTGAACACGGTTGTGTCCAGCCAACAGGTGCGGCCCCATAGCCACATATGGGGCCTGCCCTTCTTTTCTCAGATTAGTCCACCTGTGTTGCGGTGAAGCTGGCTTCGATTTGTACAGTGGGAGCCTGGTCAGCAGTGCCCAAAGAAGTGTCTGCCAAGTCAGTCTGTCCGTTATGAGCACCAGCATCAGTGCCGTTAAACATCCAGCGCCAGTAAACTGTCACAGTCTCAGTGCCAATTTCTTTTGCGATCTCCACATCGGTCTTTGCCGCATTGATCGGATCCAGATTGTCAGCCCAAGTCGTCTTATCCGTGCTGTACTGAATCGGCACACCGCTTGTATTGGTCTCGGTCAGTACAATGGAATACTTAGCATCGACATCAGACTCATTGACGATTTTCATCTCAAAGCTGCCGCCGGTACCGGGAGCAATTTTACCAATCGAAACCTGCTCTTCAGTGGTGCTGGTGTCCCACTCGTAAACGGTGTCGAACAGATTAAAGTCAACGGTATCAGCCGTTGCAATATCGGTATTGTTAACCTTCACCGACCATTTTGCAACGGTGGCCGAATCTGTACTGATCTTAGTGGATGTGTATTTTGCCAGAGTGCCGCTGATTACGCAGATCATCAGCAAGCTAGCACCGAGCATAACGCCGGCAATCCGCATAAAGGGTGAACGTTTTGCTTTTTCCATAATGGAATTACCTCCTTGTTTTATGTGACCGTGCTCAGGGGCCTGTGGCAGCCGCCTCTGCGGTTCTGAAGTATATGTAGCACTCCGCCGTGTGGCCGGTGAAGCGGTACTACCTTAATGAATGGGCAGGTTTTCCGCCCTCTGCCTTCGCTTCGCAAGGCGGTCAGCAATTTTCGGCGGAACCTGGAACAGGCAGTAAAGAACGAAAATGGGCAGCAGCACACACCGGATCATACCCACCGGGGTCTGCATAAACAGCACAAAACCGCCTAAGCCTTCCAAGTGGGCAGCATAGGAGCCGAGGATCTGCTCCGGGCGCACAGGCTGTACATCCGGGGTGTTGTTCGCGTCGCCCCGGGTGGTATAGACGGTGTCACCGTTCTTGTCGGTATCTATCCTGACAATCCGGTGGGTCACATATACGTCCCCGCTGCGAAAACAGATGACATCCCCTCTTTCATAGGCCTCTCCCTCTTTGCCGTTGCGGATCAGCACCAGGTCGTTTCCCTCAAAAAACGGAACCATACTGTCCGATTCCACCACCAACGGCGTGTAGCCCATAAAGCTGGGGGGAATATCAGGGTATAGAAATGAGCTGATCAGAAGGGTGGCCGTGACAATAAAGCCGGGCAGGAACAGAATGCAAAGAATGATCCCGGTGATATGGACAATCCACCCGCCAAGGGTGCAGCGCGTTTTTTTTGCTGTATGCTGCAGTGTGTTGTTTTCCGTACTTTCCATATAAAATCCTCTCTCTTTTGATCGTTTCAGACAGCACAAAAGCCGGATGCTTCACCCAGCTATGTTGACGCTCCGTGCCGTAAGAATCTTCTGAAATTCAATTTGTTTCCATATCCTTTGCTGTTGCCGCGAAGCGTGCTTCATGCAAAACCACACCAAGGAATAACCCTTCTGTGGTAAAGCGAAGAAAAGAGAGTGCCAAAAATGAAAGAAGACAGCCTGCCTGACCGGCAGGCCGCCTTCTTTCGGCATAGTGAAAAAGCCTGCAACACAAAATAGGGTTTCAGGATTTCATGTCATGCAAAAATATAATAATTTCGCTGTATTCATGAGGCTTTTTCATTTCGACTACTTGAAAAATGAGGTGCTTTGCGTTATAGTATATGTACTTGTATTGTGTCGTGCAGTGCAGATGGATTTAGACATACCACAGAAGGGTTATTCTGTGGTCTTTTTCATTTTACAAGTCTATTGGATAAGCCGCATCCGATTTAAGATCCGCTGGTGGGCAGTGGCACTTATCGCCACATAAATCCGTGTAGTTTCGACCCGGCTGTGACCGAGGACGTCAGCCAGATGGGCCAGATTTTTCTCGATGGCGTAAAAGGTACGGGCAAACAGGTGCCGCAGATTATGGGGAAAGACTTTGCTGGTATCTACCTTCGCTTTCGCACACAGCTTTTTCATATCGTGACAGATGTTGGAGCGGTCCAGGGGCTTTCCGCTTTTTGTCCGGAAGATGTGCCCGCTTCCGATGTTTTTCTCCCTGGCATACTTTAACAGCTTTCCTCAGAGCTCCTTTTGCAGGATGATCGTCCGGTTTTTCCCTTTCATACGGATTTCTGCCCGTCCTGCCTGGACGGCTTCTACTGTAATGTAAGGCAGCTCGCCACCCGCATGCCGGTGCCGCAGATGGTCATCATCAGAAGATAGAGACGCTCCTTCCCTTTGCCCTGGGCGGCCAGAAGAAGGCGCTTATATTCTGCCTCGGACAGTTGGACAGTTCCCTGCTCTCATCTACAAACGCCTGTCTCTGCACCTTCAAAAGCTTCACCTTGCATTCCTGCCGGCCCAGGAAATCCAGAAAGGCATGAATGGCAGATAGGGTGCCATTGATGGTCTGCGCTTTCATCTGTCCCAGGAGCAGTTCCCGGTATTCCAGCAGACGGAGCTTTGTCAGTTCCCCGTCCCCTAAAAACTCTGTAAACCTGCGAACCGTCCGGATATATTTCACCGTTGTTGCCCTGGATTTCTCATTGAGGTAAAGGTGGGTTTCAAATGCCTGTATATCGGTTTCTCTGATCACATTCATATTTCTTCCTCCTGTCATATTATTTTTCCCCAATATTTTATCCGATGATGCAAGATGAGATACATAATTTTAGAACACCTAAAAATGGGCATAAAAATAGGGCGGCCTCTTAAAAAGAAGTCGCCCGGCAGGGTAACAAAACGTCTTTCACCTCCCGGCTTCACTTCAATACAAATTTTGTATATAAGCAGGCTATATGTTTGTCGCTTAGTATGCCGCATTCAGCATGATTTTGTAAAGCTTGCCAGGAACAGCAGGAAGAGGCGGGCTAAAATTTCGGGAGAGCTGGCAGCCCACAAGGCTGACAGCTCAGGAGCGCTGAGCTGGGAAATCATCAGGATTTCCCGGCGAACCGCTCCG
>CAMNQN010000049.1 GCA_946549155.1 uncultured Lachnospiraceae bacterium | reverse complement strand
GGCCCTGCGCGCCCGCCTCTTCCTGCGTCCTGATAATTAACCAAACACGAGAAACCATGTCCACTGCCATGTATTTTTCCGGGTTCATGGCAATTTACATCTTGTATGCAAAATGAAAATGGTTTATAATGAAAATAATGCCAACCGGCAAGCATTTACCGGTTGACTAACGTTCAATTATCACGAAAGGAGTCATTAATCATGGGATTTATTGACATTATCAAAGAAAAAGCAAAGGCTGATAAAAAAACGATTGTTCTGCCGGAGAGTGAGGACAGAAGAACCTATGAGGCAGCCGCCAAAATTTTGAAAGAGGGTCTGGCTGACATCATTATTGTTGGTTCGGAAGAAGCGGTGAAGAAGGGCGGAGAGGGCCTGGATCTGACTGGTTTGAAGGTGGTAGATCCCGCTACCTCCGAAAAAACCTCCGCATACATTGACAAACTGGTGGAATTGAGACAGAAGAAGGGAATGACTCCGGAGCAGGCGAAAGAGATCCTGTTGAATCAGTACCTGTATTACGGCGTTATGATGGTGAAGATGGGGGATGCTGACGGTATGGTATCCGGCGCCTGCCACTCCACCGCGGACACATTAAGACCCTGTCTGCAGATTCTGAAAACCAAACCGGGTACCAAGCTGGTATCCGCGTTCTTCCTGATGGAGGTTCCGAACTGCGAATTTGGCGAGAACGGCACCTTTGTGTTTGCAGACTGCGGCCTGAATCAGAATCCCACCTCCGAAGAGCTGGCGGCTATCGCGGCTTCCTCCGCGGAGTCCTTCAAAACGCTGGTGGGCGCGGAGCCGAAGGTAGCGTTCCTTTCCCATTCCACCATGGGCAGCGCCAAGCATGCGGATATCGATAAGGTGACGGCGGCTGTGAAGATTGCCAAGGAAGAGAACCCGGATATCCTGATGGACGGCGAGATGCAGCTTGACGCGGCCATCGTTCCCAGCGTAGGAAAATCCAAAGCTCCCAACAGCCCGGTGGCAGGACAGGCGAATGTTCTGATTTTCCCGGATCTGGATGCCGGAAATATCGGCTACAAGCTGGTTCAGAGACTGGCAAAGGCAGAAGCTTACGGCCCGGTTACCCAGGGTATTGCGGCTCCTGTGAATGATCTGTCCCGCGGCTGCTCTGCGGACGATATCGTGGGTGTGGTAGCGATCACCGCAGTACAGTGCCAGAACAAATAAAAGAATCATAAAAATAGAAAAACCCGGAGGATAGAAAAGATGAATGTATTAGTGATTAACTGCGGAAGCTCTTCCCTGAAATTCCAGCTCATTAATTCCGATACAGAGGCAGTGGCAGCGAAGGGCCTTTGCGAGCGTATCGGCATCGACGGACGCCTGGTTTACCAGCCGGCCGGCGGCGAGAAGGAAGTAACGGAAGCCGCAATGCCCACCCACACGGAAGCGATCCGCATGGTTTTGGACGCTCTGGTAAATCCGGCTACCGGTGTATTGAAGAGCCTGGATGAGGTGGAAGCCATTGGTCACCGCGTGCTGCACGGCGGCTCCAAGATTACGGAGTCCAGGGTGATTGATCAGGAAGTGATTGATGTGATCGACGAGTGCTGCGATCTTGGACCGCTGCATAATCCGGCGAACCTGATGGGGATCCGTGCCTGTATGGAGCTGATGCCCGGAAAGCCTAATGTAGCTGTATTCGATACCGCTTTCCATCAGACCATGCCGGCCAAGGCTTACCGTTACGCGATTCCTACGAAATTCTATGAGGAGTACGCGGTGCGTAAATACGGTTTCCACGGAACCTCCCACAGCTTTGTATCCAAGGAGACCATCAAATACCTGGGATTGGATCCGGAAAATTCCAAGGTGATCGTCTGCCATCTGGGCAATGGCTCCTCCATCAGTGCAGTGAAGGACAGCAAGTGTGTGGATACCTCCATGGGCTTAACCCCGTTGGAAGGACTGCTGATGGGTACCCGTTCCGGTGATCTGGATCCGGCGGTGCTGGAGTTTGTCTGCAAAAAAGAAAATATTGATGTATCTGAGATGCTTCGTATCCTGAATAAGGAATCCGGCGTATATGCGCTGTCCAATGGCCTCTCCAGCGATTTCCGTGATCTGGAAGAAGCGAAGAACAATGGAAACGAGGCGGCGGGACTGGCTCTGGATGCTTTCTCCTACCGGGTAGCCAAGTATGTGGGCTCCTACGTGGCCGCTATGAATGGTGTGGATGCAATCGCTTTCACGGGCGGTATTGGTGAGAACGCCAGCCTGGTTCGTGCTCAGGTGCTGGGATATCTGGGATACCTGGGAATCAAGATGGACGAGGAGCAGAACAAGAAGCGCGGGGAAAACTTCGTTCTGTCCACCGCGGACTCCAAAGTAAAAGTAGCGGTGATCCCCACCAACGAGGAGCTGGCTATCTGCCGTGAGACAGTGGCGCTGGTAAAATAACGTTGCATTTGTGCATATAAAAATGACAGAAATATGTCAAGAAACTATCTTGACAAACCATCCGCTTATGCGTATAATATACAAAGTGTGTTAGGAGGAGTGTGCATTGATGAACCTGACTGAAGTGATATTGAAGGAAGGGAAGGTGATTCAGCGGCAGGAGGAGATTGGACTGACACAGCTGCAGTTTCCGTTTGGGAGCTATCCCATTCTCCATTCGTCCCCGTTATCTCTCACGATAACGAACAAGGGAAAGAAGGTTCTGCGGCTGGAGGGAGCGATTACGCTGGAAGTGATGATCCCCTGTGCACGCTGCTTGGAGGATGTTCGGACAACCCTTTCGGTGGATTTTGACAAGGAAGCGGATATGAAGCTGACGGAGGAAGAACGTCTGAGCGCATTGGATGAAAGTGATTTTCTGAATGGATATAACCTGGATGTGGATAAGCTTGTCTATGGTGAAGTGCTGCTGAATTGGCCGTCCCGGGTACTCTGTAAGGAGGAATGTAAAGGGCTGTGCAAGGTATGCGGGCAGAATTTAAATCGTAAGACTTGCAGCTGTGACAGTACAGATTTTGATCCAAGGATGGCGAAGATCCGTGATATCTTTAGCAATTTTAAGGAGGTGTAAACCATGTCAATCTGTCCGAAGAATAAACATTCCAAGGCAAGAAGAGACAGCAGAAGAGCAAACTGGAAAATGGCTGCTCCGACGCTGGTAAAGTGCAGCAAATGTGGCGCTCTGATGATGCCCCACAGAGTTTGCAAGGCTTGTGGAAGCTACAACAAAAAAGAGATCATTGCAATGGGTGAGTAATCCGGCCGGATGATTATGGCTGCCGCGGAAAGCGGCAGCTTCTTTTTTGTCGAATTTACTGTTTTTTTACACAAATTTTGATTTTATTTCAACTGGTAATTTTTTGTTGCTTTTTACAATGATGTTTAGTATAGTAATTAATAGATATGGAGGAGACAGGAAAATGAGCAGGAAAATTCGTGTAGCCGTGGATGCCATGGGCGGAGACAACGCCCCTTCCGAGATTATAAAGGGAGCGGTGGATGCGGTAAAGATGAGAGAGGACATTCAGGTGCTCCTGGTGGGCGTCCAGGATGTGATTGAGAACGAATTGAAGCAGTATTCTTATCCGAAAGGGCAGATCGAGATCCGGCACGCATCTCAGGTGATTGAGACAGCGGAACCCCCGGTGGCGGCGATCCGCGGCAAGAAGGATTCCTCCATCGTGGTAGGGATGAATATGGTGAGACATGAGGAAGCAGATGCTTTTGTGTCAGCCGGCAGTACCGGTGCCGTGCTGGTGGGCGGTCAGGTTTTGGTGGGCCGTATGAAAGGAATCGAGCGGCCGCCGCTGGCTTCACTGATCCCTACGAAAACAGGTGTTGCCCTGCTGTTGGACTGCGGAGCTAATGTGGATGCCCGTTCTTCCCACCTGGTGCAGTTTGCCCGGATGGGTTCCATCTATATGGAGCGAGTGGTGGGTGTGAAGAATCCCCGGGTAGGTATTTTGAACATTGGCGCCGAGGAGGAGAAGGGAAATGCACTGGTGAAGGAGACCTTTCCCCTGTTAAAGGAGTGCAGGGATCTTAATTTTACCGGCAGCGTGGAGGCCCGGGAGATACCGGCAGGAGCCTGTGATGTGGTGGTCTGTGAAGCCTTCGCGGGAAATATTGTCCTGAAGATGTATGAAGGGGTGGCTGCCACATTAATCAGCGAGATTAAGGCAGGTATGATGACCAGCTTAAAGAGCAGGATCGGTGCTCTTCTGGTGAAGCCGGCATTGAAAAGGACGCTGAAATCCTTCGATGCCACTCAGTACGGCGGTGCGCCGCTGTTGGGCTTAAAGGGACTGGTAGTTAAGACCCATGGCAGTGCCAGGGCGGTGGAGGTCAAAAATTCCATTATTCAATGTGTCCAGTTTAAGGAACAGCGAATTAATGAGAAGATAAAAGAACAAATCGCGGCAGAAAGCGCAGTTGTTCAAAATGAAAAATAAGGAGAGGACTTTAGTATGGAATTTGAAAAATTACAGCAAATTATTTCGGAGGTCTTAAACGTAGATGTGGATGAAATTACACCGGATACCACATTTGTAGATGATCTTGGAGCGGATTCTTTGGATGTATTTCAAATTATCATGGGTATTGAAGAGGAATTTGACATCGAGATTCCTTCGGAGGAAGCAGAAAAGATTGTTTCCGTAGGAGACGCTGCCGAGCAGATCAAGAACGCGATTGGCTGAGGCGGACAGGATTGAGCAAAGGTGATTAAACGGTTCCATTATCCGGAAGAGGACTTTTCAGTCTGGGAAAGGCAGTATCCGGATGATGGAGCTTGTTTTGTTTACAGATAGCGCAGGGCGCGAAGGGAGGAGTAACAAAGAGCCATGGGAGAAAAAAAAATGGAGACACTGCAGAGAAGAATCGGATACCGGTTCCGGAACGAGGCTCTGCTGTGCCAGGCCATGAGTCACAGCTCTTATGCCAATGAACACCGGCAGGAGCATTTGAGGGACAACGAGCGTCTGGAATTTCTGGGGGACGCGGTGCTGGAGGTGACCAGCAGCGAGTTTTTGTTTCTGGAATATCCCCAGATGCCGGAGGGGGATATGACGAAGCTGCGGGCCAGCATCGTGTGCGAACCTACGCTGGCGCTGTGTGCCAGGGAAATTGATCTGCCGGAGTACCTGCTTTTGGGAAAGGGCGAGGAGATGACCGGCGGACGGGGAAGAAATTCCATTGTTTCGGATGCCATGGAGGCTCTGATCGGAGCTATCTATCTGGATGGTGGTTTTGCTAGTGCAAAAGAGTTTGTAAGGAAGTATGTCCTGACGGATATCGAGCATAAAAAACTCTTTTATGATAGCAAGACGATCCTGCAGGAGATGGTGCAGAGGGATCACAAGGAAGAGGAAATCGTCTATCACCTGGAGGGCGAGGAAGGCCCGGACCATGCGAAAAAATTTATCGTGGAGGTGCAAATCGGCGGCGTACCGGAAGGACGGGGTGCGGGCAGCACCAAGAAGGCCGCGGAGCAGGAGGCCGCTTACCGGGCCATTATTAAACTGAAAGGGAAGAATGGATGTATTTAAAGAGTATTGAAGTTCACGGCTTTAAATCCTTTGCGAATAAAATTGTGTTCCAGTTTCACAATGGGATCACCGGGATCGTGGGGCCCAACGGCAGCGGTAAGAGCAACGTGGGAGACGCGGTGCGCTGGGTACTGGGGGAGCAGCGGGTGAAGCAGCTTCGCGGCGGCAGTATGCAGGACATTATTTTTGCCGGGACAGAGAACCGTAAGCCCATGGGCTACGCTTATGTGGCCATCACACTGGACAACTCCGATCACAGTCTGCCCATATCCTACGATGAGGTGACGGTGGCCAGGCGGCTGTACCGCTCCGGGGAGAGCGAATACCTGTTAAATGGTGTGCAGTGCCGCCTGAAGGATGTGAACGAGCTGTTCTACGATACGGGTATCGGCAAGGAGGGCTATTCCATCATCGGGCAGGGCCAGATTGAGAAGATTCTGAACGGTAAGCCGGAGGAGCGCAGGGAGCTGTTCGACGAGGCCGCCGGTATCGTGAAGTTTAAGCGCAGAAAGCAGACGACACAGAAGAAGCTGGAGGACGAGCAGCAGAATCTGGTCCGGGTCAATGACATTTTATCGGAGCTGACCCGCCAGCTTGGGCCTCTGGAGCGTCAGGCGGAGACGGCCCGGGTTTACCTGAAAAAGAAAGAGGAGCTTAAGGCCTATGAGGTAAACATGTTTCTGGTGGAATTTCAGAGCATGAAGGAGACGCTGGCCCAGACCCAGGAGAAATTCCAGGCGGCCAGCGGGGAACTGGAGGGTGTCCGGCAGGAATATGAAAAGACCAGGCAGGAATATGATGTGCTGGAGGCACAGCTGGAGTCCATTGACCTGGAATTGAAGGAAAAGCAGGAACAGATTACTCAGGATCGTCTCAATAAACAGAGGCTGGAAAACCAGATCGCTCTGCTGAAGGAGCAGATCAACACGGTAAAGTTAAGCGACGAGCATCTGCAAAGCCGGAAGGCGGCCATTGCCCAGGATATTGCCCTGAAGGAGGAGGAGCTCTCCCAGACGCAGGAAAAGCAGCAGGAGCTTGGACGGCAGATGGAGGCAGTGCGTCAGGAAAACGGCGGTGCGGAGAGCGAATACCTTCGCCTGCAGGGACTGATTCAGGACTGTGAGGCCGCCGTTGACCGGGATAAAAACGAGATCATCGGCCTGTTGAACGCAAGAGCTTCCATCAAGGCTACCCAGCAGCGCAATGCCACCATGACAGAGCAGATTAATATCCGCAAGGCTCAGCTAAGCCAGCAGGTACTGCGTCTGAAGAGTGAGGAGAGCGAGCAGGAACAGATGCTGGCGGGCCTGCGGGAGGATTACGGGGATGTTACGGCGAAGATTGAGGCCCTGAATGAAAAGAGCAATCAGGCCAGTTTGGAGCTGGAGCAGGTGCAGAGCCGTTTGACGAAGGAGAATCAGCAGGTGGAGGCGCTGCAGGTGGATTATCACCGGGAGGCGTCCCGTCTGGAATCATTGCGCAACATTGCGGAGCGCTATGACGGCTACGGCAACAGTATTCGCCGGGTTATGGAGCAGAAAGACCGGGAGCCGGGCATTTACGGTGTGGTGGCAGACCTGATTAAGACGGAGAAAAAGTATGAGATAGCGGTGGAGACCGCCTTGGGCGGTTCCATCCAGAATATTGTCACGGAGGATGAGGCCACCGCGAAGCGGATGATTGAGTATCTGAAACGGAATAAATTCGGCCGTGCAACCTTCCTCCCCCTGACAGCCATGAACAGCAATAAAACCAGCTTTAACCAGGAAAACGCTTTGAAAGAAAAGGGCGTGGTGGGTTTGGCCAGCAGGCTGGTAAAGACAGAGGGAAAATACAGTCGTCTGGTGGAATACCTGCTGGGGCGCACGGTGGTGACGGAGCAGATTGACGATGCGGTGGCGCTGGCCAGAAAGTACCGTTATTCTCTGCGCATTGTCACGCTGGATGGGGAATCCTTAAGTCCCGGCGGTTCCATGACCGGCGGTGCATTCAAAAACAGCAGCAACCTTTTGGGACGCCGCCGGGAGATCGAAGAGCTGACTGCCCAGGTGAAGAAAAAAAGGGACAGCCTGGCAGCCTTGAAAGAGTCCATCGACCAGTGCCGCTTGAAGCGAAACGGGCTGCGGGATACACTGGTGAAATTAAAGGACCAGCTTCAGGAGCAGTATCTGGAGCAGAATACGGCCCGGATGAGATTAAACGAGATGGAGGGACGGAAGGAGGAGACGATCAGCGGCTACGGCAAAATACGGAAGGAAAATGAGGGAATCCTGCGGCAGCTGCAGGACATTGAGACAGACAGCGGCAGGATTCAGGAGGAACTGGCCCGGTCTCTGGACCGGGAGAAAGAGCTGGAGCATCAGATTGAGAGCAGCCAACAGGAATTGGAGCGTATCCGGGAGCAGGAGCGTCAGGCGGCTTCTGTTTCGGAGCAAGTGCATGTAAAGCTGGCTTCCCTGGAGCAGGAGGAGGCATTCCTGTATCAGAACCAGGAGCGTATCCGGCAGGAGATTCAGTCTCTGCAGGAGGAGGCCGGGAATATCAGCGACAGGATTGGTGACGCTGCTGCCCAGATCAGGGAAAAGA
Organism: uncultured Lachnospiraceae bacterium; assembly: GCA_946549155.1. Taxonomy (GTDB): domain Bacteria; phylum Bacillota; class Clostridia; order Lachnospirales; family Lachnospiraceae; genus Merdiplasma. The sequence goes on along the minus strand of CAMNQN010000049.1, from coordinate 8,911 downwards.
CGGAGAACATTCGCTGCATCCAGGAGACCATCCAGGCGGCGGACCTTAAGGGAGAGGAGAACCGGATCGCGGTGGAGGGCCTGAATGTCCGCCGGGAAGAAAAAAATAAGATACAGAAATCCTTCTTCCAGAAGCGGGAGGAACTTTCCGAGCGCAGCAGCCTTCTGGATAAGGAGTGCTTCCGCTTAAACAGCCAGATTGAGAAGCTGGAGGAGGCCAGGGACAGCCGGATTTCCTATATGTGGGACGAGTACGAGCTGACGTATAACAGCGCGCTGGAACTGCAGCGGGAGGATCTTGGCAGCCCTGCTCAGATGAAGAAGGCGGTGGGCACCCTGAAAAACGAGATCAGGGGGTTGGGAAATGTCAATGTAAATGCCATTGAGGATTATCGGGAGCTCTCCGAGCGGCATTCGTTTCTTTCCGCCCAGCATGAGGATCTGATTAAGGCGGAGGCGGCACTGCGCAGGATTATCGATGAGCTGGACGCAGGGATGCGGGCACAGTTCAAGGAACAGTTTGCACGGATTCAGACGGAGTTTGACAAGGCCTTCCGGCAGCTTTTTGGCGGCGGAAAGGGAACACTGGAGCTGGTGGAGGAGGAAGATATCCTGGAGGCCGGCGTGCGTATCATTGCGCAGCCACCGGGAAAGAAGCTGCAGAATATGATGCAGCTTTCCGGCGGGGAGAAGTCACTGACCGCCATCGCCCTGCTGTTTGCCATCCAGAATTTAAAGCCGTCCCCGTTCTGCCTGCTGGATGAAATCGAGGCGGCGCTGGACGAGAGCAATGTGGAGCGGTATGCGGGATACCTGCATAAGTTGACAAAGCACACGCAATTCATTATTATAACGCATAGAAGAGGAACTATGGCGGCCGCGGACCGCCTCTACGGCATTACCATGCAGGAAAAGGGGGTATCGGCGCTGGTATCAGTGAATCTGATAGAGGATGAGTTAGATCAGTGACAGGAAACGGAGGGTGTTAAATGGAAGAAAAAAAAGGCTTTTTTAAACGTCTTGTGGCGGGACTGACGAAGACGAGAGACAATATTGTGTCCGGCATTGATTCTATTTTCAGCGGATTTTCCAGCATTGACGACGAGTTTTATGAGGAGATCGAGGAGATCCTGGTGATGGGGGATCTGGGGATTAATGCCACCACATCCATTATTGAGGACCTGAAGCGGAAGGTGAAGGAGCAGAATATCAAGGATCCTTCCGAGTGCAAGAAGCTGCTGATTCAGAGCATCAAGGATGAGATGAATGTGGGCGAGACCGCCTATGAATTTGAACGCCGGAAATCGGTGGTGCTGGTGATAGGTGTAAACGGCGTCGGCAAGACCACCAGCGTGGGCAAGCTGGCCGGAAAACTGAAGGACCAGGGCAAATCGGTGGTACTGGCGGCGGCGGATACCTTTCGGGCAGCGGCGGGGGAGCAGCTGGCCGAGTGGGGCCGGAGGGCGGATGTGGATATCATCGGCGGCCAGGAGGGTTCCGATCCCGGCTCTGTGGTTTACGACGCCATTGCGGCGGCCAAGGCCAGGAACGCGGATGTGCTGCTGTGCGATACGGCCGGACGGCTGCACAATAAAAAGAATCTGATGAACGAGCTGGGCAAGATTAACCGGATTATTGACCGGGAGTATCCGGAGGCGTTTAAGGAGACGCTGGTGGTGCTGGACGGAACCACGGGACAGAACGCCCTGGCTCAGGCCAGGGAGTTTGAGGAGGTGACGGATATTACCGGCATTATTCTCACAAAGCTGGACGGCACCGCCAAGGGAGGAATCGCCGTGGCGATTCATTCGGAGCTGGGGATTCCCGTGAAATATATTGGCGTGGGCGAAAGCATTGACGACCTGCAGAAGTTCAACGCAGACGAGTTTGTGAACGCTCTTTTTGACGTGAAGCAATGAGCTGCTGCGAAGAAGAGAAAGATAGGAGTGACAGTAGAGATGTTAACATTAGAAGCATTTGAGGAAGCCTCGGAGATTGTACAGAAAGTGACCCAGCAGACGAAGCTGGTATACAGTGAATATTTCAGTGCCCAGACCGGAAACAAGATCTATTTAAAGCCGGAAAACATGCAGGTCACAGGGGCTTATAAGATCCGGGGCGCCTACTATAAGATCAGTACCTTAAGCCAGGAAGAGCGGCAGAAGGGACTGATTACGGCCTCTGCGGGAAACCACGCCCAGGGCGTGGCCTACGCGGCCAAAGCTTATGGCTGCAGGGCTGTGATCGTAATGCCCACCACCACCCCCCTGATGAAGGTGAACCGTACGAAAAGTTACGGCGCCGAGGTGGTGCTGTACGGGGATGTCTATGACGAGGCCTGTCAGTATGCGCTGGAGCTGGCGGAGGAAAAGGGATATACCTTTATCCATCCCTTTGACGATCCGGCGGTGGCCACAGGGCAGGGCACCATTGCCATGGAGATTTTCAAGGAGCTGCCGCTGGTGGACTATATTCTGGTCCCGGTGGGCGGCGGCGGACTGGCCACCGGGGTCTCCACTCTGGCGAAGCTGCTGAATCCCAAGATCCGGGTTATCGGCGTGGAGCCGGCGGGGGCAGCCTGCCTGAAAGCCTCCAGGGAGGCGGGACACGTGGTGACGCTGCCGGGGGTGAATACCATTGCGGACGGCACCGCGGTAAAGACGCCGGGAGAGCATATTTTCCCCTATCTGCAGGAAAACCTGGACGATATCCTCACCGTGGAGGATGACGAGCTGATTGTGGCTTTCCTGGATATGGTGGAAAACCACAAGATGGTGGTGGAGAACTCCGGACTGCTGACCGTGGCGGCGCTCAAGCATCTGGATGTGAAGGGCAAAAAGGTGGTGTCCGTGCTCAGCGGCGGAAATATGGATGTGATCACCATGTCCTCCGTGGTACAGCATGGCCTGATTCAGAGGGACCGCATTTTCACCATCTCCGTTCTGCTGCCGGATAAGGCCGGGGAGCTGGTACGGGTGGCTTCCGTGATCGCCAAGGAGCAGGGAAATGTCATCAAGCTGGATCACAACCAGTTCGTCAGCACCAACCGAAACGCGGCGGTGGAGCTGAAGATCACGCTGGAGTCCTTTGGAACGGAGCATAAGAACCGGATTGTGCAGGCGCTGCGGGATAACGGGTATGAGCCCAAGTTTGAGAGCGCGAATCTTTAAAGCAATTGTGCAGGCGCGTGTTTTGTTAATGAACAGGACGCAGGATAAGGCAGGGGCGGAAGGGCAGAACGATCTGAAAAACTGCTTCGGATACGAAGAGACACTAAGAGGGAGCCGCTCTTTGATTTCGGGCACCGGGGCAGTTCGCCAGGAAATCCTGATGATTTCCCGGCTCAGTGCCCCTGAGCCGTCAGCCCTGAGGGCTGTCGACTCTCCTGAAATCAAAGAGCGTCTCCATCCAAGTGTTTCAAACGTATCCTGCGCAATGTTTTTCAGATCGTTCTGCCTTCCCGGCCCCGACTCTTCCTGCGTCCCCTTCTCCAACAAAAATGAACCCCTATCCTTCCGCGTACACAATATTCTCCAGCGGCACCAGATACTGTTCCTTCCGGTTCCGATGCTCTGCCAGATAGGACTGGTCGCTGCAGGCATGAAGCTCCTCCAGATACTGATGATGGTTCTGCAAAATTGCCGCGTTATTTTTGCTCATAACCAGCATGGCGATGCTGGAACACTGATCAGCGGATCGTTCCAGATAGGTGAGGGCATCCATAAACACCAGACCGGAGCTGATGGAACAGATTCCCTTGCAGAGGCGGTCTGTGTGCCGGTTTTTCAGCAGCAGCACCATATCGTCGATGACTTCCTCTAAGGGTTCGATCCGGCGGGCCACCAGCTCGTCGTCTGTCTCCAGGGCATTTACCGTCAGGCGCAGGATTTCCAGAATGGCCTCGCCCAGAATTTTAAATTCCTTCTGGGCATTTTCGGAGAAGACCAGGTTGTCTGCTGCCATCTTCTGGGCCATCTCGTCAAAATTGGTGGCGTAATCGCCGATACGTTCCACGTTGGGGGTACACTGCATCAGCATATTCAGCTGCAGTTTGTCCGCCTCATTTTCAATGCTCTTGGACAGTTCGATCAGATAATTGTCCGCGTTGTCGGCGAACCGGTCCAACCGGTCCTCTCTGGCATTGATCACCTCCGTGCGCTTCTCGTCGTATCCGTTAAACTGCTGCAGGCTCAGCTCCACGTTGTCCCGGGCTGCCTTCGCCATGGCGGTGAGAGACTTGGCCACCTGGTTTAAGGCCAGGGTGGGGGAAATCATCAGCTTCTTATCCAAAGCCGCCAACTCCGGATATTTGTCCTCCTCCACAGGGTCATCCTTGATGATCTTACAGGAGATATCCACCAGGACTCCGGTGAAGGGCAGCAGGACAATGGCGGTCAGCAGGTTAAACAGCGTCTGGAAATTGGCGATGGCGCCGCTGTCCACGATGCTGTTCCACAGAGACGGGAACGCTCCCGCCCGTTGAATCAGGGTCATGCCGATCATAAACAGAATGGTTCCGATTACATTAAACACAATATGTACCACTCCGGTACGCTTTGCGTCCTTGGAGCTGCCGATGGAACAGACCATGGCGGTGGTGACGCAGGTACCCAGATTAATGCCCATGATAATGGGATACACCAGGTTGAAGGTCAGGACACCGGTGGAGGACAGGGCCTGCAGAATACCTACCATGGCAGAGGAGCTCTGAATAATCACAGTACAGACCAGTCCAACCAGAATCCCCAGCATCGGTATGTTGCTGAAATAGGAAATCACATCTGCGAAGGCCTGGGATTCAGCCAGAGGTTCCACTGCGGCGGTCATGGAAATCAGACCGCTGAAGAGGATGCCAAAGCCCAGGCAGATGGTTCCCACATTTTTCGTGCGTTCTTTTTTGATGAACATCACCAGGACAATCCCGATGATCATGGCCAGAGGCGCCAGTGTTTCCGGCTTAAAGAAGGTGAGGAGGGACCCCCGGGAGGTCTCCAGATCCATCAGTCGAAGGAGCTGTGCGGTGACTGTGGTACCGATGTTGGCACCGAGAACAATGCTGACTGCCTGCCGCAGGTTCAGGATACCGGCACCGATCAGGCCCACCGTCAGAACGATGGTGGCGGTGGAGCTCTGGATGATGGCGGTTACCAGTGCACCGGTAATCATACCTATCAGAGCGTTCTGTGTCAGCTTACCAAGAAACTTTTTCAGTGTAGAGCCAGATCCCTGCTTTAAGCCGTCGCCCATAATCTCCATTCCATAAAGAAACATGGCAAGACCGCCCAACAGCGAGATCAAAGTAAGAATTGCGTCCATTTTCTTAATTCTCCTTATCGTTAGCGTGAGATAAAAGTCTGATCCGTATAAAATTGTATGTCCCTGTAAAAAACAGGTAAGGTTTTCGTAAAACCCTTATCTTTTATAATAATGGATAAATGTCCGATTGACAAGATTTTTCTGTATAGAAACCAGAAAAGTGCAGATACTGATGATACGAATGGAGCTAATCGGGGGCAGAGGCGGTGCAAAATGGAGCGGATGCGCTGGGGCAGCCGCCGGTTATGGGTGTGAAAGGAGAACTTTATAATATGAAGAAAAAGGTGGAAAAATGCTGTCTGGTTTTGCTGACGCTGGCGCTGGCAGCCGGTATTTTTTGCGTATTCTGGGGTTGGAAGCCCGAGGAGCTTGGTAAAAACGGTACGCTGGTGAAAAACATCGGCAAAGAGTGGGGCGGATGGCTATGACGACGGTATACCTGCAAATAGACCAGAATGTAAAGGTACCCTCGGAGCGCTTTTGCCTGAAGGATGTGGGCAAGGTCAGCTGCAGCGATAAGGCTCTGGAGGTAAAGCTGAAACTGCTGAAAATTCCAGCCGGACAGATCAACGGGCCGGGCCGGTATGTTTTTTCTGTCCTGGATGTGATCGAGGCGATTCAGAAGGAATATCCGTCTGTGGAGGTGAATAACCTTGGAGAGGCGGACTTTATTGTGACACTGGAAAAGAAGGGCAATCCGGGATTGCTGTGGCAGTGGATGAAAACCCTGGGGGTCTGCCTGCTGGCCTTCTTTGGGGCTGCTTTTTCCATCATGGCTTTTAACAACGATGTGGGAATCACGGAGCTGTTTGAGAAAATGTATTTGCTGTTCACCGGGGCCCCATCCGATGGCTTTACGGTGCTGGAGGCTTCCTACTCTGTGGGTCTGGGAGCAGGTATTTTCCTGTTTTTTAATCATTTTTCAAAGAAAAAGCTGACAGCGGATCCTACCCCGCTGGAGATGGAGATGCGCTCCTATGAGGATCAGGTCAATACGACGCTGATCGAGGCGGATAACCGGAATCCGGAGAAGCAAAACAGGTGAGACGGGAGAAAGAGACAGACGGGAAACAGGAGGGACAGATATGGCGGGAAGCAAAATTTTTCTGGCGGCGGTAGGATTTTCCGGCGGTTCCCTGGTGGCGGGAGGTGTGGTGGCGCTGATCGTGGGGTTAGGGATTATCCGCCGCTTCGCGGGTATCAGCCACACGGCGGCGCATGTCAGGGTGTATGAGACGGCCATCTGCCTGGGGGGAATCTGGGGCAATATCATGACGGTCTATTTTCCGAAACTGCCTCTGCAGTGGCCGGGGCTGCTGGTTATGGGGCTGTTTTTCGGAATCTTTGTGGGAGGCTGGATCATGGCCCTGGCGGAGATGCTGAACGTATTTCCCGTGTTTGCCAGACGGTTGAATCTGACAAAGGGAACCAGTTGGATCGTGGTGGGCCTGGCCCTGGGAAAAACAGTGGGGAGCTTACTGGAATTTTATCTTCGCTGGGGAAAAAAATGAGCGCGGCCCTTTTGTAATCGGGAAAAATCTGTTATACTAAAAACAAAATGGAGATATTGGTGGTGTGATAGAATTTGAACGAACGAAGGAAGATTACTTATACAAAAGAGGAGCTGGCGGCCAGGGTTAAGGTGCCGGCTATTGTGGAACAGGACCTAAAGCGGATCATCAGCGACCGGCTGGAGCAGTGCGGCCTTTACTTCCGGGTGTTTTCCCGGATCAAGACGGCTACCTCCATGGCCCGGAAATTTGAACTGAAGGAGTATGGCGAGAACCGGAAGCTTCAGGATCTGGTGGGTGTGCGGGTCAATCTCTACTTTGACGATGATGTGGATATCTGCAAAAATATCATGGAGCACACCTTCGATGCCATTGAATGGTCCACATCGGAGCGCAGTGAGGAGGAGTTTAAGCCCACGAAGCTAAACGGCGTATTCCGGCTTCCGGAATATCTGAAGGATGAGATTTCAGCAGATACCTGGGAGATGTACATAGACGATACCTTTGAGATACAGATCAAGACCATGTTTTTCGAGGGCTGGCATGAGATCGAGCATGACATGCGCTACAAAGGGGAAGAGCTGTGGAAGGATTACAAGGGCTTTTCCAGGTATTTTAACAGTATTCTGGCCACCCTGGAGCTGTGCGATAAATCCATGGTGCGCCTGTTTGAGGATCTGGGGCACGACCTGTACAAGACCGGCCGGTGGAGCGACATGATCAAGAGTCATTTCCGTCTGAAACTGGGGGAGGCCTCCCTCTATCCGGAGGTGGAACAGCTTCTGAATGAGGATCTGGAACAGGTGGATAACCTGGCGAAGTGTATCTACAAGACACCGAAGACCCTGCTGGTGGATCAGCTGATGATGCGTAGCCGGAAGATTCCGATTAATGTAAATACCATCATCGCTCTGCTCAACGACAGCCAGTTTCATGACAGCCGCCTGACCGAGATTTTTAAGGCCCGGGATGTGTACAATGACGGCCGGGAGGAGAGCCTGGCGGAGTCCAGGCACTATGAGCTGCGGCCATTGGTGCGGCACAACGTGTTTCAGATGTGTACTCGGGTGGACGGCAGCCGCCTGAAGACGGATCAGCCGCTGACGGCGGATTTGATCTTTGAGAAATCGGCAGAGTACATCTATAAATGGGTGGTGCAGAAGTACGGGGGGCTGTTTGCGGGCATGCCCCAGCAGATCACTTCTTACCATGCGGATATCCTTGCCTACCATGTGCGGGTAAACTATGACCGGCAGGCCGGGCGTATGAATATGCATGTCCGGCACATGGACCTGGAGGTGGGAGGCCGGATCTGGTATTCGGAGGCCTGCCTGGAGGTGACGGGACAGGAAGAGGTGCGGATGAAGGTCTGCAACGGCTATGCGGAGCCGGAGCGGGACAATCATTTCGGGCAGGAGAGCGCCGGCATTTTTTTCAGTTACCCGGGCTATTACAAGGCAGTGGTGGACAATGTGGGCATTTTCAACGGCATTGAGTGCGGAAACCGCCGGAGAATCCTGCGCCAGGAGCAGCTTCCCCAGGTGCTCCTGGCACTGAAGGACCCGGAGCGGGTATTCCCCCTTGTGGTGATTATCTCCAGGGAGACGGAGGAGGGAATGATGGATGAGGAATGGCTGGGACAGTTTCGGGTGTCGGATTTTACCCGGACGGTCTGGCGTTATGCCCATGTGTTTACCTGCTACGAGAATGTGGGAAGAAAGCTGCTGGCCAGGATCGGAGGCCTGGATGCAGAGCGGGAGGAGCTTCCGCGGCTGTATATTTTCTGGCCGGACGGTGAGACGGACAGCTATGGGCCGGAGGATGTGAAGCACTGCAGCTTCGGCCGCCATCTGGAGGCCCGGGCGGATGCCCGCACCTACGATATCGTCCGGGGCGGCCAGGCCTTCTATCATAAAATCGTGACAGATCTGCGGGACTGGAACGTGTCGGCAGATCTGTGGGAAGGCTTCAAATTAGAGGTTATGACACAGATACCGACGTAGGAGGAGAGATAATTCATTAGAGGACGCAGGAAGGGGGGGGGGGGGGGGGGGGGGGGGGGGGGGGGGGGGGGGGGGGGGGGGG
>CAMNQN010000048.1 GCA_946549155.1 uncultured Lachnospiraceae bacterium | reverse complement strand
GGCAGATGTTTTCTGCCTCTTTTTTCATGCCTGGAAAGGAGAGAAAAATGGATAATGAAAAGAAGATCCGTCTGCTCCGGGCGGATGAAATTGAATGCCGCGTATCCATGGTTTCAGAAAAAGGGGCTGCCTTGCTGCTTTATAAGGACGCAAGGGTAGACCAAAATATACTGGATGAAACCTTTGGCATATACGGGTGGAAACGGGAGCTTTTATTTATGGGGGATGCACTTTTCTGTACGGTAAGCATCCGGGATGAAAACGGGGAATGGGTCAGCAAACAGGATGTGGGACCCCCCTCTTTTTCGGAACCGGTGAAGGGGAGTGCCAGTGATGCATTTAAGCGGGCCTGCTTTAACTGGGGGATTGGACGGGAATTATATACGGCCCCATTTATCTGGGTGCCGGCAGAGAAGGTGGAAATCCATAGGGAGAAGGAACGTTTTGTGACAAGGGACCGTTTCCGCGTGGAAAAGATTGAGTATGATGAAAGGCAGAATATCTGCGGCCTGCAGATTGTAAACCAGAAAAGAGTGGTTGTTTATTCTTACAGCCAAAATGCCGGAAGCCATTCTGGACAGGCAGAGGATAAGAATAAGAAGTCTGCAGACACAGACCGTATTACCCCCATGCAGGAAAAGAAGCTGAAAAAGGAGATGGAGCGGACCGGGGTAAGTGAAAAACAGGTCTGCGAACGGTATCAGGTGAGCAATATCAAAGAATTAAGCAAACTGCTGGGGGAGCGTGCCCTGGAGGCATTGGAAAAGACAAAGGATGCCAGCGCAGCCTAGAGGAAGGAGGAGAGCTGACAGAAACAGTATGGGAAAAATCTATTATGATGAATACAATCTGGTATTGAATAAGAAGGCTTATACTATTCTGGTTCCCAAAATCCCGCTGGAAGAAGTATGGGTCATGCCGGAGACCGGACGTTACCACGCAGAAGCTTTTGTGGAAGGGGATGGGTGTCTTTTGCAGGGGCTGTGGGATGCGTTGGTAACACTGACCCTGGAAAAGGACAGTATCATCTATTTCCCCACCAGGCATATTCTGCAGCTGCAGAGAATGAAGGCGTACAGAAAGAATTACGATATGGTATTTTGCAATCATCAGAACCAGATGCCGGGATACCGCTGGCGGATCCTGCGGAAGATGATGAAGTTTGTCCGGCCCAATCTGCGGGTAATCCATTATTCTCACCGGGAATTACTGATGCGTTCTGAACGGACATGGGAACAGTACAGGAGGAGCAGCCGCTATTTTCTAAGAAGGCACTGGCCCAGAGAGCGGGTAAGCGGAAGGACTCTGTTTGTAGCGGGGAGCATTGAACTGAACTGTGAAAGCATTATCCTGATCCATGAGTTTATGCAGAGAGACTTAGAGACGGAGGCAGCCGATCCGGACGGGTGGTTCCCCAATGTTTATGCACTTGGGTTTGAGTATTACTATGTGACGAAAGAATTATATGAAAGAAAAAAGAATGTGATAAGAAACAGAAAATATGTAGCGGATCCGGATGGGAAGGAAGAAGGATCGCTGTGAGCATGTCTGTAAAGGTGTACCTTTACAGACATTATTTATTTAATTTACAGGAGGATGAAGATGAATTACAAAAACAGTATCATTACGGAAAATGCTTCAGAACTTAATTATGGCTGCTCTTGGGATAAGGTGAAAGCAGATATTTATCCAATGCTGTTTCCTTATAAAAGCTGTGAAAACTATCTGTCAAAGATTGTGTACCGTACGTTTCTGGATTTGGTCGTATGTTATTGCATCCGGATACCGGACAGGGGAAAAGGAGTACTTATAACAGCGGATATGCTGGATGAATGGAAGATTACGGAGGAAGAATTGAAAGAGCAGGCGGAAGAGAATCTGAAAATGGATGGATATGAGACACTGCGTATGTCAGAGCTGATCGGAGAGAGTATTCCGTGTGAGGGTATGCCGGATATGACGGTACTGACAAACAGATATAAAGAATATGGAGCGGCCGGTATCTTGTACAGTGCTTTACTCAGAGATTATTCAGAACTGGCAGGGCATAATCTGATATTGTTGCCGTCCAGTATTCATGAGTGGATCCTTTTGCCGGATGATGGCCGGTTCAGCGTTGAGGAGATGAGGCAGCTTGTGAATGATGTGAACCGGGAGGTTCTTTCGGAGAAAGATTATTTATCAAACCGTGTCTATTATTTTGACAGGAAAAAGAATGAGGTAAGGATAGCAGCATAATGAAGATCATGGATTATCCAGTCCGCTGCTGAAGTATATTATACAGAGATGTTGGGGTCAAAGGCTTTTGACCCCAACATCATGTACATTGATGTAACATAAGAGAAGTGCTATACTTCAAGTATAGAAAAGAAAGATTGGGCTCTGTATCTAAAATCATTCATGCTTGGGTAATATAGTTCGATCGAAGATACGAAAGGAAGAGTTAGGGGTGAAGGGAAGAGGCATTCATCCCTTTATGCTCCTTTCTTGCAGTCTTGCAGTGGTTCAGCACGCTTACAAGGAGAAAACAATGAATATTTTTATTTATAGCAGAAAATCAAAATGGACCGGTCGTGGCGATAGTGTGGAAAATCAGGTTCAGATGTGCAGGGATTATATTGAACGGAATATTCCGGGTGCTGACAAAGCAGAAATCTGTGTATTTGAGGATGAAGGTTATTCCGGAAAGAATACAAAGCGTCCCGAATTTCAGAATATGATGCAGAAGATCAGGAAGGGTAACTGCAGTTATCTGGTCTGTTACAAACTGGATCGTATGGGCAGAAATATCATTGATATTGCCAGCATGGTGGAAGAACTAAATAATCTGAAGGTTTCCTTTATCAGTATCAAGGAAAACTTTGATACGTCAACACCTCTGGGAAAGACGATGCTTTATATTGCGGGAATATTTGCTCAGATGGAACGGGAGCAGATCGCAGAGCGTGTCAGGGATAACATGATGATGCTTGCCAGAAGCGGGAGATGGCTGGGAGGAAATACACCCCTTGGATTTGTGTCTGAGAAAGAGGAACGGGTGATGATTGATGATAAAGTCAAGTCCTCTTTTCGTCTTGCGGAAAATAATCAGGAAATGCCGGTCGTACATTTTATTTTTCAGGAGTTTCTGGAAAAACAGTCTCTGGCAAAAGTGGTAGAGTATTTTCTTAAAAATGATATAAAAACGAAACGGGGAAAGGAATATACCACCACAACAGTTCGGGATATTCTGATGAACCCGGTGTATTGCACAGCGGATCAGGCTGCCTATGATTATTTTGAAAATCTGGGCTGTCAAATGTGTTTTTCCAGGAATGAGGCGGATGGCATCCACGGACTGATTGCTTTTGCACGCACCTCATCGGTGGTGTACAGCAACAAGAATAATCCTCCTGAGGAGTGGATTATCGCACTGGGCAAACATCGGGGGCAGATCGCGGGGGAGGATTTCATCAGGGTTCAGAAGCTGATTGAGTCCAACAGCAGCAAAGCAGAATCGTATCATAAGGTGCGGAATGAAGTAGCACTTCTTTCAGGTATTCTGTACTGTAAATGTGGTCATGCTATGCGCCCGAAGTATTACAATGTGAAACAGGTGACAAAGGAGGGGGAACGGAAGTTCTCCTATATCTGCCCATACAAAGATAAGACTCACGGAGAAAAGTGCGATGTGGTGAATGTTCCGGGAAATGACCTGGATCAGATTGTATGTAAGGAACTGTTCCGGTATGCACAGCCTGATTCGCAGGTGGGCCAAATGCTGCAGCAATTGAAGAATGCGATCGGAAATGACAAAACGGAAGTTGTAGACGGACAGGAGCTGATAAGGAGGGCTGTCCATGAGAAGGAAAAGAGTATTGAGAACCTGATAGCAACCGTGGCGCAGCCGGGGAGAAGCCCGGAGTTTATTGCCCATATAGATGATGAAATTGCGAAACTCAGCCGGGAATGCATGGAACTGCAGAAAAAACTTGGAAGCTATGAGAAGGAAAAGGATTCTTCGGATAACCAGATTGATCAGGTGGATTTACTGGTTTCTGAGTTAAAAAGTTTTAAGAAAATGTTTCAGAAGCTTTCAGTCCCGCAGAAGAGAGAATATCTGCGTCTTTTGATTGATAAAGTGATCTGGGATGGAGAAAATGCGCATATTTTTATCTGTGGCAGCCATTCTGCCGGATGAAAACACCGAAAAGTGGCTGCCGGACCGGAAATTGTTTCCGCAGCTCGACCATAGGATTGCCACAGCCGCTGGGTCCGACGATCGCGATAAATTCCCCCTTTTTCACCTGAAAGGTCAGGTCGGCTAAGGCATAGGTTTCGCCGTCCGGGGTGTGATAAGCGTAAGACAGATGATTGACCTCTAATAAGGGGCTCACAGGAATCCTCCTTTGTCAGCGTTTATACCATATTCTATGAAAATCCTGCAAAATGGTGTATAATGGGGAGCGGAAAAGCTGTCGTTTTCTGACAGGGGATTTTGAAAGAGGAAACAGATATGGCAAATAAAAGAAACTATCAAAGGGAGCTGGATGCGCTGATTGCGCAGATTCCGGAGGGGAATACCCCTACGCTGCTGCTGCACAGCTGCTGCGCTCCCTGCAGCAGCTATGTGCTGGAATATTTATCCCGGTTTTTTGAGATTACAGTGTTTTATTATAATCCCAATATTTATCCGCCAAAGGAGTATGAAAAACGTGTGGAGGAGCAGCGGCGGCTGATCGGACAGCTCAGGCCAGGATATCCCATTCATTTCCGGGAGGGGAGGTATCTGCCGGAGGAGTTTTATTCCACAGTGAAGGGATTGGAGCAGATTCCGGAAGGTGGAGAGCGGTGTTTTGCCTGTTACGAGCTGCGGATGCGGGCAGCGGCGGCGCTGGCAAAGGAGCTGGGAACGGATTACTTTACCACCACGCTTTCCATCAGCCCACTAAAAAATGCAGAAAAGATCAATGAGATCGGGCAGCGCCTGGAAGCGGAATATGGGGTGAAGCATCTGCCTTCCGATTTTAAGAAGAAGAATGGATATAAACGGTCGGTGGAATTGTCTGCGGAGTATGGGCTGTACCGGCAGGATTACTGCGGGTGCGTGTTTTCCCAAAGAGAGCGGGAGATTAAGTAAGAGGACGCAGGAAGAGGCGGGCGCGCAGGGCCATATACCTTTGGAAAATAATTCGGAGGATACCGTAGAAAAACTTGGATGGAGGCAGGCCAAAATTTCGGGAGAGACGGCAGCCTTCAAGGCTGACGGCTCAGAGGCACTGAGCTGGGAAATCCATCAGGATTTCCCGGCGAACTGCCTCGGTGCCCGAAATTTTGGTCTGCCTCCATCTTAGTTTTTCTTGGTATCCGGAGATGTTTTCCAGAGGTATATGGCCCTGCGGCCCCGACTCATCCTGCGTCCTCTTATTTAGCAAAACAAGAAAAGGTGCCAACAAAAGAATTGATTTTTTGCTCTTATCATAGTATAGTGTTTTAGAAAAAGGAACAGCTGGCACCTGCTATGACGCCAGCCCGAACAGTAGGAGGAAAGAGAAATATGGCACAGCTTTGGGGCGGAAGGTTCACTAAGGAGACGGACCAGCTGGTTTACAATTTTAACGCTTCCATCACCTTTGACCGGAAATTTTACCGGCAGGATATCGAGGGGAGCATGGCTCATGTGACCATGCTGGCAAGGCAGGGCATCCTCACGGACAAGGAGCGGGATGAGATCCTGGCCTGTCTGAAGGGTATTCTGGCGGATGTGGAGAGCGGGACACTGAAGATCACGGAGGAATACGAGGATATTCACAGCTTTGTGGAGGCTACGCTGATCGACCGCATTGGGGATACGGGAAAGAAGCTTCACACCGGACGGAGCAGAAACGATCAGGTGGCGCTGGATATGCGCCTTTATACCCGGAAAGAGGTCCTGGCGGTGGACGAGCTTTTGAAGGAGCTGCTGCATACGCTGCTGAATATTATGGAGGAGCATGTGGACACCTACATGCCCGGTTTTACCCATCTGCAAAAGGCTCAGCCGGTGACGCTGGCGCACCATGTGGGGGCCTACTTTGAGATGTTTAAGAGGGATCGCCAGAGGCTGTCTGATATTTATCACCGCATGAATTATTGTCCGCTGGGAGCAGGGGCCCTGGCCGGCACCACCTATCCGCTGGACCGGGAGTATACCGCGCGGCTTCTGGGCTTTTACGGGCCCACCTTAAACAGTATGGATTCTGTGTCTGACCGGGACTATCTGATTGAATTTTTATCCGCTCTGTCCACCATCATGATGCACTTAAGCCGCTTCTGTGAGGAGATCATTATCTGGAATTCCAACGAATACCGGTTTGTGGAGATTGATGATGGCTACAGCACCGGCAGCAGCATCATGCCCCAGAAGAAAAATCCGGATATCGCGGAGCTGATCCGGGGAAAGACGGGCCGGGTGTACGGAGCGCTGATGTCGCTGCTCACTATCATGAAGGGCATTCCGCTGGCTTACAATAAGGATATGCAGGAGGACAAGGAGCTGACCTTTGACGCCATGGATACCGTAAAGGGCTGCATTGCGCTGTTTAACGGTATGATTTCCACCATGAAATTCCGGAAGGATGTGATGGAGGCTTCCGCGAAGAAAGGGTTTGCCAATGCCACGGACGCGGCGGATTATCTGGTGAATCACGGAGTCCCCTTCCGGGATGCCCACAGCATCGTGGGACGGCTGGTGCTCTACTGCATTGACCGGGATAAGGCGCTGGACGACATGACGCTGGAGGAGTACCAGGCTGTCTGCCCGGTGTTCGAGCAGGATATCTACGAAGCCATCAGCCTGAAAACCTGTGTAAAGAAGCGTACCACCCTGGGGGCGCCGGGGCAGGAGGCCATGGAGCGGGTGATCCGGGAAGAGCGGGACTATTTGGAAAGGTATAAAAGCATATCTTGACAAATGTACGCCGCTGATGTACATTTGTCGATAACAGGCGTATGACTGCCGGAGACTGCGGCCCAAAGGCGGCTGTGGATAAAAGCAGAAGAGCAGTGCGGGGTATGCCGGAGAATAGAAGATCAAGAGGAGAATGAAAAAATGGAACAGAAGTTGAAAGTTGGTATTTTGGGTGCGACAGGCATGGTGGGACAGCGGTTTATCTCTTTACTGGAGAATCATCCCTGGTACGAGGTGACCACACTGGCAGCCAGTCCCAGAAGCGCGGGCAAGACCTATGAGGAAGCCGTAGGCGGACGCTGGAAAATGGACACGCCCATGCCGGAGAAGGTAAAAAAGCTGGTGGTGATGAATGTAAACGAGGTGGAAGCGGTGGCTTCCCAGGTGGACTTTGTATTTTCCGCCGTGGATATGACCAAGGAGGAGATCAAAAAGATCGAGGAGGCTTACGCGAAGACGGAGACACCGGTGGTTTCCAATAACAGTGCGCACCGCTGGACGCCGGATGTGCCCATGGTGGTTCCGGAGATCAATCCGGAGCACTTTGAGGTGATCCCCTATCAGAAGCAGCGTCTTGGCACCACCAGAGGATTCATCGCGGTGAAGCCGAACTGTTCCATTCAGGCTTATGCGCCGGCCCTGACGGCCTGGAGGGAGTTTGAACCCTATGAGGTGGTGGCCACCACCTATCAGGCGATCTCCGGAGCGGGAAAGACCTTTAAAGACTGGCCGGAGATGGTGGAGAATATCATTCCCTACATCGGCGGCGAGGAGGAAAAGAGCGAGATGGAACCCCTGCGGATCTGGGGAAGGATTGAGAACGGCGTGATCCGGCCGGCGGAAAGCCCGGTGATTACCTGCCAGTGCATTCGTGTACCGGTGCTGAACGGACACACCGCCGCGGTATTTGTGAAATTCCGTAAAAAGCCTTCCAGGGAGGAATTAATTGACCGCCTGGTGAGCTTTAAGGGTGTTCCGCAGGAACTGAATCTGCCCAGCGCTCCGAAGCAGTTTATCCAGTATCTGGAGGAGGATAACCGTCCCCAGGTGAAGCTGGATGTGGATTATGAGAGAGGAATGGGCGTATCCATCGGAAGGCTTAGGGAGGATAAGCTTTACGATTACAAATTTGTGGGTCTGGCACACAATACGGTCCGCGGCGCGGCAGGCGGAGCGGTGCTCTGCGCGGAGACGCTGACGGCCCAGGGATATATTCAGGCAAAGTAGGCAGTGGAGGAGCCGCCGGAAAATAGGCGGGAAGGGATCACTCTTCCCCACTATTTTCCGGCGGCTCTCTTGTGCATGTCCCTGGGGCATGCAGATGCTCAATGATGGCAGAAAGGAAGAAAAACAGCATGAAGAAATTTTCACAGATGAACTATGTCCGCCCGGATGCGGCGGCGCTGAAATTGTATTTAAAGCAGACGGCAAAGCAGATGCGGGAGGCGGAATCCTATGAGGAGATGCGGACAGCGTATCTGGAAGGACAGAAGCGCCTGGACAATTGGCAGACGATGGAGACCATCGCCAGCATCCGCAACACAGCCGATACAACAGATCCCTTCTATGAGGAGGAGATCCGATTCCTGAATGAGGAGAACCCCCAGGTGCTGCTTCTGATTCAGGAGATGGAGAAAGCGATTCTGGATTGTCCCTGGAGAGCGGACTGGACGCGGGAATACGGAGCGCTCTATCTGAAAAATATGGAGATGAACCAGAAGCTGGCGGATGAGAGCGTGGTTCCCGAGATGATTGAGGAGGGAAATCTGACGCAGCAGTATTCCAAGGTTTCCGCCACGGCCTCCACCATCTTCCGGGGAGAGGAATGTAATTTTTACGCCCTGCTGAAGCATATGCAGAGTACAAACCGGCAGGAGCGGAAGGAAGCGATGATGGCCTGGGGAGATCTGTACCAGAGGATTTCCGGAGAGCTGGATGAGATATACGACAAGCTGGTGCAGGTGCGCTGCCGGATTGCCAGGAAGCTGGGCTTTGATTCCTATATTGATTTTATTTATTTACAGCGGGGACGGTACGATTACACGGCCAGAGATGTGGAAAGCTTCCGCCGGCAGGTGAAGGAGGAAGTGGTGCCCCTTTGCCAGAAGCTGCGGGATCTGCAGGCAGAGCGGCTGGGCGTGGACAAGCTGTATTACTATGATGAGGCGCTGATTTTTCCGGAGGGCAACGCGGTTCCCATCGGCAGCAGCCGGGAACTGGTGGAGAAGGCCCGGAAAATGTACCATGAGATTTCACAGGAGACTGGCGAATTTTTCGATTTTATGGTAAAGTATGAACTGTTTGATCTGGAAACCAGAGCCGGAAAACGTCCGGGCGGATATTGTACCTTCCTGCCGGAGGAAAAAGCGCCCTTTATCTTTTCCAATTTTAACGGCACCAGCGCGGACGTGGATGTGCTGACCCATGAGGCGGGCCATGCCTTTGAGGCTTACACGGCGGCGAAGAAGGTGCCTTTGATGAGCATGGTATTCCCCACCAGTGAGGTGGCGGAGATTCACTCCATGAGTATGGAACATTTCGCTTATCCCTGGATGGAATGGTTTTTCGGGGAGAAGGCGGATGCTTACCGCTATGCGCATTTGATGGACGCGCTGGAGGTGATTCCCTACATGGTATGCGTGGATGAATATCAGCACCGGGTGTTTGAACAGCCGTCCATGCCGCATGCCAAACGCCGGCAGGTATGGAAGGAGCTGGAGGAGACCTATATGCCCTGGCGGGACTATGACGGTCACGAATTTCTGGAGGAGGGCGGTTTCTGGATGCAGAAGCAGCATATTTTCCTGTTTCCCTTCTATTATATAGACTATGCGCTGGCGCAGATGGGAGCCTTCCAGTTTTACGGACGGATGAAGAAAGACCGGGCCAAAGCCTGGGAGGACTATTACCGTCTGTGTCAGGCCGGAGGCAGCCGGGGATATTTCGACCTGCTGAAGCTGGTAGGCCTGGACAATCCTTTCCAGGAGGGAACCGTGAAAAAGATTGTGGAGAGTCTGAAGGAGGACTTTAATGGGTAAATCCCTGTACATTGCCGAGAAGCCCAGTGTGGCCATGGAATTTGCGAAAGCATTAAAAGAAAATATGACGCGCCACGACGGTTATCAGGAATCGGAGCATACGGTGGTGACCTGGTGCGTGGGTCATCTGGTGACCATGAGCTATCCGGAGGTATATGACGAGAAGTATAAGCGATGGAGCTTAAGCACCCTGCCCTTTATTCCAGACACCTTTCTTTATGAGGTGATTCCCGGCGTGAAGAAGCAGTTTGAGATCGTAAAGGGGCTGCTGAACCGGGCGGATGTGGAGGTGATCTATGTCTGTACCGATTCCGGACGGGAGGGAGAATATATTTACCGTCTGGTGGCCCAGATGGCGGGGGTGAAGGATAAAAAACAGAAGCGGGTGTGGATCGATTCCCAGACGGAGGAGGAGATCCTGCGGGGTATCGAGACGGCGAAGGACCTCTCCGCTTATGACAATCTTTCGGAATCCGCTTACCTGCGGGCCAAGGAGGATTATCTGATGGGAATCAATTTCTCCCGCCTGCTGACCTTAAAGTATGGGAATTCCATTTCGGGATACCTGGGGGAGCGCCGCTGTGTGGTTTCCGTGGGACGGGTGATGACCTGCGTGCTGGGGATGATCGTGCGCCGGGAGCGGGAGATTCGCCAGTTTGTGAAAACACCTTTTTACCGGGTGGTGAATACCCTGGACTACAGCGGCAAGGAATTTGAGGGGGAGTTTCGGGCGGTGGAGGGCTCCGCCTGGTATTTGTCTCCCAAACTGTATAAGGAGAACGGCTTTAAGGAGCGAAGGGATGCGGAAGAACTGATTGCAAAGGTCAGCGCCGCCCGGCCTTTGGAGGCGGTGGTGTTTTCCATAGAGAAGAAGAAGGAAAAGAAGAATCCGCCGCTGCTCTACAACCTGGCGGAGCTGCAGAACGAATGCTCCCGGATGTTTAAAATCAGCCCGGATGAGACGCTGCGGATCGTGCAGGAGCTGTACGAAAAAAAGCTGGTGACCTATCCAAGAACGGATGCCAGAGTATTGTCCACCGCTGTTTCCAAGGAAATTCACAAGAATATCGGCGGCCTTCGGAATTTTGGCCCGGCCAGAGAGTTTGCCCAGGAGATTTTGGAGGCAGGGGCCTACAAGGGCCTGGCAAAGACCAGGTATGTAAATGACAAGCAGATCACCGACCACTATGCCATCATCCCCACAGGCCAGGGCTTTCAGGCGCTGGGCAGCCTGAAGGGAAACAGCTTCGGGGTGTATGCGGCCATTGTGCGGCGGTTTTTAAGTATTTTTTATCCTCCGGCGGTATTTCAGAAGGTGAATCTGGTTACCGTAATGGAGGGAGAAAAGTTCTTTTCCAGTTTTCGGGTGCTTCTGGAGGAGGGGTACTTTAAGGTGGCTGGAAATCCCGGGGAGAAAAAGGGAAACGCCCAGGAGGAGGAGATCAAATGCGACACCGCGTTCCTGGAGGCGCTGAATCACCTGCGAAAGGGCAGCCGGATCCCGGTAAAGGGCCTGGCCATCAAGGAGGGGGAAACCTCGCCTCCCAAGCGTTACAATTCCGGTTCCATGATTCTGGCCATGGAGAACGCGGGACAACTGATTGAGGATGAGGAGCTGCGGGCTCAGATCAAGGGCTGCGGCATCGGCACCTCCGCCACCCGGGCGGAGATTTTAAAAAAGCTGGTGGCGAACAAATACATTGCCCTGAATAAAAAAACGCAGATATTGACGCCCACCCTTATGGGAGAGATGATTTTCGATGTGGTGAACCTATCCATCCGTTCCCTGCTGAATCCGGAGCTGACGGCCAGCTGGGAGAAGGGCCTGAATTATGTGGCGGAGGGCACCATCACTCCGGAGGAATATATGACGAAGCTGGATCACTTTATTGTGTCCAGGACCAACGGAGTGCTGAATTTGAGGAATCAGACTGTGTTGCGGCAGTATTTTGACGCGGCATCGGTATATTATAAAAAGGAAAATACAAGAAAGAAGTAATGGAGGAGCAATCGTATGGATATCTGCAAAGTAAAAAGTCTGTATAATCTGGAAGAAACTTTGGCAAAGCCTTTGCTGGAGACGGCGGAGTACCCCTGGGAAGTGCTGCCGAAAATCGGCGCCTATATTCTGGAGCTTGGGGCCGCGTTAAGCGAAGAGGAGTATGAAAAGCGGGGGGAGAATGTATGGGTGGCAAAGAGCGCCCGGGTGGCTCCCACCGCCTTTATCAACGGTCCGGCCATCATTGGGAAAAACGCGGAGGTGCGTCACTGCGCCTTTATCCGGGGCAATGCCCTGGTGGGGGAGGGCGCTGTGGTGGGCAACTCCACGGAGCTGAAGAATGTGATATTATTTAACAAGGTACAGGTTCCCCACTATAATTATGTGGGCGATTCCATCCTGGGATACAAGGCCCACATGGGAGCTGGCTCCATCACTTCCAACGTGAAATCCGATAAGATGCTGGTGGTGGTGAAGGACGGCAGGGGAAACCGAATCGAGACCGGACTGAAAAAATTCGGCGCCATGATCGGCGACGAGGTGGAGGTGGGCTGCGGCTCCATCCTGAATCCAGGCACGGTGATCGGACCTCACACAAATATTTATCCCCTGTCCTCCGTCCGGGAGGTGGTTCCTGCCAACTCCATTTATAAGAAGCAGGGGGAAGTGGCGGAGAAGTATTAAAGGAGCAATTGAAAGGTAAGGTTAGTGAATGGCAAAGAACAATGCGTATGACGCCAGCAGCATTACGGTCCTGGAAGGGCTGGAGGCGGTGCGGAAGCGTCCTGGAATGTACATCGGAAGCACCTCCAGAAAGGGCCTGAATCATCTGATTTATGAGATCGTGGACAATTCCGTGGATGAACATCTGGCGGGCTACTGTGATAGGATAAAGGTTTATCTGGAGAGCGACGGCTCTGCCACCATTGAGGATAACGGGCGCGGCATCCCCGTGGGACTTCATGAGAAAGGGATGTCTGCGGAGCGGCTGGTGTTTACGACCCTCCATGCGGGAGGAAAATTTGACAGCTCCGTGTACAAAACCAGCGGGGGACTTCACGGCGTGGGTTCCTCCGTGGTGAATGCCCTATCCGAATGGCTGGACATAGAGGTGGCCCGGGACGGGCAGGTCTATCATGATCACTATGAGCGGGGGATTCCCACTTTGGAGTTAAAGAACGGCCTGCTTCCGGTGCTTCGAAAAACCAGGGAGACCGGCACCCGGATCCGCTTTAAGCCGGACGGGGAGATTTTTGACGTGACCCGGTTTAAGGCTACGGAGGTGAAAAGCCGGCTCCATGAGACGGCCTACTTAAATCCCCAGCTCACCATCCTGTTTGAGGACCGGAGAGAGGGGAAGGAGGAGGAGGTCCTCTTCCATGAGCCGGAGGGAATCTTAGGCTTTATCAAGGATTTAAATAAAAATAAAGAAGCGGTCAGCGAGCCCATCTATTTCCAGGGGGAGTCGGAGGGCATTACGGTGGAGTGTGCCCTGCAGTATGTGAATGAATTTCACGAGAATGTGCTGGGCTTCTGCAATAATATCTACAATGCGGAGGGGGGAACCCATCTCACCGGTTTTAAGGCTACCTTCACCACCGTGATGAACACTTACGCCAGGGAGCTGGGCATCTTAAAGGAGAAGGATCCGAATTTCACCGGCGCGGATATCCGAAACGGCATGACGGCGGTGATTTCCGTGCGCCATCCCGATCCCAGCTTCGAGGGGCAGACCAAGACCAAGCTGGACAACCAGGACGCAGCCAAGGCAGTGGGCAAGGTGACCGGCGAGGAGATTGTACTGTACTTTGACAAAAATCTGGAAACGCTGAAATCCGTGCTCTCCTGTGCGGAGAAGGCGGCGAAAATCCGGAAAACGGAGGAAAAGGCCCGGACTAATCTTCTGACCAAACAGAAATTTTCCTTCGACAGCAACGGTAAGCTGGCCAACTGTGAGAGCCGGGATCCTTCCAAATGCGAAATTTTTATTGTGGAGGGAGATTCTGCCGGAGGCTCCGCCAAGACGGCCAGGAACCGGAATTATCAGGCCATTCTGCCGATCCGCGGAAAGATCCTGAATGTGGAGAAGGCCAGCATTGACAAGGTACTGGCCAACGCGGAGATCAAGACCATGATCAATTCCTTCGGCTGCGGCTTTTCCGAAGGCTATGGAAATGATTTCGATATTACGAAGCTGCGCTATGATAAGATTATTATCATGGCGGATGCGGATGTGGACGGCGCCCACATCTGTACCCTGCTTTTGACGCTGTTTTACCGGTTTATGCCGGAGCTGATCTATGAGGGACATGTGTATATTGCCATGCCGCCGCTGTATAAGGCGATTCCCTCCCGGGGGGAGGAGCAGTACCTGTATGACGACGCGGCGCTGGAACGCTACCGGAAAAAGTATAAAGCTCCCTTCACGCTGCAGCGGTACAAGGGTCTTGGAGAGATGGATGCGGAGCAGCTGTGGGAGACCACACTGAATCCGGAGACCCGGACGCTGAAGCTGGTGGAGATTGAGGATGCCCGCATGGCCTCCGATGTGACGGAGATGCTTATGGGCACGGAGGTTCCGCCCAGAAAGGCGTTTATCTATGAGCATGCGCAGGATGCGCTGCTGGATGTGTAGCGGAATACAGGACGTTATTGTTTAAGATGCAGAATCGTTTATAAAAACAGGCAGCAGGAGTTATGCAGAATAAAACGGCTGTCTGAAAGAATGCAGGAGTGAAGAATGGAAGGACAGATTATCAGAACCGAATATTCTGATATAATGCAGAAATCATATATTGATTACGCCATGAGCGTGATCGTATCCCGCGCTCTGCCGGATGTGCGGGACGGGCTGAAGCCGGTGCAGAGAAGAACGCTGTATGATATGTATGAGCTGGGCATCCGGTACGATAAGCCCTACCGGAAAAGCGCCCGCATCGTGGGGGATACCATGGGTAAATACCATCCCCACGGGGACAGCTCTATTTACGGAGCCCTGGTGGTGCTGGCCCAGGATTTTAAGATGGGCCTGCCGCTGGTGGACGGACATGGAAATTTCGGCTCCATTGAGGGGGACGGCGCCGCGGCCATGCGTTATACGGAGGCCAGGCTGCAGAAGATCACCCAGGAAGCCTTTCTGACAGATATGGACAAAGGGGTAGTGAATTTTGGCCCCAATTTTGATGAGACGGAGAAGGAGCCGGAGGTGCTTCCGGCCCGCATTCCGAACCTTCTGGTGAACGGTTCGGAGGGCATTGCCGTGGGTATGGTTACCAGCATTCCGCCCCACAACCTGGGGGAGGTTATCGATGCGGTGATCGCCATGATTCAGGACAGCAATATTTCCGATGAGAAGCTGCTGACCTACATCAAAGGACCCGATTTTCCCACGGGGGGCATCGTGGTTAACCAGGACGAACTGAAGAATATTTACCGCACCGGCACCGGAAAGATCAAGATCCGGGGACGGGTGGAGATCGAACAGATGAAGGGCGGAAAGGAACGGCTGGTGATCACCGAGATTCCCTATACCATGCTGGGAGCCAATATCGGTAAGTTTTTAAATGATGTAGCCGGTCTGGTGGAGACGAAAAAGACCACGGATATCGTGGATATCTCCAACCAGTCCTCCAAGGAGGGAATCCGCATTGTGCTGGAATTAAAGAAGGGGGCGGATCCGGAGTACCTGAAAAACCTGCTGTACAAAAAGACCCGCCTGGAGGATACCTTCGGTGTAAATATGCTGGCGGTGGCGGATGGAAAGCCGGAGACACTGAGCCTTCGGAGTATTCTGGAGCATCATATTGATTTTCAGTTTGAGATTGCCACGAAAAAGTATCAGAATCTTCTGGAAAAGGAGAATCATAAAAAAGAGGTGCAGGAGGGACTGATTCGGGCCTGCGACTGCATTGACCTGATCATTGAGATCCTGCGGGGCAGCAAAAACCAGAAGCAGGTGAAGGACTGTCTGGTAAACGGCATCACCGAGGGCATTCGGTTAAAGACGGAAAAATCCCGCAGGCTGGCGGCGAAGCTGAAATTTACGGAGACTCAGGCCACGGCCATCCTGGAGATGCGGCTCTACAAGCTGATCGGCCTGGAGATCGATGCGCTGCTGGCGGAGCATAAGCAGACGCTGGCCAACATTGAACGCTATACCGATATCCTGAACAACTATTCCTCCATGGCGAAGGTCATCATCGGTGAACTGAGGGGCTATAAGAAGGAGTTTGGCCGTTCCAGGAGGACCGCGGTGGAGAATGCCCAGGAGATTGTGCTGGAGGAGAAAAAGGCGGAGGATTTGCCGGTGGTCTTCCTGATGGACCGCTTCGGCTATGCCCGGACTGTGGACGAGACAGTATATGAGCGGAACAGGGAGGCGGCGGATACGGAAAACCGGGTGGTGCTTCACTGTATGAGCAGCGGCCGTCTGTGTGTGTTTACGGATACCGGAAAGCAGCATCTTTTGAAAGTACAGGATGTTCCCTATGGAAAATTCCGGGATAAGGGAACTCCTATTGATAATCTCTGTAATTATAACAGTAAGGAAGAAACCTTCCTGACGGTACTGTCCATGGCGGATATTTTATCCCGGAATATCACTTTTGTCACCCGGCAGGGCAGCGTCAAGCAGGTGGAGGGGGCGGAGTTTGACGTTTCCAAGCGCACCATCGCCGCCACAAAGCTGCTGGAGGGCGACCGTCTGGTGGCGGTGCAGGCCCCGTCTCCGGAGGCCCACATTGTGCTGCGCTCCCAGGGCGGCTTTCTGCTGCGGTTCCCGCTGGAAGAGATTCCGCTGAAGAAAAAAGGAGCCATCGGCGTACGGGGAATGCGTCTGTCGCCGGAGGACCAGGTGACAGAGGTCTATTTTCTGGAGAAGGACCAGGTGCCGGAGCTGGAGATAGGCGGAAAGCAGGTGCATCTGAACCGTCTGCGGATTGGAAGCCGGGATACGAAGGGCAGTAAGGTCAGAGGGTGATTCCTTTGTGTTTTGTTAATTAACCGGACGCAGGAAGGGGAAGGGCGGAGCCGACCCTGTCATCTGAAAAACTGCTTCGAATACCAAGAAAATCT
>CAMNQN010000047.1 GCA_946549155.1 uncultured Lachnospiraceae bacterium | reverse complement strand
CCCGCCCGGCCCCGTCTTTTCCTGCTGTTTTCTGGCTAGCTTTACAAAATCACGCCGAATGTGACATCCTAAGAGAAACGCTGATTAAAGTGTTTCTTGTGCCAGATTTGCGCTGCGAAGCAGCAATTTTCCTTGCAAATCCGTGCACATCCACCGGAGGTTCTAAGGAAATACTGAATTAATCAGCGTTTCCTAAGCAAAAATATCCGATCTGTGCAAATTAATATGGTAGTTACGGACAGAAGCTTTTTATATTCAGTGCTTGCATAGCAATTGCTTTAAGAGTAAATTTGTAGCCATTTCTTTCAAACTCAGCATATATCATTCCGTTATCAGCTTATGCAAGCTATATTTTGTCGCTTAGTACGCCACATTTTGCATGATTCTGTAAATTCAGCCAGGAAACAGCAGGAAGATGCTTGTGGCCCTGTGCGCCCGCCTCTTCCTGCGTCCTCCTAATTAACAAAATACGAATAGAGCTATCATATAACGGTGTCTGGCTCGAATGCCTTGACGGTATGGAACGAGGCAGGATAGAAGGGCATACGGCAGGACGTACAGTAAGAGGAAAAATAAACTGATAATTAAAGGAAAATATGACTGAAATAAAATAAATAGCAGAAAATGATAAAAAAGTATTGACAAAATAAGAAATCAGAATTATAATACAGACATAACAAAGGAAACCTAAACACTTCCCCCAAAAGAAATAGGGGGAAACAAAAAATCAGAAGAAAGAGAGGTACGGACCACCGAAATACTAAAGTTTTAACTCAAACCAAGTTACAGAAAGGAAAAAAGTCCAATGGAAATAGTTAATTAGAGAAGGGTATCAATGATAGAAATTGATATCCTTCTCTTTTTGCTGTAAACAAAATATTTTTGGTTACAAAAATCCGGCATTTGTAAAATATCAAACCAAACTCAAAAGAATCTCAGTAGAGCCGGGGATTTTTTTTGTGTATGATGGAGAAAAAATGGCTGCAGTATGTTGCTGTGAACGGAGGGACCGTAACGTTCTGCAGGAAAAGACTGCAGCGGACAAATTTTATTTCTTGATTATGCAGGAGGATTACAGTATGATGACAGCGAAAAATTACAAATTTTGGTTTTGCACCGGCTCTCAGGATTTATATGGGGACGAATGTCTGGCCCATGTGGCGGAGCATTCCCGGATCATTGTGGAAGCACTGAACCGTTCCGGCGTGCTTCCCTATGAGATCGTGTGGAAGCCCACCCTGATTACAAATGAACTGATCCGGAAAACCTTCAATGAGGCTAATGCGGATGAGGAGTGCGCCGGTGTGATTACGTGGATGCACACCTTCTCTCCTGCGAAATCCTGGATTTTGGGATTACAGGAATACCGCAAACCGCTGATGCATCTGCACACGCAGTTCAATCGGGAGATTCCCTATGATTCCATCGATATGGATTTTATGAATGAAAACCAGTCCGCCCATGGCGACCGGGAATATGGCCATATCGTAAGTCGTATGGGCATTGAGCGGAAGGTGATCGTGGGATACTGGGAGGACAAGACGGTGCAGGAGCGCATTGCCAGTTGGATGATCACGGCGGTGGGTATTATGGAGAGCAGCCACATCCGTGTCTGTCGTGTGGCGGACAATATGAGAAACGTGGCGGTGACCGATGGGGATAAGGTAGAGGCTCAGATTAAATTTGGCTGGGAGATCGATGCTTATCCGGTAAATGAGATTGCGGAATATGTGGCTGCGGTTCCCAGGAAAGAGATTGACACATTGGTGGAGGAGTATTACAGTAAATATGATATCATTCTGGAGGGACGGGATCCAAAGGAGTTCCGGCAGCATGTGGCGGTGCAGGCCGGCATTGAAATTGGTTTTGAGCGCTTTCTGGAGGAAAAAAATTATCAGGCGATTGTCACCCACTTCGGTGACCTGGGTGCGTTAAGGCAGCTTCCGGGACTGGCGATTCAGCGTCTGATGGAGAAGGGGTATGGTTTCGGCGGAGAGGGCGATTGGAAAACGGCCGCCATGGTGCGTCTGATGAAGATTATGACGGCAGGTTTGAAGGAAAAGAAGGCATTTTGCAGGCGCATATGCTGGAGGTATGTCCCTCCATCGCGGAGGGCCCCATCGGCATCAAGGTATGCCCGCTGACCATGGGAGACCGGGAGGATCCGGCCCGTCTGGTGTACACCTCTAAGACGGGGCCCGCCATCGCTGCTTCACTGATTGATCTTGGAAACCGTTTCCGCCTGATTATCAATGATGTGGAGTGTAAGAAGGTGGAGAAGCCCATGCCCAAGCTTCCGGTGGCCACTGCATTTTGGACGCCGCAGCCCAGTCTGGCTACGGGCGCGGAGGCATGGATTCTGGCGGGGGGCGCCCATCATACCGCGTTCACCGATGATCTGACTGCGGAGCAGATGGGTGACTGGGCCAGTGCCAAGGGAATTGAGGCCGTCTATATTGATAAGGATACCAATATCCGTGATTTCAAGAAGGATCTGCAGTTGGGAAGTGTGGTATACAGATAAGGATTATATGCGAAACGTGCAGGATGCGGGGAAAATCGTCCGCAGAGATTGAAAAATGGGAGGAGTAGAAAAACAGAATGAGCAGAGAGATCGGTCAGATTAAGGAAGAGATAAAAAATGGGAAAACCGTGCTGGGTATCGAGCTGGGTTCTACCCGAATCAAGGCGGTGCTGATTGATTCAGAGAGCACCCCCATCGCCTCCGGAAGCCACGAGTGGGAGAATCGCCTGGAGAATGGATATTGGACCTATCGGCTGGAGGATATCTGGACGGGGCTTCGGGACGCCTATGCAAGCCTGGCGGCGGATGTGAAGCGGCAGTATGATCTGCCGCTGGAGAGCATTGGGGCCATCGGATTTTCCGCCATGATGCACGGATATATGGCCTTTGACAGCCAGGATAAGCTGCTGGTGCCTTTCCGTACCTGGAGAAATACCACCACGGGGGAAGCGGCAAAGAAGCTGTTTGACCTGTTTCAGTATAATATTCCCCAGAGATGGAGCATCGCCCACCTCTATCAGGCCATTCTGAACGGGGAGGAACATGTGAAGGAGATCGCCTATCTGACTACGCTGGCAGGATATATCCACTGGCAAATGACCGGCGAGAAGGTGCTGGGAGTGGGGGACGCCTCCGGCATGTTTCCTATCGATCCCGGGACGAAGGATTATGACGAGACCATGGTGCAGAAGTTTGACGCTCTGCCGGAGATGAGCAGATACCCCTGGAAGCTGCGGGAGATTCTGCCCAGGGTACTGGTGGCCGGGGAGCGGGCCGGCGTGCTCACAGAGCGGGGGGCCAGGCTTTTGGATGCCAGCGGAATGCTGCGGGCGGGTATCCCGGTGTGTCCGGCAGAAGGGGACGCAGGCACCGGTATGGCGGCAACCAACAGCGTGAGGCAGCGCACTGGGAACGTGTCTGCCGGTACCTCTGTGTTTTCCATGGTGGTGTTGGAGAAGGAGCTGTCCAGGGCCTATCCGCAGCTGGATCTGGTGACTACGCCGGACGGCAGCCTGGTGGCCATGGTGCACTGCAATAACTGCACCTCTGATCTGAATGCCTGGGTGGATATTTTCCAGGAGTTTCTGGAGGCCTGTGGTATGGAGGCTGACCGGGATAAGCTGTTTAGTATTCTGTATAACAAGGCGTTGGAGGGGGATAAGGACTGCGGCGGTCTGCTGTCCTTTAATTATTTCTCCGGCGAGCCGCTGACGGGATTTGACCAGGGAAGGCCGCTGTTTGTGCGCACTCCGGACAGCAAATTTGGATTGGCAAACTTTATGCGCACTCATCTGTACAGCTCCCTGGCAGCGCTGAAGATCGGCATGGATATTCTCTTTGAGCAGGAGCATGTAAAGCTGGATGAGCTGATGGGCCACGGCGGCCTGTTCAGGACCAGAGGCGTGGGCCAGAGGATTATGGCGGCCGCGGCCAATGTGCCGGTGACCTGTATGGAGACCGCAGGCGAAGGAGGAGCCTGGGGGATTGCGCTGCTGGCATCCTACATGAGGGAGAAAGAAGAGCATGAGACGCTGGAGGATTATTTAAATCAGAAAATTTTTGCGGGACAAAAGGGGGAGACCCTGCAGCCGGATGCTGCGGATGTGGAAGGCTTTCGCAAATTTATCGAAAAATACAAGAAAGCGTTGGCAGTGGAGATGGCGGCGGTAGAAATGGTATAGGAGAAATAATATGTTGGAAGAATTGAAAATGCGGGTGTACGAAGCAAATATGCTTTTGCCAAAATACGGCCTGGTAACCTTCACCTGGGGGAATGTCAGCGAGATTGACCGGGAGAGGGGCCTTGTGGCCATCAAGCCCAGCGGCGTGGAGTATGAAAAGCTGTCCTGGGAGGATATCGTGATCATGGATCTGGAGGGCCGCAGGGTGGAGGGAAAATATAATCCCTCCACAGACACTCCCACTCATCTGGAGCTTTATAAGGCGTTTCCCAGGATCGGCGGGGTGGTGCACACCCATTCTTCCTGGGCCACCAGCTGGGCGCAGGCGGGACGGAGCATTCCCTGTTACGGAACCACCCATGCGGACTATATCTACGGGGAGGTGCCCTGTGCCCGTTGCCTGACGGAGGAGGAATTAAAGCAGTATGAGAAGAATACGGGTCTGCTGATTGCGGAAGAGTTTAAAGACAGAGATTACGAGGCAGTTCCCGCGGTGCTCTGCAAAAATCACGGCCCCTTCAGCTGGGGCCGGGATGGATTTGAGGCGGTGCATAACGCGGTGGTGCTGGAGGAAGTGGCGAAGATGGCGGCCCGGTGCGAGCAGATCAATCCCCGGGTACAGCCGGCGCCCCAGGCGCTGCAGGATAAGCATTATTTCCGCAAGCACGGTGCAGGCGCATACTATGGGCAGGGGAACGGCTAATCGTGATCGCAGGCGATATCAACGCCGACTTTGCGTGTAATCCCCTCTATGGGCCCAAGCTGCGGGAGATTATCCTGGCACTGGAGGCCGGGGAGACTGTGGATAAGGTACAGCTTTTCCACAAAAAGAAAAAGCAGATAATCCCGGAATAATTCCAGGGACAACCTCATATATTGGATGTAAGGAGGCGGGCCTATGGTAAAAGAGCGGGAGGAAAGTATTTTTAAAATATTTCCGGAACAGATCAGGACGATCCTGGCGGGGGCGGCACTGAATTTTGAGGACCTTCAGGAGATCCGGCTGAGAGTGGGAAAGCCGCTTATTTGCGTGTCCGGCGAAAGGGAGCTCTTTCTGTCGGCGCAGGGCGGCGCCTGCCGCGGGCCGGAGGATTATTTTCTGGTATCCCGGGAGCTTTTGCTGGAAACGGTGTCCTATGTTTCTCATTATTCCATTTATGCCTTTGACGAGGAGCTGAAGCAGGGCTATATTACGATTCCCGGCGGTCACCGGGTGGGGGTGGCGGGGAAGATCGTGATGGAGGAGGGGAAAATCCGGGGCATGAAATATATTTCCTTTCTGAATATCCGGCTGTCCCATGAAAAAAAGGGATGTGCGGACAGGGTGTTTCCCTATTTGCTGGAGGAAGGGGGCTTTTGTCATACGCTGATTATCTCTCCGCCTAAATGTGGGAAGACCACCCTTCTGCGGGATATTATCCGGCAGGCATCCGATGGGAATCCCTTGATGGCCGGGCAGAATGTGGGGGTGGTGGATGAACGCTCAGAGATCGGCGGCTCTTACCAGGGGATTCCCCAGAATGATCTTGGGATTCGCACTGATGTGCTGGATTGCTGCCCGAAATCTGAGGGAATGATGATGCTGATTCGTTCCATGGCCCCGGATATTGTGGCGGTGGATGAGATCGGGGATTACCGGGACAGCCAGGCCATCGAGGCGGTGTTTCACTGCGGCTGCAGGCTGTTGGCCACGGTACACGGCAGCTCTGTGGAGGATGTGCGGCGAAAGCCGTTATTGCAGCGCTTGATCCGGCAGCATTTTTTCCAGCGGTATGTGGTGCTGGACCGGGAAAGGGGAGCGGGGCATATCAGGGAGATTTTTGACGGGCGGGGGACGCGGATATATGGGGATACCTGAGGTGGCGGTGTTTGACCGGACGGTGCTGAAGGCTGCAGGAAGCCTGCTGGTGGCAGTTTGTGCCTGGCTGCTGGGGGCTGCGTTTCAGAATGATCTGAAGCAAAGAATTTTACTGTTGGAGGATTTCCAACGGGGAGTGCTTCTGCTGCACCAGGAGATCGAGTATTTGAAGCTTCCGCTGGGGGAGGCGGCGCTTTTGGCCGGAAAATCCTTGCGGGAACCGCTCTCTGCTTTTTTTGAGGAGGTGGGGCGGGAACTGGAACGGCTTCCGGGGACCCCCTTTTTTATGGTATGGAGAGAATGCGGAGTCCGTAATCTGCTGGACACCGCGCTGAAAGAGGAGGATTTGGAGCTGTTCTGGCAGCTTGGCATCCAGTTGGAGCGGATGGAGCCGGGAGGAGGCAGCGCGTTTTTTGGAATGTTTGAACAGAGATTGGAGGCGGCATTGTCGGGAGCTGTGGAAGAGCACCGGGAAAAGGCGCAGCTATACAAAAGACTGGGAATGATGGGCGGCATCTTCCTGGTCATTTTATTGTTGTGAGATTGGTCTGAAAAGGGAAGGGAGAGACATGAGCGTAAATCTGATATTTAAAATTGCTGCCGTTGGCATACTGGTATCAGTTTTGGGCCAGGTCTTAAAACACAGCGGACGGGAGGACCAGGCGTTCCTCACCAGCCTGGCGGGGCTGATTCTGGTGCTGTTCTGGATTTTGCCCTACATCCAGCAGCTGTTTGAAACGGTGAAAACGCTGTTTGAATTATAAGGGGGAAACGGTATGACAATGTTGAAGGTGGGATGTCTGGGAGTGACCGGCGTGCTGTTTGCACTGCTGCAGAAAGAGATGAAATCGCCCTTTGCCGCGCTGATCAGTATGGGGACCTGTGTGCTGATTGCTTTTTTCGGGCTTAGCAGGCTGGAATTTGTGGTGGATATGATTACCTCCATGGAACAGTTTATTTCCTTGAAAACCGCCTGGTTTCAAATTTTACTGAAGGTAACCGGAATCACCTATCTGGTGGATTTTTCGGCCAATTTGTGTAAGGATGCGGGCTATTCGGCGATAGCCGGCCAGATCGAGATTTTCGGGAAAATATCCATTCTGGCCATCAGCTCGCCGATTATCCTGGCCCTGGTGGAGACCATCTATTCCTTTTTGAATTGAGGAGCGGCGGATGAAAAGGATGGGGATGCTGTTGGGAATCCTGTTTTGTTTTTGCGCGGCGGGAGTGCTGCGGGCGGCCGGGGCGGAAGCGGCTGACCAGAAGGGAGATGTGCCGGAGGAAGCGGCCCTCCTGGAGGAGATTAATCTGTCGCAGGCACAGCAAAGCCTGGACGAGCTTCTGGGTAAGAACCGGTTTTCCCTGAGGCAGGCGGTGATGCAGCTTATGAAGGGAGAACTGCCCTGGAGCCTGGATACGCTGGAAACCATTGTCAGGGAGACGCTTTTTGGAGAGATGGAGATTTACCGGAAAACCGCGGTGTACCTGCTGGTTATTATTGTGGCATCCGCGGTGTTTTCCAATTTTATTACCATATTTGATAAGGGACAGATTGCAGATATCAGCTATTATACCATGTATCTTCTTATGATTACCCTGTTGATGAAGGTGTTTGCCACCATGAGCCAGGTGGCTTCGGAGGCGGTGTCCGCTGTGCTCCTCTTTATGAAGGCGCTGCTTCCGGCCTGCCTGGCAACGCTGTATCTTTCCACGGGCAGTATTACAGCCATGGGATTTTACCAGCTGACGCTTCTGGCAGTGACGGGAGTGCAGTGGCTGCTGAACAGTATTTTGCTGCCGGGGGTGCAGATTTATGTGATCATTCTGTTTATTAACCAGCTGATGAAGGAGGATTACCTGTCTAAAATGGCGGATTTGATAAAAACCGGCATTCTCTGGAGCCTGAAAACCCTGACGGCGGTGCTTCTGGGGATGCAGGCAATCCAGTGCATGGCTGCTTCCGGGGTGGACCGGCTGAAAACATCCGCGATTACCAAGGCGGTCTCCGCGATTCCGGGCATTGGGGGAGCTTATGAGACGGTGACGGAGACACTGCTTGGTTCCGCAGTGATTCTGAAAAATGCGGTGGGGATCGCGGGGGTGGCGGCGCTGGTGCTGCTGGGGCTGGTGCCGGTGGTGAAGCTGGTATGCGGAACCCTGTTTTACCGGGCGCTGGGGGCGGTGGCCCAGCCGGTGACGGACAAGCGGGTTTCCGAGTGTATCGCAAGTGTGGCGGAGGGCGGGGAGCTGCTGCTGAAAATCGTGCTGCACGCCGCCATTTTGTTTATGATCTCCCTGGCCATGATCACGATAATGGTGCGGGGCGGCTGAAGGGTACGGTTTGGCCGGTGAGAAAAGAAGGGGGGCGTGCCGGATGGCTGTGCTTCGGGAATGGCTGAGTCAGATTGTGTGCTATCTGTGTTTAACGACCCTGCTGCTCCATGTGATTCCGGACACAGGAATGAAGCGGTACGTCCGCTTTTTTTTTTGGAAATTTATTTATTTTGGTGTTGGTGGAGCCGCTGGAGGGGATATTTTTGGGGGAAACCTTTCTGGAAAGCTTTGAGAGGAGCAGCCTGAAGGGGCTGCAGCAGGTTTATGACAGCGGGCGGGAAGGGCTGGGGGATACCCTTAAGAGCTGGGAGGAAAACGAGTATCAGGAGAAATTGCAGCAGAAGATAGAGGAAATCTATCATACCTATCATATTCCGCAGCAGGAAACTCATAATAATAATCAGAAAACAGGAGTGGAAGATGGAGAGGCCGGGATTAACAGATAAGTGGAAAAAGTTAAAGAAGGACCAGATTCTAATCGGAATTCTGGTGGGAGTGCTTTTGCTGGTGATCGCGCTGCCTCAGGGCGGCGGGGAGAAGAGCAGCGGCATCGGAACACAGGAGACGGCTGCGGAAGCGTCGACCCAGGAGGGGGACGCTTCTGCGATGGAGGCAAAGCTGGAGCGGATACTGGAGCAGGTTCAGGGCGTGGGAAAGGTGAAGGTGATGATCACGCTGAAAACCTCCGGGAAAAAGACGGTGGAGAAGGATGTAAATGTATCGGAGGATACCAGCAGCTCGGGGGAGAATCAGGACAGTGTATCCCGGAGAGAGGAGGAAGGTACGGTGTTCCAGAGGGACGGGGAGGGAAATGAGACCCCCTTTGTGGTGGAGGAAACTGCGCCGGTGGTGGAGGGTGTGCTGGTGGCCGCTCAGGGCGGGGACAATCTGACGGTGGCGGAGAATATTATGGAGGCAGCTCAGGTATTATTCGGCGTAGAAGCGCATAAAATTAAAGTAATGAAATTAAATTGAGGAGGAGAAGCGTGAAGCGTATTTTCAAAAAGAATCAGTTAATCATTACGGTACTGGCGGTTATGATTGCCGTGGCGGGGTATCTGAATTATTCCGGCAGCCTGCTGGAGAAGGAGGCGGATCAGCTAACCGCCGGAAGCAATACGGTGCTTTTGACAGCCAAAGAGGATTCCGGCTCCGAAAACCAGGGTACTTATGTGGAGATTGCCAGCCTGGACGGTGACGGAGCCGAGGAGGCCTCCGCCGCGGATGTGCTGGAGGAGGGCGTGGAGGGCGGTACGCCGGGGGAAGCGGTGCTGGCCAGCGTATCCGCCGGGGATAATCTGATTGCCCAGGCGAAGCTGAACCGGGAACAGATCCGGGCGAAAAACAAGGAGACGCTGCTGGAAGTCATCAACAGTGACAATGTGGCGGAGGAGCAAAAGCAGAGCGCAGCGGCCAGTATGACGGCCATGGCGGATCTGGCGGAGCGGGAAGCCTCGGCGGAGCTGCTTTTGGAGGCCAAGGGTTATACCGATTCCGTGGTCAGTATCACGGACGGCACCGCGGATGTGGTGGTGAACCTGGCGGAGCTGGATGAGGCCCAGTGCGCACAGATCGAGGATATTGTGAAGCGCAAAACGGAAGTGTCCGGGGAAAATATTATTATCACGCCGCGCACCGGGGCGGAAGAGTAAAGGGCGCGGTGCGCAGCGTAAATTGGTTGACAGGGCCCGCGAACCTTGTTAGAATGGCAGATAGGGCGCTGCGGCGGCGAAGGGAAGCCGCGACAGCAGGGTAAAGAGCAGGGGATGCCGTGGAAAAGCTTGCGGCAGCCCCTGTGCGCATGGATAAATCAGGACGAACGATGGAGGAGATTTGCGTGAGCGACATAACGAATGAAATAAAGAAGAGACGTACCTTTGCGATTATTTCCCACCCGGATGCAGGTAAAACGACTCTGACGGAGAAGTTTTTGTTATACGGAGGTGCCATTAATCTGGCGGGCTCCGTGAAGGGGAAGGCTACGGCGCGCCATGCGGTGTCGGATTGGATGGAGATTGAGAAGGAGAGAGGTATTTCCGTCACCTCCTCCGTGCTGCAGTTTAATTATGGCGGATACTGTATCAATATTCTGGATACTCCGGGACACCAGGATTTCTCGGAGGATACCTACCGTACGCTGATGGCGGCGGATTCCGCGGTGATGGTGATCGATGCGTCCAAGGGCGTGGAGGCTCAGACCAGAAAGCTGTTCAAGGTCTGCGTGATGCGTCATATTCCCATCTTTACCTTTATCAATAAGCTGGATCGGGACGCCAACGATACGTTTGAGCTGCTGGATGATATTGAAAAGGAGCTGGGGATTGCCACCTGTCCGATTAACTGGCCCATCGGTTCGGGAAAGAATTTCCGGGGCGTATATGAGCGGGCCAGCCGCAGGGTAACCACCTTCACTGACACGGAAAAGGGAACGAAGGAGGGCGTGGCCACAGAGTACGATCTGGATTCTCCGGAGCTTGGGGCTTTTATCGGAGAGGAAGCCAGGGAGAAGCTGCTGGAGGAGGTGGAGCTGCTGGATGGCGCCTCCGCGGAGTTTGATCAGGAGCTGGTGAGCCAGGGAAAGCTTTCCCCGGTATTTTTCGGTTCCGCCCTCACGAATTTCGGTGTGGAGATTTTTTTGAAGCATTTCCTTCAGATGACCACCTCCCCGCTGCCCAGAATTGCGGACTGTGGTGTCATCGATCCGATGACGGAGGAGTTCTCCGCCTTTGTTTTCAAGATTCAGGCCAACATGAACAAGGCGCACCGGGACCGTATCGCGTTTATGCGCATCTGTTCCGGAAAGTTTGAGGCGGACAAGGAGGTATTCCATGTCCAGGGCGGCAGGAAACAGCGCCTCTCCCAGCCTCAGCAGATGATGGCCCAGGAGCGCCATGTGGTGAACGAGGCCTACGCCGGGGATATTCTCGGGGTGTTTGATCCGGGCATCTTCTCCATCGGGGATACGGTTTGTATGCCGGGTAAAAAGTTTGCCTACGAGGGGATTCCCACCTTTGCGCCGGAGCATTTCGCCAGAGTGCGTCAGGTGGACACCATGAAGCGGAAACAGTTCGTGAAGGGGATTAATCAGATTGCGCAGGAGGGCGCGATTCAGATCTTCCAGGAATTTAATACCGGTATGGAGGAGATCATTGTGGGCGTGGTGGGCGTGCTGCAGTTTGATGTGCTGAAGTACCGCCTGGAAAATGAGTACAATGTGGAGATCCGGCTGGACAACCTGCCCTATGAACATATCCGCTGGATTGAGAACAAGGAGATCGATCTGAATAAGATCACGGGCACCTCCGATATGAAAAAGATCCGGGATCTGAAGGACCGCCCATTGCTTTTGTTTGTGAACAGCTGGTCCGTGGGGATGGTGCTGGATCGGAATCCGGGGCTGGTGCTCTCGGAGTTCGGACGGTAAAATAATGGGAAATGTCTTGCAAATGCGCAGCGTTTTTACTATAATGTAAGGTATGAAAAGAAAATGCTTTCAGTTTGAAGAATAAAAATATACCGGATACAGGAGGAACGAATATGGCAAATGAAGGAACACATACCACCACCATTGAGACGGAGGAGAGCTTTGGCGAGGTAAAGATTGCGGATGAAGTGGTAGCGATCATCGCCGGTCTGGCAGCTTCCGAGGTGAAAGGCGTAGCGTCCATGGCCGGTAATGTGACAAGAGATCTGATTGAGAAGCTGGGCGTGAAGAGCCTCTCCAAGGGCGTAAGGGTCCAGGTGGAAGAGGGGGACGTGAAGGTAGCCATGAATATTAATATCGATTACGGCTATAATGTTCCGGAAACCTGTGCCAAGATCCAGGATAAGGTCAAGACCGCGATCGAAACCATGACGGGCCTGGAGGTGTCGGAGGTCAATATCAAGATTGCCAGCGTGGTAATGGAGAATACGAAATAAGCAAGGAGCAATAAGGGCTGTCACGGTGTGGCAGCCTGTTTTAAAATGAAGGGAATAGAAAGTATATGAGCAGAAGAGAAGTCAGAGAGCATATTTTCAAAATGCTGTTCGGTATCGAATTTTTTGAGGAGAAAGAGCTGGAAGAGCAGATGGAGCTGTACTTTGAGCAGGCGCTGGACGATGAGATTCCGAATCCGCCCTCGTTTATTTCGGAGGAGGACCGGGAATATCTGAAGGGCCGGGTCAGAGCGGTGGCGGGCAAAACGCCGGAGATTGACAGGGAGATCAACGCGGTGGCCACTGGCTGGAAGACGGGCCGTATGGCCAAGGCGGATCTGAGCATTCTGCGCCTGGCGGTCTATGAGATGAAGTACGATGATGAGATCCCCGTGGGCGTAGCCATCAATGAGGCGGTGGAGCTGGCGAAAAAATTCGGCGGCGACGAATCCTCTTCCTTTGTGAACGGGGTGCTGGCAAAGCTGGCGTAACGATTATTGCGGCAAGAGAAGTCTGCAGGGCGGGCGGTAAATGAATGAGGAATGGAAGAAAGGGGAAAGGGCATGGCAAATGTGTATTCCGTGGGACAGATTAACGCCTATATTAAAATGATGTTTACCCAGGACTTTCTTCTGAACCGGGTCTACGTCAAGGGGGAGGTCTCCAACTGCAAGTATCATACCTCCGGCCATATTTATTTTTCTCTGAAGGACGAAACGGGAACCATCTCCTGTATTATGTTTGCGGGAGTCAGAAAGAGCCTGGCCTTTCGGCTGGAGAATGGTCAGCGGGTGGTGGTGTTCGGCGGTATCAGTGTTTACGAGCGGGACGGCACCTACCAGATGTATGCGAAGGAGATTCGGCTGGACGGTCTGGGGGAGCTCTACGAGCGGTTTGAAGCTTTGAAACGGGAGCTGGAGGAGATGGGGATGTTTGCGCAGGAGTACAAGCAGCCCATTCCCAGGTATATCCGCACCCTGGGCGTGGTTACGGCGCCCACAGGGGCGGCAGTGCGGGATATTATCCATATTGCCAGGCGGAGAAATCCGGGCATCCGTATTGTGCTGTATCCGGCCAAAGTGCAGGGCGAGGGAGCGGCGGAAAGTATTGTCCGGGGGATTCAGATGCTGGATAAGGCGGATGTGGACACGATTATTGTGGGCCGGGGCGGGGGTTCTATCGAGGATCTGTGGGCCTTCAATGAGGAGATCGTGGCCCGGGCGGTGTTTGAGTGCCGGACCCCTGTTATTTCAGCGGTGGGGCATGAGACGGATACGACTATCTGCGATTATGCAGCGGATCTGCGTGCGCCGACTCCTTCGGCGGGAGCGGAGCTGGCGGTGGATGATGTGGCGCAGATTCGAGAGACGCTTCGGCAGTACCGGGATGGGCTTAGCGCCGGTTTCCGGAAAAAGGCAGACGAATCCCGGGGCCGTCTGGAGCAGTACCGTCTTCGCTTTCTTGCACTGAGTCCGGAGCACCGGCTGCGGGAACAGGGGCGGATGCTGACAGAGAAAGAGGAGCGGATTCGCCTTTTAATGAAGAATCGTCTTCAGGGAGAGCGGGCCCGTTTACTTGTATATATTGAGAAGATGAGACGGCTGTCTCCTCTGAATAAGCTGGAGCAGGGCTATGCCTACGTGACCGACCAGCAGGGAGCCCGGGTAACCAGCGTGACCCAGACAGCGGCGGGCCGGCGGCTTTGCCTGTATTTGGCGGACGGCTGTATAGAAGCCCGGACAGAGGAAGTACGGCCAGCCGGGAGAGAAATGGAAGCGCCGGGAAAATGGGAAGATGACAATCCCTGTTGAAAATGGTAAGGAAAGGAGCGGTTCTCTGTGGGAGAAAACAAAAAGGAGGTCCGGACGGAGCAGACCCTTGAGGAGGCCTTTGCCAGTCTGGACGAGCTGATCGGGATTCTGGAGGATCGGGATACCTCATTGGAGGCGTCCTTCCGTGCGTACCAGAAGGGAATGGAACTGATTAAACGATGCGGGGAAAAGATTGAGCGGGTGGAGACAAAGGTGCTCCTGATGAATGAGGAAGGTGAAACGGATGAATTTTGACGAAGAAATGAAAAAAAATGTGTCGGAAGTAAAGCATACGATCCGGAGATATCTTCCGGAGGAGGGGGGAGAACAGGCCACCTTGCTGGAAGCGATGAATTACAGTATGCTGGCCGGCGGCAAGCGGCTGCGCCCGCTTCTGATGTGGGAAACCTACAAGATGTTCGGCGGGGTAAGTCCGGTGATCGAGCCCTTTATGGCGGCCATGGAGATGATTCATACCCACTCCCTGATCCACGATGACCTGCCGGCTATGGACAATGACGAGTACCGCCGGGGGATGAAGACCACCCATGTGGTGTACGGCGAGGCCATGGCGATTCTGGCTGGGGACGGGCTGTTAAATTATGCCTATGAGACGGTGGCGAAGGCCTTTGAGATGGAGCCGGGGAATCAAAATGTGGGCAGAGCCTTTGGAATTCTGGCAGCCAAGACCGGTGTATGCGGGATGATCGGCGGTCAGTCTGTGGATGTGGAGATGGAAGGAAAGCCGCTGAAGGAGGAAACGCTGGACTTTATTTACCGGTTGAAAACCGGTGCCCTGCTGGAGGCTTCCATGATGATCGGCGCTGTGCTGGCAGGAGCTGAGGACGCGGATGTGGAGGAGATCCGGCAGATTGCCGGGGATGTGGGCCTGGCATTCCAGATTCAGGATGATATCCTGGATGTGACCAGCACCGTGCAGGAGCTGGGAAAGCCGGTGGGAAGCGATGCGAAGAATCACAAGACCACCTATGTGACGTTGCGGGGCCTTGACCAGGCAGCCAAGGATGTGGAGACGGTTTCCCGCCGTGCTATCCGTCGGCTGGACGGTTTAAGCTGCAAAAATGAATTTTTGCGGGAACTGATTATTCAGCTCATCCACCGGGAAAACTGATAAAAAGGCCGCATGATTTCAGGAAAGCATGAGATTTGGCGGCACTGAGTACGAAGGACAGAAGGTTATCAGGATGGTATTGGAAAAAATTAATCAGGTGAACGATATCAAAAATATAGACCGGGAGGAGCTGCCGCTGCTGGCAGAGGAGATCCGGCAGTTTCTGGTGGAGAAGATCAGCGTTACCGGGGGCCATCTGGCCTCTAACCTGGGCGTGGTGGAGCTGACCATGGCCATGCATCTGGCATTTGACCTGCCGGGGGATAAGTTTATCTGGGATGTGGGCCATCAGTCCTACACCCATAAGATACTCACCGGGAGACGGGATGGCTTTGAAAAACTGCGCAAATACGGCGGAATGAGCGGCTTCCCG
This sequence comes from uncultured Lachnospiraceae bacterium, assembly GCA_946549155.1. GTDB lineage: Bacteria > Bacillota > Clostridia > Lachnospirales > Lachnospiraceae > Merdiplasma. The sequence continues at coordinate 1,615 of CAMNQN010000047.1, read as the reverse complement.
AAACGGAAGGAAAGTGTTTGCGATGCCTTTGATACGGGGCACAGTTCCACCTCCATTTCCGCGGGCCTGGGGTATGCCAGAGCCAGGGATCTTCTGGGGCAGAGCTACCGGGTGGTGTCCGTGATCGGGGACGGTTCCCTGACCGGGGGCATGGCCTATGAGGCGCTGAATAATGCGGCCCAGCTTAAGACGAATTTTATTATTGTTCTGAATGACAATGAGATGTCCATCTCAGAAAATGTGGGTGGACTGTCCGTCTATCTAAGTAATCTGCGGACTGCGGATGCCTACACCGGGCTGAAAGCGGGGGTGGAGAATACGCTGAATAAAATTCCCGTTTACGGCAATAAGATGGTGGAGCATATTCGCAATACGAAAAACGGCATCAAGCAGCTGATGATTCCCGGCATGTTTTTTGAGGATCTGGGCGTGACCTATTTCGGGCCTGTGGACGGCCATAACATTGCCCAGATGGTGAAAATATTTCAGGAGGCCAAAAAAGTAAAGGGCGCCGTGGTGGTGCACGTAAAGACGAAGAAGGGAAAGGGCTACGGGCCTGCGGAGCGGCATCCGGCCCGTTTTCACGGGGCAGAGCCCTTTGAGATTGAGACGGGTGTTCCCAAAACGAAAAAGAAAAAGGCGAATTATACAGATGTTTTCTCTACGGTGATGTGCAAGCTGGGCGCCCGGGTGCCGGAGCTGGTGGCTGTGACAGCTGCCATGCCCGACGGTACCGGACTGAAGCGTTTCCGGAATATGTACCCGGACCGCTTTTTTGATGTGGGAATTGCGGAGGAACATGCGGTGACCTTCGCTGCGGGAATGGCAGTGGGGGGGCTCAAACCGGTGGTGGCGGTGTATTCCTCCTTTTTGCAGCGGGCCTATGACCAGATGATTCATGACGTCTGTATCCAAAACCTGCCGGTGATATTTGCCATCGACCGGGCAGGCCTGGTGGGCAGCGACGGGGAGACCCATCAGGGCATTTTTGATCTCTCCTATCTGTCTTCCATCCCGAATATGTGCGTGATGGCTCCGAAAAATAAATGGGAGCTTTCCGATATGCTGAAATTTGCCGTAAACTATGGAGGCCCCATCGCTTTGCGCTATCCCAGGGGGGAGGCCTATGACGGACTGAAGAATTTCCGGGCCCCCATCACTTACGGCAAATCGGAGGTGCTCTATGATGAGTGCGGCATTGCGCTGCTGGCTGTGGGCAGTATGGTAAAGACGGCGGTGGAGGTGCGAAGCCGTCTGCGGGATATGGGCTACAGCTGCTCCCTGATCAACGCACGGTTCATAAAACCGCTGGATGAGGAGATGGTCCGCACCGCGGCAAAGGAGCACCAGCTGCTGGTGACCATGGAGGAAAACGTGCGCAGCGGCGGGTTCGGGGATCAGATTCTGGAATATTTAACTGATATCGGGGAGACGGTGCGTGTGATTAATGTGGCCCTGCCGGACGACTATGTGGAGCATGGAAGCGTGGAAGTGCTGAAAATGGAGACCTGTATCGATGCGGATTCTATTCTGAAGCGAATTGTGGCGGAGTATGCAGGGATGCGAAGTGAAAAGTGACGGCAGGTTGTGCCGGGATAAAATCAAAGAAGGGCGG
>CAMNQN010000046.1 GCA_946549155.1 uncultured Lachnospiraceae bacterium | reverse complement strand
TTGTGGCCCTGCACGCCCGCCTCTTCCTGCGTCCGGGTAATTAACAAAACACGAAAAGAACAAACCAGCCGCCCGAATAGTTACTTTAAGTATAAGCCATTTTCTATTCCTCATCACACCTTATAATCCCGATGGGTAGTCTCATTTAGCACACGATCGGTATCTAATACACGATAGGTATCCCCGGTATCCGAATCATAATAGTGCTTGTCCATACCGCTGCGGCGAAGTAATACATAAGTTCCATCGTCCTTGCGGAAGGCAATCGTCTCACTTCCACTGCCAGAGGAACCGCCGATGGCCATGATACTCATCAGCACCAGGCACAGTCCGAAGAAAATCACAATGGAGTTCCCTGCCGCAATTCCCAGGGCAGTTCCCGCAAGGAATCGCACCATACTGATCCAGATTCCTCTCCATTTACACTGAATCAGAGTGATCACCACCTCCACTGCAAAACAGAGCGTAATCACTATATACCAGAACTCCTCACTGGTCCTCTCCAGATTAAATACTGCATTTTCTCTTAAAACGATGCCGCAGGCCGGCGCCGCATTAAGCACCAGCAGGGGGACAGATATAATTTTATAGGGCTTTTTATCCCCTGTTTTGTCTTTCATTTTCCGATGCTTTCTCCATTTGAACAGCCCCAGGATCAAAAGGGCCGGAGCGCCCACATACACCGCGATCATTAATATACCTGCAAGAATTGTAATCCATTGCTCCTCCATACGTTCACTCTCCCTGGCTTTTTCTGTCTTACCGATACGCATCCAGCGTTCCCTCATAATCCTCCCGGATCAGCTGAACCGCCTGATAATGATCCCGGGGATGGGTATAGATTCCGGAGAGAAACGTGATGGATCCCTCCAATGCGTTGTACACATCCGGTGCCGCAATCAGCCTCTCCTGATACGCTTCCCCCGGCCAGCCGCTGCAGGTGCTCATACCGATACGCTCATCATCAGCGGTAAGTCCCACATCCTCCAGAAAAAACAGATAGGAATCCATATAATCTTTCAATTCTTCCTCCGTAAGTTTCGGCTTCATCTGCCAGTTTCCGGAGCTGTCCTGGTAATCAGGTGCATAGGACAGAATCTCTGTCCAAAGATCAACGGTTCCCCATCCGCAGAATAATGGTTCCGCCGCATCCCCATAGATCCATTTCACATACCGGTTTCCATACCCCTGCACCTGATATCCCACAGCAGACACGAGATCAAAGGCTGTTCCGTCTCTTTGTACCGGAGTATCTGATTTCTCCGCAGTGGTGGAATGGGGAATGTGGAGATACTCTATGCCGCTTCCGCCATACTGGAAGACCGCCAGCGTAACAATACTCTCATTCGCATACAGATAGGTATCGATGCCTATGTACGTTCCTCCCTGATACTCGTACACGAATACACAGGCCTGACGGTATCCGATGGCCCCCTCAAGATAACTGTCGGCCGCGCTCATCTTCCGCATGGCAGTTTCTTTGATTCCGGCGTTTTTTTCATACTCGTACATCCGGAGAATCATATCGCTCTGTGCACTCCCGTACTCATCCGGCTCCTTTGTATCAAAAGCCACCGTCAGTAACTCTTCCTGACCATCACTGTCAAAATCCCGTATGGTACCGGAAAGCAATCCGGTAAGATCAGCGGCTGACCAGTTTCTTGAAGAATCTCCGTTCTGTCGATAAGATATGCTGCCCAGCAGCTGCCCGGTACGGATCACTCCATACTGGGGAACCAGCACAGCGCGCAGATATTCCCGCAGGGCATCCGCGGCAGCTTCCTCTGTATTTTCCTCTTCATCCGCCCGGGTATCTGCATTCATGTCCCCATTCTTCTGATCCGGTGATAACGCTTCTGTCTGTGCGCTTTCTTCAACCGTTATCTTTTCTTCCCGGTATAGTCCCGTATAATCCCGCACATAGATATCCTTTGCAGTAAACTCTATCCTCTCCAGACGGGTATCCAGCTCCGACACCATCTCCAGTTCTTCTCTCCGGTTAAAAGCATCCTTTACCAGATATTTCTCCTGGCTCTCATAGTCATTCAGTTCAAAACCAAACCGCTGCCCGTTTCGCCACACTCCATTGTCCTCAAACAGAGAACGGTAATTCACCAGCAGGTGGAGAAACTTACTTTCCGCCTGATCAAATACGCTCTCCCAAATCTCATATCTCTGCCATTCCCGGCTGGTTTTGGGATTGACTGTCAGTTCCTTCGAGGTCTGATCCGTTGCTGCTGTGTAGGAGGATACCAGACTCGTTCCTTCTGACAGCAGACCGGCCGCCATACTGCTTTGAAGCCTCTTATCCCCATAAAGAAACTGGCGCAGCACCTCATTATTTTCTTCTCCGGTGGAGCAGCTGACATACAGATTGATCCATGGTTTTCCTGTATCCTCTCCCTCTGACAGAAATACAGCGGAACGCACATCCACAAACGGATCACCGAAAGCAGTCGTCCGATAGCTTTTTGAATCAGCAAGGGAACCCCGTCGATTAAGGAAGCTTCAAAAATCTCCAGATAAATCCAGGTATTCTGTTCTCCCTCTTTTTCAAAACGCACCACCAGCATCTCCTCTGCCCCATCCCCGTCCAGATCCGTGATCTTTGCCGAAAGAATCCCATCTATGCTGCTGATATCAATATGATCTGCCTTCGTTGCCGCGGAAACGTCGAATTTCTGATACTCCGTGGGCACAAGGCCATATTGGGGAATCAGTTTTTTATTCAGATAACGCTTCAGGCTCATGGCTGTCATGGTCCGGCCAGGCAAAACGCATTCCTGATAAACCGTATCTGCTGCCTGTCCTATATTCAGCATAGGATATGGCCCCCAGCGGTCCTCTGCATTAACACTGAAAGCCCGGTTTCCGGTATTGCTGATCAAATATCTCTTTACTTCCGGCGCCGAAAGCTGCGGCAGCATGGACCACAGAAACGCTGCTGCCCCACTGACCATAGGTGCTGCCACAGAAGTACCTGAAACAGTATCATAAGTATCCTTCCCTTCGCCCCATGCGGTATAAATATTCACTCCCGGAGCGCAGATATCCAGGTTTTCACCGAAATTTGACATCTGGGCCATCCTGTAACCGCCATTTTCCCGCACATTCTCCACCGCGCCTACGATGATCACCCGGCCATCAAAATAATCATAATCCAGACCCTTCAGCCGTTTCCTTTTATCGTCCGATATTCCGGACAGAACCGTATCATACACCTCCTCCGTAATCGCTGCAAAAAAACCGGCAGTTTCCGTATTGATTCCCATCCAGCCATTGTTCAGTCCATTTCCGGCTGCCTGAACCAGCAGGTAATTCCGCTGATCCTCCAGATACAGCTGAAGCATAGCCAGCAGACCGGTACGTGCTGTCTGCTGGCTGGTGGATGAAATACTTTCCAGATATGCTTCATAGGAAAACCCGGGATATTCCGCTGCTAAGACATCCTCCGTCATCACATATTGTCCAAAAGACATGTTGATCACCTTCGCTCCCTGGCTGATTGCCAGATTCATCAGCTGCAAATATTCCGTTCCTGAGAGCAGTGAAACCTCATTATCCTGAGCCCAGTCGATGCACAGCAGCTCTGCCTGATCCGCCACTCCCCGGATACCCACCGCGTTATTGGCGGCGGCTGCCACTGCTGCCACTCCGGTACCATGGGGATTGGGCGTATTTTCATTCAGCATCGTGCTTTTCCCGCACAGCTCTTCATGTTCCAGATTAAATCCGGAATCAATCATTCCAATCCTGATACTCTGAACCATATCTGAATAGCCGTCCCAGGCGGAATAGGCTCCTATGGCCTCCGCCCACCAGTCATTTCCGGAGGGGTTCTCTTCGTTTCCCTTCTCCGTCCTTTCCCGGTCCTCCCCTGGCCCGCTCCAGGGATTCCGGTCCTGCGTCATGGAAGCCTTCACCGTGACAGGCATATCAAACACAGCATACAGAACTTTCTCTGAGTTCATCAGCTGTTTCGCATAGCTGTCCAGTCCGGTCAGATCCGTTTCCGGCACTTTGATCTGCAGAAGCTGCATGGCTCCCTCTGTATAACCCGCAACTTCTCCCTCTACAAGTTCCGCCAGAGCTTCTCTCTCCTCTTCCGTCGGTTTCTCCATCAGATATACCATGAGAATATTATCATAATAGAGTATTTTTTGTTCTTCGTCATAAGAGATTGCTTCATAGGACGGACGGTAAATTTTACCGCCGTCCGAATATTGTACCGTTTCTTCTTTTATTTTCTCTGACAGCGCTAAAGCTTCTCTCCCGCTAAGCAGTCTCAGAATATCATCCGCTTTCTGACTGTCAGAATGCACCGGGGAGGTTTCCGTCTGACCTGTTTCTGTCTGGCTTCTTTTCTCCTGTTCTGTCCCTCCCTGCCGCCTATCCTGCCATTCCGTTTCATTTTCAGAATCAGAAGAATCCAGTTTCACAGCCGGAATATTTTCCGGTGAACGGAGAAGCTTTCCTTTTCCAGACAGAACCCCAGACAGGCAGACAGTTCCCAGAACCGCCAGGCACAAAACCGCCAGACCTGCGGTACCATGTAACTGCTTCCTCTTTTCCGCTTTTCCTTCCACTCTGACGATTTCCAGATGGAAAGACTGATGTCCATCTCCCAGATAAATTCTCTCCGCTGTGGAAAGGAATACCTCCTCCCCCTGGGGAAGTTCCCTTCCGTCGGACAGGGTAATTTTCCCCCAGGCTTCCCTCAGCACCCAGATACCTTCTTCGTCGTCGTCCAGGGAAATGCCCAGATGATACGGCGCAATATCTGCTCCCTTCAATATCACATCACAGTCCGGACTGCTGCCTATCCAGATGGTCTCTCCCGGTTCTATCCGGTATTCCTCTCCTGCCAGTTTTCCCGTCAGCCCTTCCAGCCTTCCAAATGTCATCCTCCGTCTCCCTCTCCCCAAATTCCAAAATCCTAAAGCGTCAGAAAACTAAATGGTATTTGAAATCGTATCTATAATTTGATGGTAATCCAGCTCCGCCACACCCTTTCCGGCCTGTGACGGACAATGAATCACGTTTTCCCAGTTATCCGCCACCTCTGACCAGTAGGATGCTTCCGGAGCAAACAAAATCAGCCGCTTGGCAGACTGATCAATATACCCCTCCATCTGGGAATTGCCCCACCAGCTGGTCAGTTCCGAAAAATCCTTTGCCATCTTCTGCGGATAATCGCTCTGGCTTCTGCCATACCCCAGCTCATGGTTGGAGGCATCGGTCCACACCACAATGATCTGACGTTTTTTCTTTGCCTCCATGTTCCATTTGGACCTGATCGCATATCCCAGGGCCTCCAAGCCATCCTCCGGTTCATCACCGCCGCCCTCTGCCCGGATGCTGTTGATACATCTGGCAAACTCCTCTTCCTGCCGGGGAAGCTCGAAGAAATCTGTTACCAGCATGGCATCCGCTTTATCCGCAATGTAATCGCGAAAAGCAATCACACGAATGCGTAAAGAATTAATTACTTTTCCCTTTTTATCCATCACGGTCTGCACATCATTATAAAAATTCAGCGCATTCTTTTTCACCAGATTGATCACCGGACTCATACTCCCTGTAGCGTCAATACAAAATACCATATCTACATTGTACGTCATCTGAAAATTTTCCTGCATTTTCCTTCTCCTTTTCCTATGTATATCTGTTTTTCCATCCTCTTTCCAGTACCACTTTCTCCTAAGGAAATGCTGATTAATTCAGCATTTCCTCTACAGATCATCCTCACCAGCCCGGAAGAAAAACTCATCCACGCTCCGCTTTTTGTCCGCCAAAACAGCTTCTGATGCCAATGGGATCTCTCCTGTTTCTGCAGTTGATCTTCTCCTTCGGCACAGCTTTCTCAGGCGCTCTCCCACCTGATCCGCATCCGGCCGTTTCTCAGGTTCCCGCTGAAGCATTTCCAGAAAAATATTCTGAAGCCGGGGATCCAGTCTGTCACTCACTTTCAGTTCCTCCTGTTTCAGCAGCGCTTCGTAGGGGTAATGACAGCTGTCTTCGAATCCAGGCAGCAAGCCCTGTCATGATTTGATGGAACAGCAGTCCCAAAGCGAATATGTCAATTTTACAGGTCAGTGTTCCTTCCTCCTGCTCCATCAGAAGGAAGGTCTCCGGCGCCATATAGATCTGGTCACCGATAATCTCTTCTTCCTTCTCCGGCGGTCGCGCTGCCCAGAAGTAGCTGTCCAGATCAATCATCTTTGCCCCAATTCTGCCGCTGGCATTGGAACAGAAAATCACATTATCCAGCTTAATATCCCCATGGATCAGCCCGGCCTGGTGCATTCCTGCCACCGCATGAGCAAGAACGGCACAAATCTCAATCTTCTGTCTTTCCGGCAGGGCAAGCACCTTTACCATATCCACAGCTTCCACCTTCTGCATGGTAATATAATACTTTGCGCCATACCGGAAAAAATGCTCTATACGCACCAGGTTTCCATCCGATGCCTGATTGATCGTCTGAAACAGCAGACATTTCTGATTTACAAAGGCATTGCAGACTTCTTTCTTTTTCGCCGTCAGTTCCGGTCCCAGCAGATCGGCATTTACCGGATAAGCCGGACTTAAAAATTCTTTTATGAAATATTCTTTTCCATCCAGCTTTCCAAAACCCCATTTTGAAAATCCACTGTTGTCCGTTTTCAATGGTTCTTCCAGCAGATATCCGTTAATTGTTTCCGGCATAACAGAACCTCTCAATAATTTTCATACTCTTTTTTATATTCCTCCCACCATGCAAGCAGCTTTTCCTGGCTGGTCATCTCCTGAAACCGGGAGTCCATTTCCCTGTACCTGCCCCGGAAATACTGTTTCATCTGTTCAAACGTGTCAAATCCCAGTACCATTGCCATCAGTGTATAATCATCTCCGGCGTTTTTTTCGATCCGTTCCTTTAAAAGCAGCTCCCAGTGGCGGGGATTTTGCGCCTTCTGCATAGTCTCTATCAGCAGCAGCTCGAATGCCATCGGAGAACTTAAATAGCCAAAACATCCGTCCGTACAGGTCAGCACAATTCCGGTGCCGGGAAGCATCCTTTCTCTCCTGTGGATCTGGAAGCTGCGGGAAGCGGAGATCACATTTTTCAGTGGACCATCCTCACTGAGATTTTTCATGGCATCCTGCTGTTCCACATCGTCTGTGGTCATCTGATGCAGCCCTCTCTCATCCAGGATATATCCCCGGGAATCGCCTGCCCAGTAAAACACCACATTTTGAGTATCCGCCGCTGCCATAGCCAGAGTAGTGGGAAATTCCCTGGTAAGGCTTCCTTTGAGGACAGAAGAAGAGGGCTCCATTCCCCGGCAGCTTTTCAATGCCGCCAAGATCTCCTCCGCCAGTTCTTTTTCTGAGAGATCAGAAGGTCTCCCCTCCTCACACCCCCGCAAAAACCAGTCTGCCGAAGCCTGAGCGGCGATCCTTGAAGCCACATATGCGCCGGTATGGGTATCAAATACCGCATATCTTCTGGAGCCAATTCCGCCGCATCCATCGAAGCATCCGATCAGAGCTCCTGTTTCATTTACAAGACTGACGTAGGCATCCTCCCCTTTTCCTTCGATCTTTTCCCTATATACCTGAAGGATAACCCCAAAAATGTCTAAAAACCGCTTCCCATTCCATCTATCCATATCAACTCCATCAATTTTCTTTTATCGCCAGCGTCGTTTTCGTCTCTGTCTGTTCCTCTGTCTTTGTCTCTGTTTCTGTCTCTGCTTCTGTCTCCGTTTCTGTCTCCATCATCGCCTTCGGATTCTCAATCCTGTTTTTCAGCTCTTCCAGCTTTGTTTCCTGTACCTTCATCTTCTCTTCCAGTCCGGAAACATTCAGCCTTTCTATTTTTCTGGAAAGACTGCAGCTTACTGCCATTGTAATCACCAGAAAAAGCACAAGGATCGCAGCAATACTTTTCATCAGCAGTTTCTGACACTTCATATTCTTTTCCAGATGCTTCTGCCTGTTTTCCAGAAGCATCCACCGCTTCTGCATCATACCGGAATCCGTGTTTCCTTCCCCGCTTCCGGAGACAGGACTCTTCCTCTCTGTTTCCCATTTCTCTCCCAAAAGCTGCTTCAGCTCCAGGGCGGACTGCATCGGTTCCCGCTCCTTCTTACAATGCGGACAGACAAGATCCGTATCCTTCATTCTATTCCCGCAGTATTTACAAAACATTCTTCTGTTCTCCTTTTCCTTCTGATCGCAGGGGCATACCGCACAGCAGGCAATCTGTACTGTCCGGAGCGTTTTCCACCCCGCAGCCGGGGCAGGCAATTCTGTCGTTTTCTTTCCTGTCATAACGGTAAAAATCCTCTGTCTCCTTCGGCGCCTTCTCTTTTTGCTGCCCCCCGTTTTTTCCAAAACCGCGCCCGTACTTCACGGCACCCGCCGTTGTGGTATCTGGCGCTTTTTCTTCCTCTGTCCTGCTGCCGGAAAAACCCTTCTCCGCCCTGAAGGAGGCAGACAAATCGTCTTCTCTGTCTTTTCTTTCCCCGAAATGCGCTTCATCCTTTTCATTTTCTCTGTAATGAAGCCAAATAAGACTGCCCAAAACCAACAGCCCCACCATCGCTACCCAGACTGCCATTTTCTTTTCCCCATTCTCCTTTGTATCGGCCCTTTACCTGAAGTTCCCGGAAAACCTTATCAGAACATCAGGAAAGTTCATCATCATGATGGAAAAACTCCGAGGGCTTTCCACTGTTTTTCATATTGTATTTTACCTTTACGGACGGTTCCGGTTCTTTTTTCACAGCACTGTGTGAATAAGTATCCTCTGTCGGCATTCTTGACGTACCTGCCGCCCTGCCGTCCGCATCCGAGTCTTCTCGTTCCACAGCTGCCGCCACTTCTTTTCTCACCGGTCTCTTCACATGGCCTCCGGCAGAGGGGCGGTCGGACATCTTCCCGCATTCCGCCTTCCTGTATGTGAAACTTTTCTCTGTTTTCCGTTTCAAATCAGCAAGGCTTACCTTTTTTTCAAATCTCCCCGCTCTGTCAGAAGCGGACTGCTTATTTCCCAAATTCAAAATTCCAAACACAAAGCCTGTCACCGCCAGAACCATGGCCAGCCAGTAGCCCAATCCAACCTTAATGATATCTGTGTCATCTGCCATCAAGGATTTCGTCAGGGCTTTTACAAGAATGATAACTGCTGCAACCAGCAAAAAGGCCAATGCATTTCCCACCAGATACAGGAAACGTCCCCGGCCTTTCCATGCCTTCACTGCCATCACCACACAAAGTACGATCACACCAGTCACCACTGCGGTATAAAAAAGAAAAATCCACCATTCCTCTCCCGAGGGCGTCCCCAGTCTGCCTATGGAAGTGATATTCAGCAATGCGCCAAGCATGGTAAGATATCCCACTCGAAAAGAATACCCTAAAACATTGCTGGTGCTCACCATTGGAGTGACACCAAGAAGCAGCGCCAGCAGCCCCTCCGTCCCTGTCCACACTATTCTCCGCCAATCATATTTTGCTCTCTCCATTTCTCGTTCCTCCTGAATTTGCGGCTGTTTCCTGCCTTCCCGGTTATAATCTGTTTGTTTTTTCCTTCTCATTTACCAGTTTCTCCAGAATGTCGGCAGTCTCCCCGGCCGTCAGTGTCAAACTGCTATCCGGGAGATGTTTCATCCATCCATGAAAAGCTCTGCACAGATTCGGTTCTTTCATCCATACAGAACAAAGGGCATCCGACAATGGAAACTGACGCGTAGTAAAAAAGCCAACACCGTGTTCCTGTGAAGTGCACACGGCAAGATAATCGGGAAATACCCCCTCCCGCAAAATACTGCCGGTCACATTCCCGGAACGAATCGCCGATGCAAGGCTGCGCATCAGCCCTTCCCTCTCCTCCCTGGAAAATGTAGTGACAATCTCCACCGGAAAATCGTCCAGAGTTCCTTCTTTCAGAAAGCGCTTCACCCCCGCCTCTGAAAAAAAAGTGTAAAAATGTGTCACCATCCTCAGCAGCGAAAAGCGTTCCATCGCCGCTCCCAGGATTTGTTCATAGCCCGGCAGTTCTTTCCGGATATGGGATAAAATAAAATCATCCGTATAAAAACGTCCAAAGCAGGGCTGATCCATCGCCATATAAAAGCCATCCGGCTCTGTACACTTCTGATAAGAGTTGAGAATCTCCAGTGGATTACTGGTATATTGAATCAGGCTGTAGCACTCCTCTGTCAGTGTCTGAAAGTACCGGTGATAATAAGACACTGCATCCGGGGAACGCAGCAATAGAGCGCACGTTCCGTCTTTTGACAGACACACCACACAACTGTGGGACACCAGAAAATAGGGAAACGGGTCCGTATATCGGGTAGATGTAGGATTATCATAGTAATAATAAGGATGGTAATGCTGCTTTGACAGCAGGCAGACCGGCAATATCCGACAGAAACGCCCCAGGTTGTCCAGATTGATATCTGCCCCTGTAGAAGATGCGTCAAAGCAGATGATCTGACTGATCTCCATGGACGTCTTATCATCCAGATACCGATGCAGCAGTTCCCCATTCAGGAAGGTATCTGAGATGGGCACCGTCAGTTCCACCCTGGAATCCGGGCGGCTCATCTCCTCAGACAGCACCATGCGCTGCAAAAACTGCACATTCGTTTCTCCTACAAAAACCGTGCGTTCCCCGGCATACTGTCCAATGTTCATCAACAGCCGGGTTTCTTCAAATGCCCGAGCAGATAAATCAAGGCAGGACAGATCACTGAACATTTTTCCGATCAGTTCCCTGGAACGGCGAATGCCCTCTTTTTCAAACTGGGCGTCATAATAAAGCCGAATACGCTTTTCCTCCTCAGGTGACAGCTTTAAATGATAGATCAGATCATCCAGGGCATGATAAGGAAGCACGCGCTGTCCAGTCAGCGTTTTCGAAAGCAGCGTGCGTTCCACCCCTGTCAGTCTGGCAAGCAAAGAAACCGACATTTGTTTTGTTTTTATCAGATCCCTCAAATATTCACTGAATAACTGCATTTTCCTCTTCCTTTGTATCCTGTAATCGATTAGATAATTATACCAAAAAAAATGGCAAAACCCGTGCATGATTTTCCTCCATTTTTCTGCACAGGTCTTGTCGCAGCTTCAGGCGCTAAATAAGCCCACAATCGTATCGGATGAAAAACGATCATGAGCTTATTCTATCCAGACTGTCACATAGGTGCGGGCCTTTCTAAGCCAAATCCCCTGCCGCCTTTATCTTCACCCGGTTCGTGTTCCCCGGATAATACTGCAGCGGAACATCTTCCATATCGATGATCTCCACCGTCTCCCGGATGGCTCCCGCCCCGACGGCCATCTCAATGGCCTCAGCCTTTGCCTCCTCCAGCGCCTGCCCTCTGGGCGTTACCAGGTAATCCACCAGCTTCTCATAGTTTCCGGACACCTTGGAGATAGCGGAACCGATGGCGTTGGCTACGCCCCCGATGGCCGGCTTGATTACGGCGGCCGCACCCTCCAGGCTCTCCGGCAGCACAATGGAGCCGCCGCCCACCAGGATAATGTCCACATCCTCGCTGGAAACCTTCATGGCATCCACGGAATCCTCCACCAGCTCTGTGATGGCCTCCATGGCCTTTTTCGCAAATTCCTCACTCAAATGCGCCACCCTGGACCCATCTCCAAGCTGAGTCATTCCTAAACGCACCGCAATATCCGTGGCTGTGCAGACGCTGCCGCCAAACACCAGCGCTTTCTTCGTAATCTCATATCCCACGGAATCCGGCCCCACCGTCACCGTGCCGTCCGGCAGCTCCCGCACAATAGAGCCGCCGCCCAGGCCGATGGAAATCACATCCGGCATCCGGAAATTCGTGCGCACACCGCCGATGGTAACCGCCACGCTGGATTCCCGTGGGAATCCGTTCTGAATCACGCCCAGATCGGTGGTAGTTCCGCCCACATCGATGACAATGGCATTCTGCAGCTGGCTTAAATAGCTGGCCCCCCGAATCGAATTGGTGGGGCCGCAGGCCACCGTCAAAATAGGATACCGTCTGGCATACTCCATGGTCATCAGCGTACCGTCATTCTGGGAAAGGTAAATGTCCGCATTCACCACACCCTCGTCCTGAAGGCTGCGGGCAAATCCGTCGGTGAAGGTCTCCGCCACCTGATAAAGAGCAGCATTTAGGATGGTGGCGTTTTCCCGCTCAATCAGACCCATGGAGCCGATTTCACTGGAGATGGACACATGCACCTCCTCCCCCATAATCTCCCGGCAAAGTGCCGCTGCCCGGCGCTCATGATCATCCCGCACCGTGGAAAACACACAGGAAATCGCCACAGACCGGATGCCTTTCGCCTTCAGCCTCTCAAAAAAGGCCCGGGCTGCCGCCTCGTCAAAGGAAGCCAGCTCCTTCCCGTCATATTCAAACCCACCGCCGATAATGGCAGTCTCCACCGCGATGGCCTTTATATCCTCCGCCCAGTCCACCATAGGAAAAATTCCCAGAGTAGCAGGCGCTCCGATTCGCAGGATCCCGATGGGAGCCAGATGCTTGCGCTCCACGATGGCATTGGTACACTGGGTGGTCCCCAGCATCGCCTGTCCGATCTGCGCCCTGTCGATCCCCGACTCCTCTAAAACAGCCCGCACTGCCGTCAGGATCCCGTCATACACATCCTGTGTCGTGTGCCGCTTGACACTGGCTACCACATTTAACTTATCATCAATCAAAACCGCATCTGTGTTCGTTCCTCCCACATCGATTCCCAGCTTATACATGGTCAGCCCCTCCTTTGCAGCGCTCCTCCAGCGGAATATAGTCTGTATCGATTCCAAAATACCGGGGCCCCACCAGCGCCAGTCCCTCCGGTGTCCTCCACAGCGGGAAACAGGGAAGCCCGACCACCAGCACCCGTTTTCCGTATTTCAGCGCATCCGTGGGAACGGGCTGGAAGGTTTCCGTATCCACCAGGCAGATCAGATCCGGCGTGGTAGCCAGAATCCTACCGTCAGCCACCGCCGTCAGATTCTCATTCTGAAACTCCACATAGGCCTGACGGCCCTTATCCCCGGCGATTCCCTCCAGAAGCACCTTACCGAAATTAAAGCCGCCCCGAACCTCCCGGAGCACATCGCAGATTTTTCCTTTAAACAGCCGAACCCCTTCCGTGATGCGCAGGAACTGTTCCTCCGGCGAACAGTCCACGGCCTCCTTCACCCGCCTGATGGCGGAGCCTAAGGTCTGGCTTCTGGTCACAATCCCCTTCACACCATACTCCTTCATAAATTTTCCCTCCATCGCATAGAGGGAAACGGATACAGAACCGCCGCAGGCCATGGTCACAGCCCGGGCCAGCTCCTCCGTCCATTTATTCGTGATGGTGCGGAAAATCGAGGAATTTCCCTTCTCATCCACCAGCGCCATGGGGGTAGCGGAACCGCCTCCAATGGTAAAGGTCACCATCTGCAGCTCCGGAAACGCCCGGCCCATACCGTCGCAGTCCACCAGCGGAAGCCCCAGCCTGGCCGCCGCGGCAATGGGCAGCATGGAATTTACACCTCCCGCCTCAATGGGCATAAAGGCAAAAATAGGTTTTCCGTAAAACGCGGAAACCGTATCGTACAAGGTCTGATACTCCGTTCCCCCAATCGCCTTCTCCGCCAGAATCGTAGGCGCTCCCATCATAGCGATGGGCACCACCAGCGCATCGTCCGGAATCTCCTCCGGATCCAGCAGCGTCACCGGCCCGCATTCCTTCACGGCACCGATGGCCACCAGCTTTCCCACATAGGGGTCCCCTCCGCCGCCGGCCCCTAAAAGTGCGGCGCCCAGCGCAATATCCTCAATTTCAGAAACTCCGATTTTTCTCAAAAAAAGTCCCTCCTTCGCTCTGTTCGTTCTTCTATACAGATAAATTCCCTAACTGTTTGCCCACTGTGCCTTTGCTTTTCCTGCCCTCTCCGGAAGCAGTTTGCTGAGCGCCACGCATAACACCAGGGACACCACAATTCCGTTTACCGGCCCCACAAAGAAGGGAATATTCAGAAACGGCAGCGCCTCCACCAGTCCCGGGAAGGAAGCAAAGGTTCCTCCGGTAATGCAGGCCGTCAGGGCTCCCACAACAAAGGCCAGGACGCCGGGAATGGAAAATCCCGGACGCCGCCGGAAATTTGCCCTGTTGCCGCCGCAGACAATCCAGTAATTGGCAATCAGAACGCCGGCCAGCGGCGGAATCAACGCGGACATCAGGGAAAGAAAGCCCTGGAACGCATTCAGCAGGCCAAAGGCCGCCAGCAGGGTACCGATCGCCCCCGCAATCCCCGTGGTAATTTTAAATTTACTTTCATCAAAGCCCAGAAGATTGGAAAGGGCCAGACCGCCGGAGTACGCATTCGTCACATTGGTCGTCCAGGTGGCTAAAACCAGAGCCAGCAGCCCCACCACCGGTACGCCCAGGCTGGCCAGAATGGCGGAAATATCGTACTGCCCGGTAACGATGCTCATGATTGCACCGGTAAGCAGCATAAACAATCCGGCGGGAATCACACCCACGATGGAGGATTTCACCACATCTGCCCGGCATTTCGCAAACCGGCAGTAGTCAGCGGAAATCACACCGCCCAGCGCAAAGGAGGCCACTGTCATGGAAATCCCGAACACCATCCCGGCAGACTGCTCCGGCGCATAAGCCGCAATGGCTGCACCGCCGTCATGGGCCACAATACCGGCAATAATACCGTATAGACAGACAAGCACCAAAAGGGGAACCGCAATATAGTTCAGCCATTTCAATCCTTTAAACCCGGCGCAGGCCGTAGCCAGCATAATCACGCCCCAGACAATGGAGCACACCGCCGTCATCAGGCTGCCCGGCGCCTCCATTCCCATCATAGATGCCGCCATGGAGGCGAAGGCGCTTCCGCAGGTGGCTGACTGGATGCCGAACCATCCGATGCAGGCGATGGCCAGCAGCAGACTGATGATATAACGGGCTCCCTGCTTTCCGAGGGCCCCCTCCGCCATCACCGCCACAGGAAGTCCCGTATCGCAGGCCTGCATCCCGATGCAGATCATGTAAGCACAAATCAGGCCGTAGCCAATCAGAATGGATGCCACCATCTGGCCGATGGACAATCCGCCGCCGGAGAGCACGCCGCCCACCATCAGGCAGGGAACGCAGATCATTCCGCCGGCCCAGACCATGGCGATGGAGCCCCAGCTTTGCCGCTGTTCCGCTTTAATTTCAAAACCCGAATTTCTTTCACTCATCCTAATTCCTCCTCTTCAAAATCTTTCATAGGAGGATTATACCTGTGTACATCGGCACAATAAAGGGTAAAAGGGACAAAAAAGAAAGTCGGAATTTGTCCAAAAAAACAAATCCCAGCCAAAAATATCTGTCAGCTTTCCCCTTCTCCCGCCGTTAACCGCAAAAGAACCACAGCATAATACAAGGGAAAAACCTCGGGAAATTTGTCAATCTGATAGCTCAGCCGTTCCCGAATCCGGTTCAGACGGTACTTCACCGTATTTTTGTGGAGAAACAAAAGCTGGGCACATCGGGTAACGCTGCTGTCCGCATCCAGCAGATAGACCTCCAGCGTTTGGAGCAGAGCCTTGTCCTCCCGGACATTCCGAAGCGCCTCCAGGGGAAGCAGCGCGTCCTTCAGCGCCTCCTCCCCCTTCTGCATAATGTCCTGGCAGCGGGCCGCAAACCGGAACTCCTGAATGGTATAACATCCTTTTTCCGGCCATATTTTCCGGACGCTTTCCAGGTACTCATGATGCGAAAGAAACGCCTCCCGTACATCCGCCGTATTGGCCAGGGAACCGCATCTGGTCAGCGTCAGGCAAAACCCTTCCTTTACAAGCTGTTCCCACAATTCTCTGCAGATCTGATCCCGGTCCGCCGCCTGTTCGATCCAGTCCATAAAGGCCACTGTATACCCCTCATAGATATCCGCCACCACAGTGTCGCAATAGTGATCCAGGTATTCCCGCAGCAAAACCAATCCCTCTCTGCGAAACCGCTCCTGCTGCCCCTCCGGACAATGGAGAATCCACATCTCATGGATATCCGCCACATTAATATGAAACAGCCTGGCCAACTGGCGCATCTGAATGGGATCGTCCTGAATAATCGCCCGAATCAGCTCCCGGACAGCCACCGCTCCCTTCTCCTGCCCCCAGATATTTACCCCCAGCCGGATCACATCCACCGTCTGGGCCAGGGAATCGGGAGCCGGCGGGATTCCTTCCTTCACAATCAAAACCTCTCTGCTCTGCCCCCGGTCCGGCACGATGGAAAAACGGTACAGCCTGCTGTCGGACAGGGCGGGAAATTCGCTGGACTGCCCGCTTAGCGGGAGACCTTCCAGCTCCTCCACCCCTCTTTTCATCACCGGTTCCAGACTGCGGGGCCAGGCGGCCATATTTATAATGTGCAGCCCGGAATCACACAGCATCACGGATGCCGAAATGCGGTCACTGAGCATTTTCAGCATGGTGGGAATGGTTCTCTGATAGGGCGGAAGCACCGATACCCGTTCCAGAATCTCCGCCACAATGGAGCCGCTTTTCGTCCTGTCCCTGAAAATCGCCTCCATGACATCACTGATCACCTCACTGTAGCGCAGTGTCACATCTCCCTCCGGCATAACGATCAGCACAAAATCCATCTCATCGGCCAGCCTGATCAGACGCGGATCGATTGCCTTAAGATAGACGCCCACGTAGAAGAGAATCAGCCCGGCCTCTCCCCCCTCCGCCAGCCTGCGCATATTCTGGTACTGGAGCTCCACATTTTCCTGCATATTTAAAAAACCGGTGATTACCAGTTCCCCGCCGAAATACTCCCCCGTGGGGAACACCTCGTCCACCAAAACACCGGGATCCGTGGATTCCAGCACGGAGATGGAGGATACAATTTTCATCAGGCCCCCCTCCCCCGCAATCACCCGCGCCTGCCGCAGGGACGGAAGCTGAAGCAGATCAGCCACTGTAACGCTCATGATACGCACCTCCCATTTCCGTTCGCCTTCCCCTGAACGCTTTTCGCAGTAACACGCTGCTGCCCTCGGGATTCAGGTGCAATTCTGCACCTGAACACCTCGCGGAACAGTGGTACCTGAACAGTAACTTCGCCGCACCTTGGGGAAAGAATTTCTGTTTTGCTCATAGTAGCATGGGAATGGGCGGGACGCAAGCTTCAAAATGAGCCTATACAAAAAGAGCTGCCGCAAAATAGCAGGATATCAGTAACGCTTCCCTGCCATTTTGCGACAGCCCCTTGGGACGGAGACGGGGGGATTCGAACCCCCGAGCCGGCAAAGCCGACCAACAGATTTCGAGTCTGGCCCGTTATGACCGCTTCGGTACGTCTCCACATTTTTGTCAACTTTGATATTGTACCATAGAACCGCTTTTTTTTAAAGCAAAATTTTCAGAAAAACAAAATTTAGCGGTTTCGTCAATGTTCTTCGTGTTTTGTTAAGTAAGAGGACGCAGGAAGAGGCGGGCGCGCAGGGCCACAG
>CAMNQN010000045.1 GCA_946549155.1 uncultured Lachnospiraceae bacterium | reverse complement strand
TACGCAAGTACAATATGGTTCAGGAGCTGGTAGACGGCGGCACATTCCTGCTGAACTGCCCGTGGGATATGGAAGGACTGGAGCAGCACCTTCCGGGACAGGTGAAGAAATTCATCGCGGACCACAACATCAAATTCTATGTGATCGACGGTATCAAGATCGGTAAGGAAATCGGACTTGGCGGACGTATCAACACCGTTCTGCAGTCTGCATTCTTTAAGCTGGCCAATATCATTCCGGAAGAGCAGGCCATCGACCTGATGAAGGCCGCTGCGAAGGCTACCTACGGACGTAAGGGCGATGCCATCGTACAGATGAACTACGATGCCATCGATGCCGGCGCAAAGCAGGTAGTGGAGATCCAGGTTCCGGAAAGCTGGAAGAACGCTGAGGCAGAGGATATCATTGCCAAGGATGTTACCGGCAAGAGACAGGATGTCGTAGATTTCGTTAACAATATTCAGCATGCAGTAAACGCTCAGGAAGGAAACAACCTGCCTGTATCCGCATTCAAGGATTATGTGGACGGCACCACACCCTCCGGCGCAGCTGCATATGAGAAGCGCGGTATCGCAGTGGATATCCCGGTATGGAATCCGGAGAACTGTATCCAGTGTAACCGTTGTTCCTATGTCTGCCCCCATGCTGTTATCCGCCCTGTAGCGATGACGGATGAGGAAGTGGCTGCAGCTCCGGAAGGACTGAAGACCCTGCCCATGACCGGCATGGCTGGTTATAAGTTTGCCATCGTAGTATCTGCTCTTGACTGTACCGGATGCGGTTCCTGTGCGAACGTATGCCCGGGCAAGAAGGGTGCCAAGGCTCTGGCGATGGAGAATATGGAAGCAAACGCAGGCGAGCAGAAATACTTCGATTATGCGGTAGAGCTTCCGGCCAAGGCAGATGTTGTGGAGAAATTCAAAGAGAATACCGTAAAGGGCTCTCAGTTCAAGCAGCCGCTGCTTGAGTTCTCAGGCGCATGCGCAGGCTGCGGCGAGACTCCTTACGCTAAGCTGGTTACTCAGCTGTTTGGTGACAGAATGTATATTGCCAATGCTACCGGATGTTCCTCCATCTGGGGCAACTCCTCACCGTCCACACCCTACACCGTAAACCAGAAGGGACAGGGTCCTGCATGGTCCAACTCCCTCTTCGAGGATAACGCAGAGTTCGGTTATGGTATGCTGCTGGCTCAGAAGGCCATCAGAGGCGGCCTGAAAGCGAAAGTGGAAGCACTTATGGCCAACGAAAATGCTCCGGCAGATGTGAAGGAAGCAGGACAGGCCTGGCTGGATACCTACGCAGTAGGCGCTACCAACGGCGCTGCCACCGACAAACTGATCGCGGCTCTGGAGGCCTGCGGATGTGACGCTTCCAAGGAGATCCTGAAGAATAAGGATTATCTGGCAAAGAAATCCCAGTGGATCTTCGGCGGTGACGGATGGGCTTACGATATCGGCTTCGGCGGCGTTGACCATGTGCTGGCTTCCGGACAGGATATCAATGTACTGGTATTCGATACCGAGGTTTATTCCAATACCGGCGGACAGGCTTCCAAATCTACTCAGCCCGGCGCAGTGGCACAGTTCGCTGCCGGCGGTAAAGAAGTGAAGAAGAAAGATATGGCTTCCATCGCTATGTCCTATGGCTATGTATACGTTGCACAGATCGCTATGGGCGCTGACTACAATCAGACCGTAAAAGCGATTGCAGAGGCAGAGGCTTATCCGGGACCGTCCCTGATCATTGCCTACGCTCCCTGTATCAACCATGGTATCAAGAAGGGCATGAGCAAGGCTCAGACCGAGGAAGAGCTGGCAGTGAAGTCCGGTTACTGGCATCTGTTCCGGTTCAATCCGGCGGCAGAATCCAAGTTCACTCTGGACTCCAAGACTCCGACAGATGACCTGATGGCCTTCCTTGACGGAGAGGTACGTTACAATTCTCTGAAGCGTGCAAATCCGGCAAGAGCAGAGAAGCTGTTTGCGAAGAACGCACAGTGCAATAAGGAAAGATTTGAGTATCTGAATAAGCTGGTTACTCTTTACGGAAAAGAGGATTAAGGAATAGTCAGATCAAAGAGTCGAGGGGCAGGATTTTTATCCTGCCCCTTTTTTGGCGCGCACCGGGTATGGCTGACATTCACGAAATTCAGTAGCAGGCCGCGGCTGATTTGCATAAATTAAAAAAAAGCGAAGAGAGCATGCAATGGATTTTCAGAATTTAGTACCTGTCACAGGCATGATTATAAACAGTACCAGAGGAAACGATTGCTGCAGCCAGATGATAACCCTGCAGGCCGAGGGCGGCATAGTAAATTTTGTTGTGGATCCGGAAACAGTGGTGGTGGACAGCAGGCAGCTTCGCCCCGGAATGCGGGTGGCAGCCTTTTACGACAGCAGTCTGCCGGTCCCCCTGATTTTTCCGCCCCAGTATATCGCCCAGCTCATCGCGGCAGCAGGCCGGAATGAGCTGGTGGAGCTGAACTTTTTCGACAGGAACCTGCTGGCACAGGATCGGTCCCTGCAGCTAAATATCGGAAGAAACACCATGGTGGAAACCCTAAACGGACAGCGCTTCACCTGCTCCCCGGGAAACCGGTTCCTGCTGGTGTACTATTCCGTCACTACCAGGAGCATACCGCCTCAGACCACGCCCAGGAAGATTGTGGTGCTGTGCTAAAATTTAGGTAGTTTATATTGTCAGGACGCAGGATGGGGCGGGGCGGCATGGACACATACATCCGGAGATGTTTCCAGATGTCCGTGTGTGCGCCTCCCCTCCCAATCCCTGCATCGTTCATCCCCTTCCGGGAATCCAAGTAATATCCTGCATCGCTGATCTTCCGGGAATCCAAAATAAAAAACCCGACAGTTGTCCCTTTCCCGATTCTGTGATATGATTTGGAAAGGCAAATGGAATACAAAGGAGAAAGAGAATGGCAGGAAGAAGAAAAAGGCAGGGCCCCGGTCTGGGAAGCAATCTTTTGCTGGCAGTTTTGCTGACGACGTTTCTATTTACCCTGGCGGTGGTGATTGTTTTAAATTTTAAATGGCTATACTATATAGATATCACACTGCTGGGAATCGAGAAAAATTCCGGGATGAATGTGTCCTCCATCAGGGCTAATTATGACGCGCTGATCCAGTACAATCAGTTTTGGTTTCATGGGGAACTGAGGTTTCCCACGCTGATCATGTCGAACACCGGACAGATCCATTTCCAGGAGGTAAAACGGATTTTTGTGGTGATCCAGTATCTCTGTATGATTACTTTCGCGGCTTCCCTGGTGGGGATTGTAAAAATGCGCCGGAGAGGGCAGCATGCCTATCTGAAGATCGCGGGGCTTCTGTCCCTGGTGATTCCGGTGGCACTGGGAATTTTCGCCCTGTTGTATTGGGATAAGTTTTTTGCGCTGTTTCATCAGATTCTTTTCCGGAACAATTACTGGCTGTTTGATTCAAAGACAGATCCGGTAATTCTGATTTTGCCCGACGCATATTTTATGCACTGCGCAGTGATGATTTTGCTGCTTATTTTTCTGGGCAGTATGCTGTTCCTGCGTCTGGATAAGAGAAAACGGCGGGCAGCGGCAGGAAGAAGACGGTAAAAGTGACAGGAGTGAGGGCGGTAATGAGAGGAACTATTTTGACGGTTTTGCTGGCTGGCGTGTTGTGTGCCGGTGCCGGTTTTGGCGCAGCGGCTGAGGAACCGCTGGTGGGCATCGGAAAAGCGGCAGATGGGACTGCCATAGCGGAGGCAAATGAGGAAATAGCCGCAAAGGGGGAAACGGCCGAAGGTTTGGACCAGGAGGAAAAGGGGATGGCGGAGACCATCAACGCCCGGGTGAGCTGGATGTCCCGGGAGGAGAAGGTGGGGCAGATGCTTCTGGTATCGCCCGCCCAGCTGTGTGACGGGGAAGACTGGACAGCCAATCCGGATATGGTGATACAGAATATGAAAAATTATTATGTGGGCGGCCTGGTTTTCTTTTCAGAGGATTTGGACCACCCGGAGGCGGTGAGAGACCTGATCCGGCGGACCCGGGAACTGGAGGGCATTCCGGTGCTGACAGTGGCGGCTGCCGGGGGAAGCCTGGCAACTGGATTTGTGAAACCGGAGGAAAGCACCGCCGTGCTGCTTGGGCCTCTTTCCATTGGTACGGATGGTATTTGGTGTTACAGTACGGTTCAGGAGCCTGGGGAGACAGAACGCGGCCTGGATATTCTTTTGGATGCAAAGCCGGGAGTTCCCTCAGATTTAGATATGGATTTTGCCATCGTCACTCATGCGAGAGTGCAGTATGACCCGGCGGTGAGCGGCCTGGAAGGGCGGGCTGCGGATGACGGGCGGCCTGCCTCCATGGCTAGAAGCCTGGTGACAGGGGAGCTGAGGGAGACCTTTGACGGTGTGATTATGACAGATTCCCTGTGCATGCCGGAGGCCACGCAAAGCTACGGCGGCGATATGGCGGTGATGAACGCTCTTCAGGCGGGGGCCGACCTGCTGACGGCGCCGGCCAATGTGATGACTGCCTATTACGGGATTCACTCCGCCATTGATGAGCAGATGGTGGCGGAAGCCCAGATTGATGCTTCGGTGGCTCGAATACTGGAGGCGAAAGCGAAGCTGGGGCTGAATTTCTGATGGCGCAGGTGCAGGAAGGTAACGGAAAAGTTTTATTCTATAAAAAGGAGAGATCAACATGGACATAACCAAAGTCCCGGCTTACGAGCTGGTAATGCAGGAAGCGATTCCTGATGTGCAGTCGATGGGCTATCTGCTGCGGCATAAAAAGAGCGGTGCCCGGGTGTTGCTGCTGGAAAACGAAGATGAAAACAAGGTGTTTAATATTGCGTTTCGCACCACGCCCTCGGACAGTACCGGTGTGGCTCATATCCTGGAGCATTCCGTGCTTTGCGGGAGCAGAAAATTCCCCTCAAAAGATCCCTTTGTGGAGCTGGTGAAGGGTTCCATGAATACCTTTTTGAATGCGATGACCTACCCGGACAAGACCATGTATCCGGTGGCAAGCTGTAATGACGCGGACTTTGCCAATTTGATGTGGGTCTATCTGGACGCGGTGTTTTTCCCCAATATATATAATAAGGAAGAAATTTTTCGGCAGGAGGGCTGGAATTACCAGATCGAGAAGCCGGAGGACCCGCTGGTGTACAACGGTGTGGTGTACAATGAGATGAAAGGGGCCTTCTCCTCACCGGAGGATGTACTGGAGCGGGAAATCCTCAATTCCCTGTTTCCGGACAACGTCTATCACTGTGAGTCTGGCGGCGATCCCGAGTGCATTCCGGACCTGACCTATGAGAAGTTCCTGGATTTTCACAGAAAATACTATCATCCCTCCAACAGCTATATTTACCTGTACGGGAACCTGGACTTTGAGGAACGGCTGAACTGGATGGATCAGGAGTATTTAAGCCAGTTTACCTGTGAAGCGGTGGATTCTGCCATCACTTTGCAGAAGCCCTTTGAAAAACCGGCGGAGATTCGGAAAAAGTATTCCATCGCCCAGAATGATACGGAGAGGGACAATACCTTTCTGGCATACAATGTGGCCGTGGGCACCAGCCTGGACACCCGGCTGGCCAGCGCCTTTGCAGTGTTGGAGTATGCCCTGCTGGAGGCGCCGGGAGCTCCCTTAAAGGAGGCGCTGCTGGATGCGGGGATTGGCCAGGATATTATGAGCTCCTACGACAGCGGCACCTATCAGCCTGTGTTTTCGATTATCGCGAAAAACGCCAACGGGGAAGATGGAGATCGTTTCCGGGAATTGATTTTCCGGGAGCTGGAGCAGATTGCGAAACGTGGGATTGATGAGAAGGCCATCCGGGCCGCCATCAATATTATGGAGTTCAAATTCCGTGAGGCGGATTACGGCAATTTCCCCAAAGGACTGATGTACGGCATTGATGTGTTTGACAGCTGGCTTTATGACGACACGAAGCCCTTTGATTATCTGAAGCAGCTGGCAGATTTTGAATTTTTGAAGCAGCAGGTGGGGACGGGATATTATGAGAAGCTGATCCGTACCTGGATTCTGGATAATCCCCACGCCTCCTTTGTGGTGATTGAACCGGAGAAAGGACTTACGGGGAAGATGGAAGCAGCCACGGAGGAAAAACTGAGACAGAGAAAGGCGGCCATGAGCCCTGAGCAGATCGGGGAGCTGGTGGAAAAGACCAGGAAGCTGCGGATTTTCCAGGAAACGCCCTCCACCCAGGAGGAGCTGGAGGCGATACCGGTGCTTTCCAGAGAGGATTTGAAACGGGAGACGGCTCCGCTGAAAACAAAAACGCAGGTATGGAATGGGATTCCCATCCTGCATCACGACTATGCCGCCAACGGCATCGCGTATTTTACTCTGCTGTTTGATGCCTCCGCTGTGGCGCGGGAGGATCTGCCCTATTTGGGGATCCTGAAAAATGTGCTGGGGATGGTGGATACGGAGCACTACAGCTATAAAGAGCTCTACAATGAGATCAATATGAATACCGGGGGCATCACGCCGGGCATCAGCCTGTTCCCGGATGAGTCGGATTCGGCTTTGCTGCGGGCAGCCTTCGGGGTACAGGTGCGCGCCCTGGAGGATAAGGTGGACTATTGCTTCAGGATGATTGAGGAGATTCTGTTCACCTCGAATCTAAAACAGGAGAAGCGCCTGAAAGAGATCCTGGGTAAATTGGAATCACGCACCTCCTCCCACCTGAATGCTGCGGGAAGCAGCACGGCGGCGGTGCGGTCCATGTCCTATTTCTCCCCGGCCTTCCTGTTCAATGACTGTGTCAGCGGCATTGAATTTTATGAGAGAGTGAAGGAGTTTGCGAAGCATTTTGAGGAGGAGAAGGAGGAGCTGAAAGAGGGGCTCTGCCGGGTGCTGGGACAGCTGCTGAAGCAGGACGGATTTATGGTCAGCTTCACCGGTGATGGAGCCTGCCTGCAGAGGATGCGGCCGTTGGCGGAGCATCTTACGGAGCGGCTGGGCCGTCCGGAGCAGGCGTGCTGTGACAGAGCGGACAAGGCTGCCAAAGTGCCGGGTACAGAGGATTTCCCGATTCCTCTGAACTATTTCACCGGACTGCACCCGGAAAAGAAAAATGAGGGCTTTCTCACCCCCGCCAAGATCCAGTATGTGGCCCGCAGCGGCAACTTTAAGAGCCGGGGCTACCAGTACACCGGCGCTCTGCGGGTGCTGAAGGTGATCATGAGCTATGAATACCTTTGGAGCAACATCCGCGTCATCGGCGGCGCCTACGGCTGCAGCGGAAGCTTCGGAAGAAACGGGGACACCAATTTTGTTTCCTACCGGGATCCGCAGCTTCGCAAAACCAACCAGGTGTATGAGGGAATCCCGGCTTATCTGGAAGGCTTTACGGTGGAGGACAGGGATATGACGAAATATGTCATCGGTACCATCAGCGAGATGGACACACCGCTGACACCCGCTGCCCAGGGCCGCAGATCCCTGAACGCGTATCTGTGCGGACTCACCTTAGAAGCCCTGCAGGAGGAGCGGGACCAGGTGCTGGCGGCCACTCAGGAGGATATCCGGGGGCTGGCGCCTCTGGTGCAGGCAGCGCTGGAGCAGAATTGTCTCTGCGTTCTGGGGAACGAGGAGAAGCTGAGAGCAGAGAGTGATCTGTTCCTGGAGCTGAAGGAATTTTGAAGGCTGCCGGAAGAAGCGGGCGGAAATGATACAAAAGAAAGGAAAACGCATGAGCATAAATGACGCAAAATTTAAATCCGGCTTTGTTACGCTGATCGGGCGGCCTAACGTGGGTAAGTCTACCCTGATGAATCATCTGATCGGGCAGAAAATTGCCATCACCTCAAACAAGCCGCAGACCACAAGAAACCGAATCCAGACGGTATACACCTGCGACGAAGGCCAGATTGTCTTTTTGGATACGCCGGGCATTCACCGGGCTAAAAATAAGCTGGGGGAATACATGGTAAATGTGGCGGAGCGGACTCTTAGCGAGGTAGACGTGATTCTGTGGCTGGTGGAACCCTCCAGCTTTATCGGGAAGGGGGAACAGCATATTGCGGAGCAGCTAAAGCAGACAAAAACGCCGGTGATTTTGGTGATGAATAAGATCGATACGGTTTCCAGGGAGGAGCTTCCGGGGTTTCTGGAGGCTTATCGGAACATTTATGATTTCGCGGATATGATACCGGTATCCGCTCTTCGGGGGAAAAATCTGGATACGGTGATTCATTGTATTTTGAACTATCTGCCCTACGGCCCGGCTTTTTACGACGAGGACACGGTGACAGACCAGCCCCAGCGCCAGATCGCCGCGGAGCTGATTCGGGAGAAGGCGCTGCGCTGTCTGGAGGAGGAGATTCCCCACGGCATTGCGGTGGCCATCGACCGGATGACGGAGCGCCCCGACGGCAGCATGATGGATATTGAGGCTACCATCATCTGCGAGCGGGATTCCCATAAAGGAATTATTATTGGCAAGGGCGGCGCTATGCTGCGAAAAATCGGCAGCCAGGCCCGCCGGGAAATTGAAAATATGCTGGAAATGAAGGTCAACCTGCAGCTTTGGGTGAAGGTGAAAAAGGACTGGAGAGACAGCGATTTCATGATCAAGAATTTCGGCTATAAGGAGCAGTAAAAAGGAGCGGGGTGGAGAGGAAAGATGAGTCAGGGAATTGATCTGACCGGCATGGTGCTGGCGGCATCCCCCTCCGGGGAGTATGATAAACGGGTGGTTTTGCTGACAAAGGAGCGGGGGAAAATCACCGCTTTTGCCAGAGGGGCAAGACGGCAGAACAGTATGCTGCTGGCGGCGGTCAGCCCCTTTTCCTTTGGTACCTTTGTCCTGTATGAGGGCCGGAGCGCCTATACCCTGGTCCAGGCGGAAATTACAAACTATTTCGCAGGCCTGAAGGAGGATCTGGAGGGGACTTATTACGGCTTTTATTTTATGGAGTTTGCCGATTACTATGGCCAGGAAAACCTGGATGCCTCCCCGATGCTGAATCTTCTCTATGCCTCCCTGAGAGCCCTGGAAAATAAAAAACTGCCGGATAAGCTGGTGCGCTACGTGTTTGAAATCAGGCTGATGGTGATGAACGGGGAATTTCCTCAGGATGTGATCTATGACGCGTCCCTGCTGGAGGCCACTCGTTTTGCCATACAGTATGTGATACAGGCCCCGCTGCAGAAGCTCTATACCTTCCTGGTGAAGGAGGAGGTGCTGACGGAGCTGGGGCGGCTGCAGGACCGAATCAGGGAAAAATACATAGACCGCCGATTCAAATCGCTGGACATACTGGAAACAATGCTAAAATGAAAATATTTTGTTGAAAATGTGCGGGTTTAAGGCTATAATAGATTGGATTAATTTAGGAGGTATACCATGAGAGCAGGGGAGATCATCAGACTGACAGCAGCCTTTTTGTGTATGCTGACGCTGACTGGATGTAATCTTCAGGATACCATAGATGAGATCAGGGGAGGAAAATCCTGGGAACCCGGGGAGACGAATTTGACGGTGCGAAAGGACGGGACTCTGACAGAGACAGTCATTGACGCGCTGGATCAGAGCTATTACGATTCCGGGGAGCTGGAGCAGATGATTCACAGCACTGTCAGCCAGTATAATCAGACTCACGGGGCAGACGCAGTAACAGTGGACGCGCTGTCGCTGGAGAATCATCAGGTGGTTTTGACTATGACCTATCAGTCGGCGGAGGATTATGCCGATTACAATAACGTGCGGTTTTACAATGGCTCCATGCTGGGGGCGGAGATGGAGGGCTACCTGTTCTATAATCAATTCCGTAAGGTGGAGGACGGCACGGTGAGCGGTGAACTGATCACGAATGAGGAGCCGTTAAAGCATAAGGAATATCAGGTACTGGTGACGGACAACTCTCATTTGGTACAGGTGCCCGGCGATGTGGTGTATGTCAGCGCCAATGCGTCCCCCATGGCAAAGCGTCAGGTGCGGCCGGCCGGGGAGGAGACATCTCCGCAGACGGAGGGGCTGGTGCTTCCCTCTTCAGCCGTTTATGTGGAAGAGAAGGACGGACCGGTATCCGCAAAGGATTTGGAGAAAAACTATCTGTATATCATTTATGAATTTTGAGGAAGATCATCTGTAAGACCTACAGATTGTTTCTGATAGATGAGGAGGAAAACGATGGAAAAAACAATGGAAAAGATTGTTGCACTGGCAAAGGGCAGAGGATTTGTGTATCCCGGTTCCGAGATTTACGGCGGCCTTGCAAACACCTGGGACTACGGTAACCTGGGTGTGGAATTGAAAAACAACGTAAAGAAAGCCTGGTGGCAGAAGTTTATTACCGAGAACCCCTACAATGTGGGTGTGGACTGCGCGATTTTGATGAATCCTCAGACCTGGGTTGCTTCCGGCCATCTGGGTGGTTTTGCTGACCCGCTGATGGACTGTAAGGAATGTCACGAGCGGTTCCGTGCGGACAAGCTGATTGAGGATTACTGCGCGGAGAAGGGCATTGCGCTGGAGAAGCCCATCGACGCCTTTTCCCAGGAGGAAATGAAGAACTTTGTGGAGGAGCACAACATCCCCTGTCCCTCCTGCGGGAAGCATAATTTCACCGATATCCGTCAGTTTAACCTGATGTTCAAGACCTTCCAGGGCGTGACGGAGGATGCGAAAAATACGGTATATTTAAGACCGGAGACGGCCCAGGGTATCTTCGTGAATTTCAAGAACGTACAGCGTACTTCCAGAAAAAAGATTCCCTTCGGCATCGGACAGATCGGAAAATCCTTCCGCAATGAGATTACACCGGGTAATTTTACCTTCCGTACCCGTGAGTTTGAGCAGATGGAGCTGGAGTTTTTCTGTGAGCCGGGCACGGATCTGGACTGGTTCCAGTATTGGAGAAGCTTCTGCATTAACTGGCTGAAGTCCCTGGGAATGAAGGAGGATGAGATGCGTGCCAGAGACCATGCACCCGAAGAGCTTTGCTTCTACAGCAAGGGGACTACGGACATTGAATTTTTGTTCCCCTTCGGATGGGGCGAGCTGTGGGGCATTGCAGATCGGACTGATTACGATCTGACCCAGCATCAGAACACCTCCGGACAGGATATGACCTACTTCGACGACGAAAAGAAGGAAAAATATATTCCTTACGTGATTGAGCCCTCTCTGGGTGCAGATCGGGTGGTGTTAGCCTTCCTGTGCAGCGCCTATGACGAGGAAGAGCTGGAGGGCGGAGATGTGCGTACTGTGCTGCATTTCCATCCGGCGCTGGCGCCTGTCAAGATTGGCGTGCTGCCGCTGTCCAAAAAGCTGAATGAGGGAGCACAGAAGGTATTTGCCATGCTCTCCAGGAAATACAACTGTGAGTTTGATGACCGCGGAAATATCGGAAAGCGTTACAGACGGCAGGATGAGATCGGTACGCCCTTCTGCATCACCTATGACTTTGACTCCGAGACCGATGGCGCGGTGACTGTCCGGGACCGTGACACCATGGCCCAGGAGCGCGTAAAGATCGAGGATCTGCCGGCATATTTTGCAGACAAATTTGAATTTTGATCAAACTTTAAACAAGAGTAAATCAGGCTCTTCGGGGCCGGTTTCCTATACCAATATTTTTATTTAACAGTTAGGAGGAATAGAAATGAGTGAATTAAGAGGTGCAATGATTATTGGACAGTCCGGCGGTCCGTCTTCTGTGATCAACGCCAGCTGCTACGGTGCAATCAAGGCAGGCCTGGATTCTGATGTGATTACTAAGGTTTACGGTGCGGCGAATGGTATCGTGGGTGTTTTGAACGATAAGCTGTACGTGATGGATGAGGAAGATCCGGAAGAACTGGCCAACATGAGATATACGCCCTCCTCTGCACTGGGCTCCTGCCGTTACAAAATCGCGGATCCGGATGTGGACGATACCGATTACAAAAAAATCCTGGAGATCTTCAAGAAATACGACGTTCGTTACTTCTTCTACAACGGCGGAAATGACTCCATGGATACCTGCAACAAGATTTCCAAATATATGAAGAAAGTGGGTTATGACTGCCGGGTGATGGGAATTCCCAAGACCATCGACAATGACCTGTTCGGAACGGATCACTGCCCGGGCTTTGCCTCCGCGGCAAAATACATCGCCACCTCTCTGGTGGAGGTATATCAGGATGCGCACGTATATGACAAGGGCCAGGTGACCATTGTGGAGATCATGGGACGTCATGCCGGATGGCTGGCAGGCGCCGCTTCCCTGGCACGTGTGACCGGCTATGGCCCGGATATGATCTACCTGCCGGAGGTGGATTTCAACATGGATGAATTCCTGGAGGATGTGGAGAGAATCTGGAACGAAAACCACAATGTTCTTGTAGCGGTATCTGAGGGTATCCATTACGCGGACGGCACCTTCGTATCCGAGGCAAAGACCTCAGCGACGGACGGCTTCGGACATGCTCAGCTGGGCGGACTGGCTGCGAAGCTGGGTGATGTGGTGAAGAACGCCATCCCGGGTGTAAAGGTTCGTCCCATCGAGCTGTCTCTGCTACAGAGATGCGCGGAGCACTGCGCGTCCCAGACAGATTCCGAGGAGTCTTTCATGGCTGGCCAGACTGCGGTGAAGGAAGCTGTGGCAGGTGTGACCGACAAGATGGTAGGCTTCAAGTGTACCCGTGATGAGAACGGCTACAAATGTGAGGCCGACCTGCTGGATCTTTCCTCCGTGGCTAATTATGAGAAGAAGGTTCCGGTGGAATGGATCAATGAGCGGGGCAACAATGTGACAGACGATTATATCGCGTATGCGCTGCCGCTGATCCAGGGTGAGATTCAGATGAAGAAGGAAAATTCACTGCCCAGATTTGTACATCTGAAAAAGGTTGTGGCGAAATAAAGGTTTTGTGATTGACAGGATGGAACCGTCGCAGAGTGCACAGGGAATTTTAGCTGTGCGTTTTGCGGCGGTTCTTGTCGTAAAAGGAGAAGATATATGAAACACAGTGTCATTTTTGTGAAAAATATCCATATAAAATGACATATTTGGATACCTATTGAATTAAAATGACAAATGGATGAAAAAAAATACAAAAAGTCTGTTTAATTTTCTTGACGATGATGTTAGATATGTTACAATATAACTATGATTGACCCGTCAAAAGACCGCTGCTGTGGGCCTGTTTTTGCTGTCCATAGGCAAGATAAAAATTTCACAAACAGAAGCGGTGTTTTGACGGGTTGATCATAGCGCCGGCGTACCTGCGGGGATGTATCCCGGCAGGGAAGCGCGGGTAAGACTATGACAAATTAGGAGGTATGTGTAACATGGCAAAATGGGTTTATATGTTCACGGAAGGAAACGCAGGTATGCGTAATCTCTTGGGCGGCAAAGGGGCCAACCTCGCAGAAATGACCAGCCTTGGACTTCCCGTACCGCAGGGATTCACCATCACGACAGAGGCCTGCACACAGTATTACGAAGACGGAAGAAAAATTAATGAGGAAATTATGGCTCAGATTATGGAAGCCATTGTGAAGATGGAGGGTGTGACCGGAAAGAAATTCGGGGATAAGGAGAACCCTCTTTTAGTTTCCGTTCGTTCTGGTGCCAGGGCATCCATGCCGGGTATGATGGACACCATTTTGAACCTGGGCCTCAATGAAGAGGTGGTGGAGGTATTGGCTGCCAAATCCGGTAATCCCCGCTGGGCCTGGGACTGCTACAGAAGATTCATTCAGATGTACTCCGATGTGGTTATGGAGGTGGGCAAGAAATATTTTGAAGAGCTCATCGACAAAATGAAAGCGGAAAAGGGCGTAACTCAGGATACCGAGCTGACGGCGGAGAATCTGAAGGAGCTGGCCGATCAGTTTAAGGCAGAGTACAGGGCTAAGATTGGCGAAGACTTCCCCACAGATCCGAAGGAACAGCTGATGGGAGCCATCAAAGCCGTATTCCGTTCCTGGGACAACCCCAGAGCCAATGTATACCGCCGCGATAATGATATTCCCTATTCCTGGGGCACCGCTGTCAACGTACAGATGATGGCCTTCGGAAACATGGGTGATACCTCCGGTACCGGTGTGGCCTTTACCCGTGACCCGGCCACCGGCGAAAAGCATCTGATGGGAGAATTTCTGCTGAATGCCCAGGGCGAGGATGTGGTTGCCGGCGTTCGTACTCCCCAGAAGATTCAGCAGCTTGCGGAAGTGATGCCGGAAGTATTCGAGCAGTTTACAAAGATCTGCAGCATCCTGGAAAACCATTACCGGGATATGCAGGATATGGAGTTTACCATTGAGGACAGAAAGCTGTATATGCTTCAGACCCGTAACGGCAAGAGAACAGCCAAGGCTGCGCTGAAGATTGCCTGTGATCTGGTGGACGAGGGCATGATCACCGAGGAAAGGGCGGTAGCCATGATTGATCCCCGGAATCTGGACACGCTGCTGCATCCCCAGTTTGATGCCGCTGCCCTGAAGGTGGCGGTGCCGGCGGGAAGAGCCCTGGGAGCATCCCCGGGAGCTGCCTGCGGACAGATTGTATTCACTGCGGAAGATGCCAAGGCCTGGGCGCTCAGAGGCGAGAAGGTGGTTCTGGTTCGTCTGGAAACCTCTCCGGAGGATATTGAGGGCATGAAGGCCGCTCAGGGTATTCTTACTGTCCGCGGCGGCATGACCAGCCATGCGGCGGTGGTTGCCCGCGGTATGGGTGAGTGCTGCGTATCCGGCTGCGGCGACATTGTGATGGATGAGGCAAATAAGAGATTTACTCTGGCAGGCAAGGAATACCATGAGGGCGACTGGCTGTCCCTGGACGGTTCCACCGGCTGTATCTACGACGGTGTGATTCCCACCGTGGACGCCACCATTTCCGGAGAGTTCGGCAGAATCATGGGATGGGCGGACAAATACCGCAGGCTGAGCGTGCGGACCAACGCGGACACCCCGGCGGACGCGAAGAAAGCGAGAGAGCTGGGGGCGGAGGGCATCGGCCTTTGCCGTACAGAGCATATGTTCTTTGAAGGAAACCGTATCGAGGCGTTCCGGGAGATGATCTGCTCCGAGACTGTGGAGGAGAGAGAGGAAGCGCTGGCCAAGATTCTGCCGGAACAGCAGAGTGATTTTGAGAAGCTGTACGAGGCTCTGGAGGGGAAACCTGTGACGATCCGTTTCCTGGATCCGCCTCTGCATGAGTTCGTTCCCACGGAGGAAGCGGATATCGAGAAGCTGGCAGAGGCCCAGGGCAAGAGTGTGGATGTAATTAAGGCCATCATCGACTCCCTCCATGAGTTTAATCCCATGATGGGTCATCGTGGCTGCCGTCTGGCTGTTACCTATCCGGAGATTGCCAGGATGCAGACTCAGGCCGTGATTCGCGCCGCTATCAATGTGCAGAAGGCACATCCGGACTGGAGCGTATGTCCGGAAATCATGATTCCGTTGGTAGGCGATAATAAAGAGCTGAAATATGTGAAAAAAGTTGTGGTGGAAACTGCGGATGCGGAGATCGCAGCGGCCGGTGCGGATCTGAAATATCAGGTAGGTACCATGATTGAGATCCCGAGAGCGGCGCTGACGGCGGATGAGATCGCGAAGGAAGCGGATTTCTTCTGCTTTGGCACCAACGATCTGACGCAGATGTGCTACGGCTTCTCCCGTGACGATGCGGGCAAGTTCCTGAACGCATATTACAACGCGAAGATTTTCGAGAATGACCCCTTCGCGAAGCTGGACCAGACCGGCGTAGGAAAGCTGATGGAGATGGCCATCAAGCTTGGAAAACCGGTAAATCCGAATCTGCATATCGGTATCTGCGGCGAGCACGGCGGAGACCCCGCGTCTGTGGAATTTTGCCATAAGCTGGGCCTGGACTATGTGTCCTGCTCCCCGTTCCGTGTACCCATCGCCCGGTTGGCGGCAGCGCAGGCGGCCATCGCGGAAAAATAGAATTTTTTAAGAATCGTCCCGGCGGGGCAGGTCAGACTGTGACCTGCCCCGCTTTTTGGACGTCAGCGTATTCCCAATATTCCCAAATGACTTCTGCCCAATGGCAGGCATTGCACGTAAGCTGGATTTCTTCAGGGAAAGTAGTGCTCTCTGCCGAAGCTGACAATTTCCTATTCAATACCCTCGGAATCCTTGAAAAACAGAGCATAATAATCCGGACAATATTCAGGATAATACTGTGGGGCATGAATAATTTGTGCAGGGATTTCTCTGATTTTCGAATAGAGAGAATCTACTTCGGCCGGACTGTCAGCATGGAAAGCCAGATGGTGCAGCGCACCAGCTTTTCTCCGACTCAGTTTTTCATTTTTATACGCGTTTCTTTGGTTCACCAACCCGATTGAAAAATTGTGGTTATGGTATTCCACAATTCTGTATTCGTGTTCCGGAACACTATCCTGTTCCTTTAAGGAAAGATCAAATCCTAACAATGGCAGCAATTTATCATAAAACCTTTCCGCTCGTTCTATATCTTCCACTGTGATGTGGATATGGTCAATAACAGGCCGCATAGTTTCCCTCCTGATGCTCATAATGCTGTTTCCTGAAAAATGGAAGTTGAATCAATCAACAATAAAACCGTGGCTGTTTCTTGTAAGCGGCAGATGGAAGCGTACAGAATCTCCGCACCAAAGTGCAGTGGAATATTCCAGCGGAGTGTGATCCGGCAGGTATGAGATACCGGAAATTAATATCAGAGGAACATCACTGGAACAGCCCAATAGGGAACATTCCGCTTGAGTTGCACGTACTGCCTCAAAGTAATCATCCACATATTTAGGAAGAAGGCTATAATACTGCTGTAAAGTAGTTGAAATAGAATTGTTGACAAGGGAACGTGATTCCAGCTTCGGTACATATTTTGAAGTAATATAGGAACGTCCGATTGCCAACGGTTTATCATTCAGTAAAAATAGGCGTTTAATGTATACGGCTCTTTCGTTTGGCATTAATTGCAGCTTTTCAGCTACGGTAGGAAAAAGATCTGTAATAAGTGTCTGCTCCAATACTCTGGCTGTAATGGTATTCGGTGTCTGTGTGATTTTATCGCAAGTTACAAGGGAATACTGTAATTCGGTTACGAAAGGCGTAGGGTCTGAAGCAATAAATGTTCCTTTTCCCCTTTGTTTTTTTAATATACCATCCTTTTCAAGTTCAGCAATGGACTGTCTTAATGTGATTCTGCTGACATTGTACTGTTCCGCTAATTCCACCTCCGTAGGCAATTTTTCATTTATATTCCATTCATGGCGCATAATGCGCTTCTTGATATCTGTAGCAATTTGAAAGTAAACAGGCTTCAGCGGTATCAGTGATTGTTTTTTGCCGGTGCCTTCCATAAGCATCTTCTCCTTTAGTTTAACATATTATTCTTGAAATGAACAGGGATATATGAGAAATTATGTGGGAAATCCACAGATAATAATAAGAAAGTATATACAAAATGATAATATCACAGAATGCCGTAGAATGCAAGGAAAAATATTTCCTATTGGTGACGCAATATTATAACCATTCACGTCTGTTTTGCTTTGTTCGTGTTTTGTTAATTAACCGGATGCAGGAAGGGGAAGGGTGGAGCCGACACTGTCATCTGAAAAACTGCTTCGAATACCAAGAAAATCTAAGATG
>CAMNQN010000044.1 GCA_946549155.1 uncultured Lachnospiraceae bacterium | reverse complement strand
CTGCGACCTCCTGGTCCCAAACCAGGCGCTCTAGCCAAGCTGAGCCACACCCCGGTCTTGCATCTTTTGCAGATCTCAGACGCAAGATAGATTATATTATAGTTTTCGGGTCTTGTCAACAATTTTTTCAACTTTTTTATCTTTCGGGAATCCAAACGGTCACCATTCAGGCGTAAATATCCTTCGTGTTTTGTTAAGGAAGAGGACGCAGGAAAAAACGGGGCAGGGCGGGCAGATGCCTCTGAAAAACTGCTCCGGATACAAGAAACGCTAGGATGGAGCCGCCCTCCGCTTCCTGCGTCCGGGTAATTAACTAAACACGAAGAACATCAACACTCAAAATGAGCAGTACCTACAGATACATCAGCCGGAAACTGGCCTCCCCCTTCTCATCTATCTGCATCACCATATAGCTGGGCTTCCGGTCCTCCTGCCGGGGGAAAGAAATACTACCGGGATTTAACACCAGTACCTCCCCGTCAGTCCCATTCATCACCGGGCGGTGGGTATGCCCGTACATCACAATGTTACAGTGATTGACCCTGGCCTCCTCCACCAGATCCTGCGCTCCCACCGTCACGTAATAGTAATGGCCGTGGGTCATCATGATCTTGTATTTTCCAAATTCCACAAACCGTACAATCGGAAGTCTGGAAAAGTAATCGCAATTTCCCGCCACCATATAAACCGGGCACCCGGCCAGCCGTTTAATATACTCCTCACTTCCCTGGGAATCCCCAAGATGCAGCAGCGCATCCAGGGGGGCTTCCTTTTTGATTGCCTTCTCCACGTTTATGTCATGATTGTGAGAATCGCTCATAATCAGTATCTTCATAAAATGATATCCTTTCTTTCCCGCGTCTGATCCGTTTCTTCCATATTATAATACAGTCTTCGCGTTCCCCTCTGTCCCCCGGCGGCAGCTTTCCTGCCGTCTATAAACTGCAGGCCGCCAGCTTCTCCCGCATTTTCCGCAGGGCTTTTCCCCGGTGACTCAGCTCGTTTTTCTTTTCCGGGGTCAGCTGGGCGGAGGATACGCCGTACTCCGGCAGGTAAAAAATAGGGTCGTAACCGAAGCCATTGGCCCCCCGGCTCTCGTAGCCGATGATTCCCTCCATGGTGCCCTCACTGGTGAGCACAGTCCCGTCCGGCAGCGCACAGGCAATGGCACAGACAAAACGGGCAGTCCGCTTCTCCTCCGGCACGCCCTCCAGCCGGTCAATTAAATTTTGATTTTTAATATCATAGGAGGTCTCCTCTCCCATATAACGGGCGGAATAAATCCCCGGTTCCCCGTTCAGGGCATCGATCACCAGTCCGGAATCGTCTGCCATGGCAATCTGACCTGTTAATTCCATCACGGCCTTCGCCTTGATGACGGCATTCTCCGCAAAGGTCTTGCCGTCCTCCACGATGTCCGCCTGCACTCCGGCCTCCTTCATGGACAGCAGCGTCATTCCCATATCCGCCAGGATCATGCGAACCTCCCGCATTTTTCCCTCATTTCCTGTCGCAAAGATGATTTTCTTTCCACTCATAATTTTCCCAGCTTTCCCGCAGCCTGTAACCGCGCTTTTCTTTTCCTCTGAAGAATTGTATTTCCCACCGTAAAAATATACACATATATGTGATTAATCCGTCCTTCGGGTGTAAGCCTTCAGACATACATTCGTCCCGAATTTCTCCTCCGTGGGCTCCCAGAGCTCTCCCTGCAGGCTCAAATAGCCTTCCTTGCCCTCCAGCGTCACAGTCTCGGAATACACATCCTTATGCAGCTCCACCACCACCGGATTGGTGGCTCCCGGCGTAGTAATTTTCACGATCACCGCAAAACGTTCTCCCGCCTCCAGCGGCAGGGGAGCCTCCAGATCAATGGTGAAATAGCCGCTGTTCCTGATCCATCCTCTCTGCAGAAACTTCCGTTTTTCAAAGGAAGTCTCGT
This sequence comes from uncultured Lachnospiraceae bacterium, assembly GCA_946549155.1. Classification (GTDB taxonomy): domain Bacteria; phylum Bacillota; class Clostridia; order Lachnospirales; family Lachnospiraceae; genus Merdiplasma. Next base: position 15,737 of record CAMNQN010000044.1, on the reverse strand, counting down.
CTTCAAAATCGCTGACTGCATAGATCTCGTAGGCGGAATTTACATCCGTGGTATAAAATCCCACCGCCGCCAGATTTTCGTTGCTCTTTGCGGTGTACACATTGGCGAAATAGCAGCTGGGCTCGTCGTACCCCTGCTGCCCCTGCCAGCCGCACACATCCGTCTGATAAATCCGGTCATAATTATCGCTGCTCTCCACCCGGGTGTAGGCCACGCCGCCCCGGGCAATATTAGCGTCCTCATAGGAAACATAAAAGATTCCCTGATCGCCGAACTTCTCCCCCCAGCTGTTCTGGCAAATAAAAGCGCCGTTCTCCTGGGGCGTAATCTTAAAATTCTCCCTTGAGTAGGTATCGTCCCATCCTAAAATCACCACATCATGGGTAGGCGTTTCCTTCTCCGGATAATAGTAGGCAAAGGCTTCCTGCTGATAATAGTCCAGCCCTGAGGCGGTGGTCCTCCGATCCAGATAAAGGGAGGTCTGTACCGGGCCGTACTCATAGATCATCTGCTTAATATCCTCCCGGCTCATCCCCTCCAGAAGCTGCATTTCCTGCACGTGAATCGCCGCTTTCAGCCCGTCCTCAGTAAGTCCGTCCCCGTAAGGATCCTCCTCCTCCAGCACAGGCCCGCGCCATCCGCTTAAGTAGGCCATAGCCATCATATAGTCGCCGCCCTCATCCTGGGTGATATGAAAGCCATTATTCAGCGACATATGGTCTGCAGAAAAAATCAGGTGCTCCTGCTTCATCCAGGCAGCCTCCAGCACGGAGGTCACCACCAGCGCCCAGCAGGTCCCGAAATTCCCCTGGCTCTTCACCACCGGTCTCTTTCCCTGATCCCTGGCATCATACCTGGAAGGCAGCCCGCCTGCCTGCCAGTCCCGGGCAGAAGGCAGAAGCACCTCTTCTGTATTCCCGCTGCCCGAAATCTTCTTCTGCCACGCCTCCAGTGCAGTCAGAACACCTCTCTCCTCCGGAGATATGATTTCACTCTCTTTTTTCTGCCCCGTCGGCAGGGGGAGCAATTCTTCCCCCGCAGCCATCCCGACGTTTCCTGTCATCAGGCACCAGACCACGAACACCAGCAGCGTTACCCAGGCTCTTTTATATCTACCCTTCATTTACCGTTCACTGCCCTTTCTCGGCGGTCTGGGACCCAAAAACTGGTAGTAGTAGGTTTTCAGCATCCCATTATAAATCTTCCGGTTCTTGTCCGCCTTCCGGCCAATGTACTTTTCCGCCTGATCATAGGAAGTAATCACGTACTCCGACCAGGAATCCAGCCGGCCAAAGGCCTCGCCGATCTCCCGGTACAAGGACGGCAGATTCTCCTTTTCCTCGATTCGTTCGCCGTAGGGCGGGTTCGTGATGATAAATCCATATTTTTTCGGATGATTCAGTTCCGATACCGGCCTGCGCTGAAAATGAATCAGGTGATCCACACCCGCGCATTTCGCATTTTCTCTGGCCGCTTTCACCACATCCCCGTCAATATCGTACCCCTGGATATCCACCTCAATTCCGGTATCCACCAGCTCAGCGGCCTCATCCATGGCGTTGTACCAGTGTTTTTTGGGAATCAGGTTTTCCCAGGCCTCCGCCGCAAAGGAACGATTCATACCCGGAGCCATATTGGCCGCCATCATAGCCGCCTCGATGGGAAAGGTACCGCTGCCGCAAAAGGGATCCACAAGAATCCGGTCCCGTCTCCAGGGTGTCAGAAGAATCAGCGCAGCCGCCAGCGTTTCCGTAATGGGCGCCTTGGCTGTCATCAGCCGGTAGCCCCGTTTGTGCAGGGAAACCCCGGAGGTATCGATGCCAACAGTGGCCTCATCCTTCATAAAAAACACCCGCACCGGATACTGGGGGCCGTCCTCCTCAAACCAGGAAACGCCGTAATGGGCTTTCAGCCGCTCCACCATGGCTTTCTTCATAATAGACTGAATGTCCGAAGGGCTGAACAGCTTGCTCTTGATGGAAGTAGCCTTCGTCACCCAGAATTTTCCATTCTTCGGAATATAAGCTTCCCAGGGCAGCGCTTTCGTCCCCTCGAACAGCTCGTCAAAGGTCTCCGCGTGAATTTTCCCCACCTTCAAAAGAATGCGCTCCGCGGTACGCAGAAAAATATTTCCATAGCAGACGGCCTCCATGTCCCCCAGAAAGGTCACTCTTCCGTCCTCCACCTGGCTGATCTCATAACCCAAATCTATAATTTCCTTTTTCAGAACCGCTTCCAGCCCAAAATGGCAGGGAGCAATCAGTTCCACCATCTTCATACGTTCTCCTCCAGCACCAAGGATTTGATTTTCCCACCCTGCAGATCCTTTATGGCAAACACGCCTTCCTCCAGTACCGCGTAGCTGGGGACATTTCCCTCCTTGGGAATCGATACGGAGCCGGGATTCAACAGGAAATATTTCTCCTGCCGCTCCGCCTTCAGCACATGGGTATGCCCATGAAGCAGCACATCCCCCTCCTTCATCGGCGGCAGATTATTTTCATTATAGATATGCCCGTGGGTAGCGTAGATCATTTTCCCCTTCAGCGGTATCAGGCAGTAATCCGCCAGCACCGGGAACTGAAGCACCATCTGATCCACCTGGGCCTCGCAGTTCCCTCTCACCCCGTAGATCTCGTCCCTGCGCTGGTTCAAAAGGGTGATCACCTCCTTGGGCGCATACTCCCTGGGCAGGTCATTTCTGGGCCCGTGATATAAAATATCCCCCAGCAGTAACAGCCTGTCCGCCCCTTCCCGCTCATAAGCCTCCAGCATCCGGCGGCAATAGTATGCGGAGCCGTGAATATCCGACGCGATAAAAATTTTCATCCTCATCCTCCTGTAAAATGGGGGCTGCCCCACTATCCCGCGGCAGCCCCATTCTATACCGCTGCTGTTGCCGGCAACGATTTCATCCGTATATTCTTTCCTTAGTTTATGCCCGTTCCGGCCTTCTGTCAATCAAAATCCTGCACTTTATTCGGCCCCCGGTAGGCGCGGATCCCACCCACCACGGTTTTGACACGGTGGTTTCTGGCCGCCAGTTTCCTGGCCGCAGCCATACTTACCGACCCCCGCTCACAATATAAAACCAATTCTCCCTCCGGTAAAGAGGAAAAACTTTCCTCCAACTGCTCATAGGGCAGATTGATGGCGCCTCTGATATGCCCCGCGCGGTACTCCTGCGGAGTCCGCAGATCTATAATAACCCGTCCCTCCCGCACAAAACGGTCAAGCTCCCTGGCCGGGATCGTCTCAAAATCCATAAAAATCTCCTTTTTTCTATCATATGTAAAAGCTTTGCGCCTTGTTCCAGCCGGCAGCAGAAAGGGCCGCCGCAACTACGCATGTTGCGGCGGCCCTCATTGTGACTAACGAAGCTTAATAGCTGTCGCTGCTCTCATTGCTGGAAGAATTGCTTCCGGTGGAATTGGAGCTTTTATTGCTGGTCTTATTGCTGCTCTTATTCCTGGAGCCGTTATGGCAGTTCTGAGACTGCTCCTGCGCTGTATCCCAGCTGTTCTCGGTGGAATTATTGCTGTTCTGAGTACGGTTCGTTGTATTTTTTGCCATGATATTTTCCTCCTGATATAAATAATATCCATTACATAGCCTATTATTTCTCATTTTTCTGAAATTATGTATTGCATTTTTTTGGAAATTATATTATAATCTAATTCGTGAAAAGAATTCATCTTTTGGTAATTCTTTTTACGAACCCCTTATTAATTATTTATACTCCCCTCGAAAGACCAGTAGCTCCCCTACTGGTCTTTCACTTTGTCCGGATGTCAATGTTCTTCGTGTTTAATTAACTACCAGGACGCAGGATGGGACCCCGCCTCTTCCTGCGTCCGGTTAATTTAGATATCTATAGTATTCTCCTCCGGCGCACAATACACCAGCTGTTTTGTGATATCAGAGTACAGCTGCAGGCCCTGCGTCTCATACACGCCGATCACCTTCTCTGCTTCCGGTTCCTCCGGCAGGAATCCCCTCCCCTTATTTTCCCGCTCTATCAGATACTCCTCATGGTAGGTCACGCCCTCCCGCTCTCCAAAAATTGCCGCATAGAAAATGCCGGACTCCACCACATCCTGGAAAAAATGACTGCCGTAGGACAGCTCCGGTGCAACGCCTCTGGCACTGTAGGACAGTTCACACATTGCGGACATATTGCAGAGCTCTGTAAAACGTACCGGTACTCCCAGGGACGGCGTGGTGGTACCCCAGCGCCCCGGTCCTATCAGCATAGCGTTTTTACCTTTCAGAAGTTCATTTAACATCCCGATTCTGCGGGCCACCGTATACTTTTCCCGATCCGGGAGCTGCAGATAGGGCAGAGTTTTTACCAGCACCACATAGCCGATGGGCAGGCGTACATTTCCGCCCATGAAATTTCCCCCGGAACAGAACAAACAACGGTTCCGGTCAATCACCTCCGGCAGATCCACCGTTTTTCCCAATCCCTGCGTCTGCAGGGGACGGCACTGCAGAAGATTAAACTTAAAGCTGCCGTCCGCCTCATCACCTCCGGGAACCGGGTATCCGCCAGCATTTTCCGGAAATTAACCACAAAGGGAGCCGCGCCGTCGTCCCTTCCCATCTCCCGCAGCCGCCTGGCCGTCTCCGGGTCTTTCCGCCCGAACAGCCTCCGGTCCGTCTTGATATCCAGCTTCAAAGCCTCCTCCACATCAATACAGTCCATCCGCTTCTCCTTTAAGTTCAGCACATCCAGCTTGTGCTGAGAGTAACGGACCTCATCCTCCCTGTTCATCAGAGGGCTGCGCAGCGGATTATCCAGCGTTACGATTTTCACATAATCCCCAATCACCCGGTCCACTGCCCGGGTCCCCAGTCCCATCACCAGCCTCAGCATCCCGGCCTCCATATCCACATACTGGATACACATGTCATACATTTTTGTGTGACGCCCCACCAAAAGGGTAGCCAGCAGCTTTTTCGCCTCTTCCCGCTCCTGGGGATCACCGGTAGCCAGCGTTTCCCTGGCCCGATCCATGGTCATGTTCCAGTAGTCCATCCGCTCGCCGCCAAAGGAGAGATTAGACAGCAGCTCCGCCGTCTCCGCGCTGGAAGTGATGGATACACATCCCTGAGATGTTATCTTGTGAGGCAGGAACATGGTGGGAGAATACCGCTGCCACACCTTCAGCGGATGCACATAATAATCATCGTCAATCTCATAGAGATCCAGCAAAAGCTGAGTCGTCTCCCGGATGCGCGCAATGGTATCATAGGTATGTACATTGCGGCGCACTGCAAAATAAGCCACCGTATCCAGAAGAAACAGATAGGGACAGGTCACCATGAAAAAGTTTCCGATCATCAAATCCGAATACCAGAACTTCAAAAGGTCTGTAAGGCAGTCAAACACATAGAAGGCTTTCTGGCCCTCCTCTGTAATAATATTGTGAATCCGGGTGGCAAAATCCTCAAAACCGCTCTGGGGCGACACCTCATAGACCCTTATCCCGCTGCAGTCCTCCAGCACCGGCTCGTGAAGGCCAAAACGGATATATACCAGCTTTCTTCCATCCTTTCTTGCCTGGATCACATAGGGATCCACTACATATCGATAATTGTCCATGGTGTCCACCTGCCAGACCACATTGTCCCCCAGGCGGAGCCAATCGGTGGCCTCATCGATTCCCTTCAAACCACTGCTTACTCTTCTATCGATTCCGCTCATATCTTTCCCTCCTGCTATAAACAAATGCACTGCCCTGCAGTGAACCCTCTGACAGCGTTTCCGCGCAAAAAAATAAGCGCTCTGTATCACCAGAACGCCCTTGTTCTCTTCCATTATAATTCATATTCTATAAATTGCAAATCTTATTTTCTGATTTACTTTACTTTTTATAAAATATATGCAATAATTTTTTCGTCAGCCCGCCTCTGGCGGAAAGTAAAGAAAGAAAGCAGGTCATTGTATGAGTAATGTAATTATTCCTGAAGGATATCGCCCGGCCCTGAATCTGTACGATACCCAGAAAGCCATCGGCACCATCAAACGGCTGTTTGCGGACACCCTGTGCGCCACACTGGGACTGCACCGCGTATCCGCCCCGCTGTTTCTGGAGGCTTCCACTGGTCTGAACGACGATTTAAACGGTGTGGAGCGCAAGGTTACGTTTGAGATGAAGGACACCGGAACGGAGGCCCAGGTGGTCCAGTCCCTGGCCAAATGGAAGCGTCAGGCCCTGAAAGACTATGAATTCCATGTGGGCAAAGGTCTGTATTGTGATATGAATGCCATCCGCCGGGACGAGGAGCTGGATAACCTCCACTCCATCTATGTAGATCAGTGGGATTGGGAGAAGGTAATCCGGGTGGAGGAAAGAAACACCGATTACCTGAAATCTGTGGTGCGGGCCATCGTTTCCGCGGTGTGTGCCACCGAGATGAATCTTCACGCCATGTTTCCCCAGCTGTATGGTCTTCCACTCCACACGCCGGAAGTAACCTTTATCACCACCCAGGAGCTGGAGGATCTCTATCCCGACCTCACCGCAAAGGAACGGGAAAATGCTTTCGTCAGGGAGCACGGCACCACCTTCCTGATGCAGATCGGTGATAAGCTGCGCAGCGGCAAACCCCACGACGGCAGAGCGCCGGACTACGATGACTGGTCCCTGAACGGTGACATCCTGTTCTGGAATCATACCTTAAACTGCAGCTTCGAGCTGAGCAGCATGGGCATCCGCGTCAGCCCGGAAAGCCTGGATGCACAGTTAACAAAAGCCGGCTGCGACGACCGCCGCAGTCTGCCCTTCCACAAAGCGCTGCTGGCTGGGGAGCTTCCCTACACCATCGGCGGAGGTATCGGTCAGAGCCGCCTGTGCATGCTGCTTTTAGGCAGCGCCCACATCGGAGAGGTGCAGGCCAGCGTCTGGGATGCCAAGACCCGAAGGGCCTGCGCCGAGGCCGGCATTCCGCTGCTGTAAAAGCCTTCCCTTCGAATCAAAGAGGCTGTTGCAAAATGGCAGGTTATCCGTTACACTCCCCTGCCAATTCTGCAACAGCCCATTTTCTTTCAGGCATTGCCGTTTTTTCTACTGCACCACAATATCTGCTTCCGCCTCCCCGGCCGTGTCATTCAAACCGGGATAATCCGACGTATATTCGTCGCTGCCCTCCACCTTATTCTCCTTATCATTATCACTGTTGTCACTGATACTTCCATCCCCGTAAATGGTCTCATGCAGCATCTCAAGAGTGCTGTCCCACTCAGGAACCAGCATATCCTGTCCATTCACATAGATCACGTCATACATATTATCATAGGGGATACGATCCTGCACAAAGGTGTACTGAAGAATTTCCGGTGCCTTGGTCACCATTTCCCAGATCTCCGTCTCCTCCACGTTATGGGTCACCAGCGGCAGCACATCCCTCACAAACTGAGTCAGCTGCGCCACATCCATCCGCTTAATTTCCGCGATCATCTGAGAAATCACATATCTCTGCCTCTCTGTTCTGGCATAGTCCGAATTACCTACATAACGGTTACGGGCATAGGCCACCGCCTGCACGCCATTGCAATGGTAAACACCGCCGCCGGGCAGGATATAATCATAGCCGTTTCTTCCCAGCGTATTGCACATATCCAGCATATAGCCGTTGGCCACTTCCACTTCCGCATCCGTCATCTCCAGATCCACGCCGCCCAGCGCATCCACGATCTCGATCATATTCTCAAAATCCACCGCCGCATACCGGGATACATCCACCTTGTAAGTATCCGTGATAGTGGAGGTCAAAAGCGGGCCGCCGCCGTAAGCATAGGCCGCATTCAGCTTCGCGTACCCCACACCGGCAATGTCCACATAAGTATCACGCATCAGGGAAACCACGCTGACACGCTTTGCACTGTGATTGATGGATACCAGCATCATACTGTCCGAGTTACCGTTCCAGGATTTGTCCCGGCGATCCACTCCTACCAGAAGCAGATTGTAGACATTCTCATCTTCCTTCGTCTCTACACTAGCCCGACTGCTCATCTGCTCATGCAGGCTGTTTAACTGCTCCTCATCCAGGACAACGCCCTGACGCTCTTCAGAGGCCAGTGTCTCCTCCTGCGCCTCCTCTGGAAGCTCGTCCACCACCTTTACATCCTTATCTGCCACATAATTGGAAAGATTAATCAGATTATGTCCCACATAGTAAATCACGCCGCCGCCTACCGCTACGATACCCAGAATCACGCAAAGGCTGATCCCCAGGATCTTTTTCCAGCTTGGTCCCCGATTATTGCCGTTATAATTATGATTCATTAACGGGTTATCATCGTACCTTCTTGACATATTTTTTCCTCCTGTCAATTCAACACCTGGCTTATTTCTACAGAACTATTTTTTTTGCAAAAAAAAAGATTTCTGACCGCTCAGAAATCCTTTTTTTATGCGGAAGATGGGACTTGAACCCACACGATCTTAACGACCACAGGCACCTGAAGCCTGCGCGTCTGCCAATTCCGCCACTTCCGCGCGTTCATTACTCGTATACTTCGCAACTCACAGGTCATATAATACCAATATCATCCGGAAAAGTCAAGTCCTTTTTTCAATTTTTAATTACTTTTTGCGCATATTCGCGTTTTGTTAATTACCCGGACGCAGGAAAAGACGGGCTACTAATTAACAAAACGCGAAAAAACAAACCCGCCACCTGGCTATCTTTAAACTACGTTCTCCACCCCCATCCTGCGGAGGATCCTCCGAAATTCCTCCATGCGTTCCTTCGTGATCAGCTCCGCCCCTGCGAAATCGTAGTCCTCTCCCAGCGCCTCGTACTTGGATTGCCCGATATCATGAAACGGCAGAAGCTCTACCCTGGCAATGGGGTAGCCGGACAGGAAGCGGCCCATGGCTTCCATGTTCTCCCTATGGTCGTTTACCCCCGGAATCACCGGCGTCCGCACCCACATCCGTTCTGCCCTGCGCTCTAATAAACAGGCCAGATTTGAAAGGATTCTTTCATTGTCCACCCCGGTATACACCCGGTGAACCTCAGAATCCGCAATCTTATAGTCACAAATCATCAAATCCACCGTCTCGTCCGCCTGCCGCACCACGGCTTCCGGAAGGAACAGGGAGGTTTCCACCGCCGTGTGAATCTTCTGCTCCCTGCATTTTCTCAGGATACCTCTAAGCTCCTCATGCTGCAGCAGAGGCTCCCCGCCGCTGAAGGTGACCCCTCCGTCCCTTCCGTAAAAGGCCCGGTCCCGCCAGATCTGCGCAAATATCTGCTGAGCGTCCCATTCATATCCTGAGAGCTCCAACGCCCTGCTGGCACAGGCTTTCACACAGGCCCCGCACTGTCTGCACTCCTCTCTCCTGTAAATATGTCTCCCTTCGCAGAATGTGTGAGCCCCGTTTTCACAAGCCAGGACACATCCTCCGCAATTTACACACTTATCCCGATAGAAGAAAAGCTGCTTCCCCTGATGCAGAGATTCCGGATTATGACACCACCGGCAACGAAGCGGACATCCCTTCAAAAAGACCGTCGTGCGGATTCCCGGTCCGTCCTGTACGCAGAAATGCTGAATATCAAACAGCTTCATCAACCCTTCAACTCCATCTCAAACCGCTCAATCATATCCTTCTGTACTTCCCGGAACATATCCGTAAAATAAATACTGAAACCGCCCTTTCGGACAATCACCTGGGAATATTTTTCCGGCTCCGCATAGGCCTTCTTTAACAGCTCCACATCCACATTATTCACCTGTACCTGCATCCCGCCCAGCTCAAAGTAGGTGCGCAGAAGATGAATAAATTTGTCCCGGTTCTCTCCGCCGTCCAGAATATTGTCCGGCACATAAACGTCGATGGGCATTCCGCCGCTGAAGCGCTCGTTGGGCAGCTTTGCCTCCCCCAGCATCAAATCCACTGGCGTATTTTTGATCGCCTTCAGCACCGGCCCCGCATTTTTCCCATAAGCCTCGCCGTCCCGACGTCCATCCAGTCCCGCATAAGCACAGCTTCCAAACTGCACATTGGAATCAATGGTATGGCAGGTGGGAAGAAAACGGATGTTGCCCCGGTAATTTGTCTCACAGGCATCCGCCAGCGCATTCAGCACAAAAGACGCGTTCTGGTCCGCCCGCTCGCAGCCTGCCGCGTACTTTCCGCAATGCATCAGTTCCGCGTAAAGCCGGGCATTTCGTTCCTCCCCGCTGTAATTGTCCGCCGCCGCCCGCAAAAAATCCCCGACAGTATACCTTTTTTCCTCAAATACCAGGGTCTCCAGCGCAGTCAATGCATCCGCCGCATGGGCAAATCCCATGGCCAGCACTGTCACATTGTGGTAAACTGCGCCTCTTCCCTTCCTGGCATTCTCAAAATCATACTCTTTTTCCGGCCAGAAAGCACGTGCCTCCGATCCAAGAGCTGAAACCGCACTGTGCGCCCTGTCCCGTCCATACAGAATACAATTCTCTGTCAGCATGGACAGGAAGGGATTGGGCCGGTTCAGCGCAATCCATGCGGCCTTCGTCAGATTTTGGTGCGCTACATAGCTGACCACCGCCTGCATATAGGCCTCATAGGCGAGACGAATGCTGCCCATATCCGCAGGCTCTGTCACCGGGACACTGTCCACATAGGCCGCCAGAGAATCTGGCAAAGTTCCGTGCAGCGGTTTTCCATGATTCAGCGCCAGCTCCAGAGGCAGGGACATATTGACGCAGCAGCCCCACATATCAGCAATCTCTTTTCCCGGCACCGCCATTCCCATACAACTGTTGATGGCATGACCCTCCTCCTCTGGTATTCCTCTGTATTTCATGGCCTTTACGCAGGATCCCTCCCCGTAAAAAGTGGGCTGCCCAATCTGAAACAGGGTTTTATCCACCGCAGCCCGGTAGATTTCCTCCGGTGTGTCCTTCCGCATTCTCACCGCAATTATGGGTGCCCTCAGCCGCTCTCTCTTCTCCACCTCCAAAAGCAGCAGGGACAGTTCATTCCAGTCCGGTCCCAGATTCAGTGTACCGGAACCATCTCCGTAGGAATCCAGCAACTTAAAAAACGCGCCGAACAGTTCCATGGCTTCTTCCCTTGTATGCCCCTCCTGCAGCCAGCTTTTGTAATAATCCAGCAAAAATACATCCATCTGCCCTAGAGAAACAGATGCCCAGGATCGGTCGGAAGCCGGCGTTACCGTATGGATAATCCACATGCCCTGAAGAGCTTCGAACAGATTCTTTGCCGGCTCATAGGGCACCTTCCGAAGGGCTTTTCTCATCCGCTCCAGCTGCGCTCTTCTCTCCTCACTGTCGCAGCCCTCCAGCAGTTCCCCGATTCGGTCCACATAACGGTTTTCAAACATGCGCACCGTATCAATACATTCCAGCATGGCCTTCCAGTAGGCACAGGCATAATCCGTCTCCTCCGAGACGCTTAACCGCTCCCGGATCTGCTTTTCATAGTGCTTTAACCCCGCTCGCAAAATCAGGGGGTAATTGACCGTCGTATGGGAAGGCGTGTAAATACCAAACAGCAAATACCGGCTGCTGGCAATTCTCTCCTCCTCTGAGCGGTATTTATATTCCACGCTCAGGTCAAACTCCCGCTCATCCGCCTCCCTCGCCTGTCTCAAGTATTCTTCATCTGCAAATTTTTCCCCATAGTTCCCGGCAATCAGATCATCGGAATTGATTCCAATAGGAAGCAGCTCCAGGGCTTTGCGCAGAATGCGGGCCTCCCGCAGCGGCGCCGGCAATTTTTCCCCCTCTTCCGTCACCATCTGCCTTGCCAGGCTCACAGACATGCCCTTTGGCTGATAGGTGATGGACTTCATAAAAGCTTCCAGATCATATTCCGGAATCTGTAATATCTCAAATGTAGTTTCCATAGCAAATCCCTCCTGGTTCTTACCTGCACAAGGCCAAATGCCGCAAAATGCAGACCGATTTTGCGGCATTTCTCCACACGATTGTCAGTTCAGGCCATATTCCTCCATCACCTGCTGGATCACAGCCGCCTGCTGCGCTTTCTGCTCACTCAGATATTCCTCCACATTATCCTGGCTGATCATGCTCATGGGAAGGGAAATATCCTCCGCCGGAATCTCCATATCCTTCGCCAGCATATAGGAAACAGCAATGGCACGCACACCAATCTCATAAGGGATCTGATTCGCAGTAAAGTTCATTTCTCCGGCATTCACCGAATCCACTGCATCATCTGTGGCATCAAATCCGCCTACTACCACATCCTTTTCCATACCCAGTGCCCGTAATGCTTCCACTGCTCCCAGCGCCATCTCGTCATTAGCCGCCCACACACCGTCAATCTCCGCATTGGCCTGCAAAATCGTCTCCATCACCGTAACAGCCTCCGCCCGGTCCGAATTGGCGATCTGCTCCGCTACAATCTCGATTCCCTCATTTTCTTCGATAACGCTCTTAAATCCATCCACACGGGCCTGCATCACATCCCGCCCTGGCGTAGCATCCAGGATCACAATTTTTCCCTTACCGTCCAGCTGCTTCACCATTTCTTCCCCACAAAGCGCGCCTCCCACCTTGCCTTTAAAAATATTTTTTTTCATAGTCTTCTCCTTTAATTTTCCTCTTAATTCAAAACGCATACTGCATAATGGTATGCTCCGTGAATTCTCCCATTTTCAGTTCACCGGTAATCCTGCCTTCCCGCATCACAATCACCCGGTCACTCATTCCGATAATCTCCGGAAGTTCCGAAGAAATCATAATGATGCCGACTCCCTCTCTGGCGATATTCTGCATGATACGATATATCTCTGCTTTCGCCCCCACATCCACGCCCCTTGTGGGTTCGTCAAATACGATTACCTTATGCTTCTCATAAACCCATTTCGCAATAGACACCTTCTGCTGATTTCCACCGCTCATATTCAATGTGCGGATTTCCTGGTTCGCCGGATGAATCTCGAACTTCGCAATCAACTCCTCCGTCAGCCTGCGAACCCGCTTCTGATTCAAAAATCCTCCTTTACTGAACTGTTTTAAATATGGAAGCGTCACATTGTCCGCCACCGACATAGACAGCACCAGGCCCTGGGTCTTGCGCTCCTCCGGCACCATTACAATACCCGCTTCCTTGGATTTCAATGCAGATTTCGGTTCCACTTTCCGGCCCTCCAGCCAGATCTCCCCGCTGTCAATTCCGTCCATTCCAAGCACTGCCCGAAGAAGCTCCGTTCTGCCTGAACCCACCAGACCGGAAAATCCCAGTATCTCCCCTCTCCGAAGAGAGAAACTGATATCCTGCAAAACTCCCTTCCGTGAAAGATGCTTTACCTCCAGGATAGTATCCTTAATTTCCCGCTCCACCTTCGGGAACTGCTCCTTCAGATCCCGGCCAATCATCAACCTGGTAATTACCTCTTTTTTAATTTCTGCTTTCGAAAGCTGCCCTACCATATGTCCATCCCGCATAGCGCTGACCCGATCCGCAATCAGCGGCAGCTCCTCCAGACGATGGGAGATGTAAATCACTGACACATACGCTGTGCACCTCCATCGCCTCACAGCTTTTGTCCAAAAAATATCTGACCATCGTCACCAATAACCTGACAGCCTCCCTGCTCCTGTCCGAAAACCCGGACCTGAAGGTAATCGTACCCGGAGGCACCATTCACAAGGAGCAGGACATCTGTATGCTAAGGGGAGCAGAAACCCAAGAATTCCTTCAGCACATCAACTATGATAAAGCCATCCTGGGCGCTGACGCCATAAAATTCAACTCCGGCTTCTGTCTGCGGGATTCTGACACCCGCAATATCTACCGCACCGTCCTGGAACAAGCTGATCAAAAAATTTTGGCTGCCGGAAGCGAATGCTTCAATAAGAATGCATTTTATCCGTTCACTCCGCTGGAAAGTGCAGATATCATCGTCTCTGACGAGCGAATGCCAGAGGATTACATCGACTATTTCAGCCAGCACCTTATTAAAGTATTTACGACCTACGATTTAAAAACTACCTGATTGGGGGGGTATCCATGTCCAATACCGTATTCGAGGCAATTCACTTAAAAAAAACTGTAGATTCCCAAACGCTTTTAGACGATGTCTCACTATCTCTTGAACAGGGAAAGATTTTGGGTATTTACGGAAGCAACGCGTCCTCCAAAAGCACGCTGATCAAAGCATTGGCTGGAATTACTCCCATAGACAGCGGATTCTTTACCCTGGAGGGCAAAAACATTTCCTTTCATAATCCCTCCCAGGCTGCTGCCCTGGGAATACTGGCTATTTTCGGGGAAGAACAGGCACTCCCCCATCTCTCCATCGCGGAAAATATCTTCCTTGGGACCTATTCCCATTGCACACATCCGGCAGTCACCCTGAAAAAGACATTGGGAAGCTACCGTCAAGAGAAAATTATGGAAGCAGCGGGCAAACTGCTGAAATATTACGGCTGCGATATAGATCTTAAGGCTCCCGTAGCATCACTCACTCCGGCCAAACGTTATCTTTTGCTGGTCTTAAACGCCGCAGTGCGCTCCGCCCGGGTTTTATTGATGGACGACTGTTTTACTGACATGGATGATGAAGAAGCTAAAATTTTTATTCACCTTCTGCGCCGTCTTTCCGGCGAAGGAATCTCTATTCTTTTCGCTTCCCAAAACTATTTCCGGCTGCAGAAGCTGGCTGATTCCCTTCTGTTTATCAAAGAAGGGAAACTTTTCACTTCCCAACAGTCAACGGAAGGTGACTTTACGTCCGCCTTCGACTCCAGAAGCCCTTTCCCTTACCCAAAGCTTCCCCTTTCCCGGGGACCTCTTCTCTACAAATGTGAAAGTCTTTGCTATAAAAATATTCTCAAGCATATTTCTCTGGAGGTGTATCAGGGGGAAATGATCGGCCTTTTGGGAGCAAGCGGCTCCGGTCGCACTACTCTGGCCAAAACCATCTGCGGATTTTTTACGCCTGACAAAGGTGAGACCTTTTTCAATCAGGTGAATTTAAAGATTTCCAGCCCGGCTGCCGCTAAAAGATACGGGATCTCCATGATTTCCAGCAGTTCCGTTTTCCAGGGGCTGATCCCGCAGATGTCCATACAGGACAATGTCACATTAAGCAACCTCCAGGCAGTAACCTATCGACATTTTCCATTTTTTATCTCCAAAAGGAAAATGAAACGCTGTTCCTGTGATATCGTCAGCCGCCTCGGCATTGATGAACAAAAAAACAACGAAAAAATCAAGACACTGAGCAAGGGAATACAGAAAAAGATTGTTTTCGCAAAATCCGTTTTCTCCGGTGCGCAGTTTTTTGTACTGGATGAACCGACACGTGATGTGGACCGCGCAGGCAGAATCCAGATCTATAATCTGATGACAGAACTGGCCTACGAAAAAAATGGGATTTTACTGTTTACCTCAGATATCGAGGAAGCGTTGGGAATGTGCGACCGTATTTTGATTTTAAGAAATGGAGAAATCATTCACGAAACCAGGCCGGAGGAAACCTCCTCCTCACAGCTTCACGAACTGATTTATCATTGAAGTGAAATATAATTCTTTTCACCAAAAGCATATTTTACATGAATCAAAAATGCGGAAGATGGGACTTGAACCCACACGATCTTAACGACCACAGGCACCTGAAGCCTGCGCGTCTGCCAATTCCGCCACTTCCGCATTTACAAATATGAAGATATAAGTACATACCTTCAAAACCACATACAAAACCTTTATCTTTCTATCCGATTTCCTAACCCT
>CAMNQN010000043.1 GCA_946549155.1 uncultured Lachnospiraceae bacterium | reverse complement strand
TCTTAGTTTTTCTTGGCATCCGGAGATATTTTCCAGAGGTATGTGGCCCTGCCGTTCCGCCTCACCCTGCGTCCGGTTAATTAACAAAACACGAAG
This sequence comes from uncultured Lachnospiraceae bacterium, assembly GCA_946549155.1. GTDB lineage: Bacteria > Bacillota > Clostridia > Lachnospirales > Lachnospiraceae > Merdiplasma. The sequence continues at coordinate 18,040 of CAMNQN010000043.1, read as the reverse complement.
AACATTGCCACCTGAACAATAACTCGTTCACATTCCCTATTTATTTCCTCCCCGCAAAACTTTACAACTCTCCCCGGTAAGTGTTATTATGTAGGAAAAATTGTAATCTGCAAAATACTTACGCGTAAAACTTTGAGGTATCTACATATGAACCAGAAAATAAAATGGCCGCGCCGCCGAAGCTGCATGGCGGTTCCCGCCCTCCTCTCTCTGGCTGCTGCTCTGGGACTTTCTGCCTGCGGTACAGACCCATCCAGGGCTGCCATGAAAGAAATGGCCGAAACGGAGCAGATTTCTGAGACAGGGATAAATTCTGAAATAAAGCAAAACTCCAAATCGGATGCGCAGACCGAAGCAGCCACGAAAACGGCAGGCGATGCATCCGCTTTTGCTCATCTTTCCGACACGCTGAAGCTGATGCGAATCCAATACGGAAAAGAATTTTCTTTCGCCTGGGATATATCAAAACTGGCGCCCGACGAGGTCAGAACAGATGCCGGGACAGAACACTCTGCCGGAAACGATATGGAATATATGTCCGAAACAAATATGGCCTCTGCTGGCAAAAATGACATTGCGCCCGAAGAAAACACAGCGGAAAGCGATTCCGAACCCACTGCCGCCGATGACGCAAAACCTTCTGTCGCCAATGAAGCGGCCGCACCGGCGGCACTGCGCATCCTGAAGGATTACCGGGAGCTTAATGCCTTCCCACTGCCTCCCATACCTATGACCATCCGTACCCTGGAGGCCAGGCTTACGGGCCTGACAGAATCCTACAGCGGCCGGTGGTCCGTCTATGTAAAAAATCTGACCACCGGGGATACTTTTATCATCAACGATACGCCCATGAAATCCGCCAGCGTAATGAAGCTTTTCATTATGGGCACTGTGTACGAAGCAATCCGCACCGGCGGGCTGGAACGCACCCAGGAGGTGGTGGATCTTCTGAATAATATGATTTCCTACAGCAGCAATTCCGACTCCAACCGCCTGTTATCTCTGCTGGGAGACGGAGACTTCACCGAGGGCATCGAAAAAGTAAACCAGTACATCGCATCCCAAAACTACAGCGGAGAAACCCATGAGTACAACGGTTTCAACGATGCCAGTACCATCCTTGACTCCGAGCATTCCAACCAGGTATCCGCCAAGGACTGCGGCGCGCTGCTGGAACAGGTATACCACCGCACCTTCGGGTCCCGGCAGATATGCAACGAAATCGAAGCCATGATGCTGAAACAGGATACCCGCTACAAGATTCCCGCAGGACTTCCGGAAGGCGTGGAGGTAGGAAATAAAACCGGAGAGATGGATACCGTGGAAAACGACATTGCCATCATCTACGGTGAGAAATCCGATTACATTCTCTGCGTCCTCTCCGGCGACTGGAACAGCAAGGACGAAGCCATTTCCCACATAGCGGAAATTTCCTCCGTCACCTATGAATTCTTCGACAGCGAGGAATACTACGAATACGCCGCCGGGACAGATGAAACCCTGGCAGAATATATTCAGCCAGGGTTCAAACCCGGCCCCGTCCGAACCCATTAAATTCATTATACAGGAGGAACAAAGTATGAGATTATGGGGTAAAATCTGGAAAGATAATCATCTGCTGCAGGATACCGTGGTCACCGATGACCGGGAGGACACCCGTACCCACAAAATTTTCCGCTGTCTGGACGAGCTGTGCCTTTCTTTCGACCTGAGCAAGCCCATCTGGCTGGATGCTACCATAAAAGAGTTTCAGCGCCACAGTAAGGCCCGGTTCTATCAGGATAATTTCATAGACGAGATTGATTTCGATTATCTGGAGATCCAGGTGCTTGAAGAGTAAAAAAGACGGCCCGGCTTCCTCCGCGGAACTTTCCGCAAAAGGGAACCGGGCCGTCTTAACAAACATCCGACTCATTTAATATCATTTTCACCGTATCTGGGGATACAGATCTTTCACCTTAAAATACAGCTCCCGGAACATCTCCTGCTTCTCCTGATAAATCCGCACATGCTCCGCTGTCGGCTCCACCACCTCATCTCCCATGGTCACAATGGCCTGACAGGCCTCCTGCACACTCTTGTAAGCTCCGATTCCTACCGCTGCCAGGATAGCTGCTCCCTGACAGGCCTCCTCCTCCACATTTGTGGTATACACCGGCATATTCAGAATATCTGCCTGTATATGCTTCCAGGTAGCTCCTCTGGCTGCTCCGCCGGAAGCAATCAACCGTTCCCGGCTCACCTGCATCTCATCCAGAATATCCAGGCACTCCCTCAGATTAAACAGTACCCCTTCCATTGTGGCCCGCACCAAATGCGCCTGCTCATGCTTCATTCCCAGTCCAAAATAAATGCCCCTGGCATAAGGATCATTATAGGGAGTTCTTTCTCCTGCCAAATAGGGAATAAAAAACAGTCCGTCTGCCCCCGCCGGCACACTTCCCGCCTCCCGGTCCAGTTCCCCAAAGGATTTTTTGCTTTTCAAAATTTTGTCACGCAGCCAGCTTAAGGTACTGCCTCCATTTAATGTACCGCTCTGTACCACCCAGCGTCCCGCCACTGTGTGGCACCAGGTCTGAATCCGCAGCTGTCTGTCAAATACCGGAACATCCGCCACCACCGCCAGCTGAGAACTGGTACCAATATTACAAGCCATGATTCCCTTCTCGATGACACCATTTCCCGTCAGAGCGGCCATACTGTCTCCGGCCCCGTAGACCAACGCCGTCCGCTCCGACAATCCCGTTTCCCGGGCCACCGGGGCGCTCACATACCCTGCCACCTCATAGCTTTCGTATACCTTAGGCCAAATGTCCTTGCGAATCCCCAGCCGGTCAAACAGCGCACTGCACCATTTCCGCTGCTTTACAGAAAACGCCAGCGTCGCGCCTGCATCCGTACACTCTGTCCCGATCTCACCGCACAGGCAAAAACGGATATAATCCTTGGGAGACATTACATAGCGAATCTTCTCATATTTTTCCGGCCAGCGTTCCTTCATCCAGTACAGCGTGCTGATCATCATTCCCGCACTGGGAACATTCAAAAGCTCCTCCGTCATCAAATCTCCCGCCAACTGCCGAATCCGTGGCAACTCTACAGCAGAGCGCTGATCCAGATGAATAACCGCCGGCCCCACTGGCTTCTTATTCTCATCCAGAGCCACCAGGCCATGCATCTGCCCGGAAAACCCAATTCCCTCAATCATCGAGGGAGAAAGCTTCGCGTTGGCACAGGCCTCCCCGATAGAGCGCTTTACCGCCTCCCACCACTGCCTAGGATCCTGCTCCGCATAGGACATCACCGGAATCTGTATCTCATAACTGCCATGCCCGATGCCGGCAATCCTTCCCTCCAGATCCATAATCACCGTTTTTGTACTGGATGTGCCCAGATCAATCCCTGCCACATATCTCATGCCCACTCACCTCCATCTGCATTGCCGTTCAGTGGATATTACTTGATAATAATATCTCTCCCTTTCGTATCAGAATTCAGATATACTGCCGCGATCAAAATCACACCGATAATAATATCCTTCCACAGCGGATCCACACCCATCATGTTCAGTCCGGAGGTAATCGCCGTGATCGTCACCACACCCACTGCTGTTCGCAGCACGCTTCCGCGGCCTCCTGCCATGGAGGTTCCTCCCAGTGCAATGGACGCAATGGCCGACAGCGTCAGGGCATCACCGATGGTAGGCACTGCAGACAGCTGCTTGTAAGCATAGAACGCTCCTGACAGCGCACTGCAGGACCCGCTCACAACAAACGCCATAATCTGCGCACGGTCTGTATCCACACCAGCCAGTCTGGCTGCCCGGATATTAGCACCCACCGCGAAGATAGAACGCCCGGAGGTCGTGTATTGCTGGAAAATAAAAAGAATCACCACTGCCGCCAGGGCAAAGAAAAAGATAACTGGAATCCCGGCCGCTTTCGCCGTCATCCATTTCAGCGTTTTCCGAAGCTGCAAATCAATGGCCACCGAACCATTGGGGCACAGCGTCAATGCAATATAAGCCCACAAGTTCTGCGTGCAAAGTGTCACAATAAAAGACGGTATCTTCAATTTGGTCACAATCACACCGTTAAGCAGGCCCAAAACCGCTCCCACCAACAGCATAATCGGGATAATCCCATTGCCAAACCTTGTCACATAGAGACCACTGATTACGCAGGTGGCAGATACCATTGCGCCTGCGCCCAGATCAATACCTCCCGTATAGATGATAAAAGAAAGCCCACAGGCCAGCAAAATCAACGGCGACACTTCCACCATCATATTCTGGAGGCTGTATGCACTGATAAATTTCGGATTCAGTATGGTGAAAATCACAAACACCAATATGATGCTGAACACCACCATATACTGCGAATAATCAGATAAACTGAATTTTTTCTTCTGCGTCATAGTTTCAACCTCCTACATCATGAAATGAACGACTTCCTGCTGAGACGGTTTCCCATCCACAGGGCAATCAAAGGAACCGCTGACCATACCGTCCCGGAATACAATCACTTTGCTGGCTAATCCCAGGCATTCATCCAGCGTATCACCCAGAACAATAATGGCATGGCCCTGCTCTGTCATCTCTCTGATCAGACGGTATATCTCCTGCTTCGCGCCGATATCCACACCTCTGGTAGGATGGTTCAGGATCAATACCTGGCATCCGCTTTCCAGCGCCCGGGCAAAAATCACCTTCTGAGCATTACCACCGGACAACTGGGAAATACGGGCCTTCAATCCCGGACATTTGATTCTGGCTTCTTTTATCCACTTTTCCGCCGCAGCCTTCAGCTTTTTCGATGACAGCAAAGGCCCCTGCTTCAAATGATTCCAGCTGGAAATAGTGATATTGTCCTCAATAGACAAAATACTAACCATACCCTCATCCCGGCGGTCCTTCGGAACAGACAAAATACCATTTTTTCTGGCCTGGTAGGAGTTGGCGAACCGAACCTCCTTGCCATTCATCAGAATCTTCCCCGCCGTAGGCGCTTCCTGTCCCACCAGCACATTGCAGACATCCTCATTTCCGGAACCGTCCAGACCGGCCAGCGCCAGTACCTCACCCTTGTGAAGTTCAAAGCTGACATGGTTAAAAGCTCCGAAGAGGCTCAGATCCTGCACCTTTAGCACCACATCCTTTTCCGGAACCGTCTGTTTTGCCTCCACGTAAAACTCTCCCGTGGTGGAACGTCCCACCATCTTCTCGTAAAGCACGTTCATGTCCGCTTCCTTCGTTGGAAACACTGCCGTCTCCTCTCCGTCCTTAAATACATAGATGGTATCCGTAATCTCCAGAATTTCATCCAAATGATGGGAAATAAAAACGATGCCATTACCTGCCGCCTTCATCTTGCGGATTTGCTTATACATCTCCTGGATTTCATCATCAGAGAATACTGTGGTAGGCTCATCCAGCAAAATGATTGCACGCCCCTCGGCGGCCTCCGTCACCACATCCAGTACCTTGGCAATCTCCACCATCTCCCGGGTGGCCATATCAATATCCCGCACCTTTTTGCCCGGATCCACATCCAGATCCATTCGTTCCAGCGCAGTCCTGGCATCCCGGTTCATTCTTCCCCAGTTCACAATTCCGGCGCTGGAATATTTTTTCTCCCGGCCCAGATAAATATTTTGTGCGATAGTCAGATTCGCAACCAGAGACTGTTCCTGGAATACCATTCCGATGCCCTGCTGATTGGCATTAATGATGGAAGTAGCCTTATAGGGCTTTCCCATATAAAACATTTCCCCCATGGAGGGAGCTTCCACGCCGGAAATCAATTTCATCAGTGTAGATTTACCTGCACCGTTTTCACCGATCAGCCCAATTACCTCGCCGCTGTGAATCTTCATATCAATGTCGTGGAGGACCGTATTGGTTCCATATATTTTTCCAACGCCCTTTGTTTCAAATAAAATGTCCGCCATATCCATCCTCCTACTTCGCAACCGTCTTACGGTCGTGGGTCACAGTCAGAGCCACCGCAATAATAATGATAACGCCCTGAATTACTTTCTTCATGTTTGTATCCACACCCATCAATGTCAGCCAGTTAGCCAGCTCCGCGTAGATCAGCACACCCACAAAGGACTGCAAAGAACCGCCTTTGCCTCCGCTGACAGAACCGCCGCCTAATACAATGGCCGTTACCACCGGAAACATCTGATTCGTCCCCAGAGAAGACTGCCCCAGCTTTAAGCGCATACACTGAAGAACACCCGCAATAGCCGCAGTACAGCCGCACAGAGCATATACCTTGATCTTCGCTCTCGCAATATTAATCCCTGCAGAGGCTGCCGCCGTCTCATTATCACCGATGGCGAACACCGCCCGTCCAAAGGCCGTATAATTCATTATTACTGCACCCACCAGAAATACGGCAAACGCGATCAGCGTAATATAAGGAATGCCAAACAGCTTTCCCTGAGAAATTGCGACAAACATCTGGTCCGTCACCTGAATCGGTGTGCCCCGGTAGACCAGCACCGCAATGCCTGCCATGATCGATCCCACTGCGTAAGTAACAATAAAGCTGGCAATTCTGGCCTTCGTATGCAGAATACCGGTAACTGCTCCCACCGCTGCTCCGATTAATACCACCAGTAAAACCCCCAGAATACCAAAATTGTTTCCGTTCGATTTATTGGCTACCAGAAACGCAACAAAGGACCCCGCAAATCCCATCATGCCCTCAATGGAAAGATCAATACTTCCCAGCAGAAGCACAAAGCTGAGGCCCACAGAAATTACCAGAGGAATGGACATCTGGTACATAATATTTACAATATTTGCCCAGGAAAAGAAGTTTTTCTGGGAAACTGCGCCGATTGCCGTCATGACAACCAGAAGGATCAACGGTGCGAAACGTCTCACCTTATCCATTTTGGCATCATTTTCTGCTTTCACAACGAACTGCTGGTCCACGGAAAGTGTATCCAGCATTTCACTCCACTTATTCTTCATCTTATATCCTCGCGTATTCTTTGTCATAACGGTAGTACCGTTTATCTTTTAAAAAGGGCTGCCGCAGTATGCAGGCAGCCCTCCAGCTATATAAGCATAACGATTCGTTCTCAGTTACCAGATCTTATTCCGCTTCCTGGTAAGCACTGAAGCAAGCGCTCAGATCAGAATAATCATATCCCGGGTCTCCGGTCTCAATGAATTTTGCAATGATATCATCCGCATTCTCCGCATCCACCAGGGTGGTCTTACAGAAGATCATACGATCCGCAGCGTCCATTGCTTCCACATCCAGCATACCCAGAGCAGCCTGGATGGAGTAAGCTGCGCCATAACCGGCGATGCAGTATCCGTCGTTCGCATTGGTGATTACCATATCTCCGTCCTTTACGGAATTCAGAGCAGCCTCAATGCCGTCGCATCCACTGACCTTGATCTCACCATTCTTGCCGGCATTCTTCAAAGCTTCCACAGCGCCAAGAGCCATCGTATCATTCGCGGAGAACACACCCTTCAGATCCGGATAATTTACAATCCAGTTCTCAGCCAGGGTCATAGCGTCAGACTGGCTCCAGCTTGCAGTCTGAGAGTCAACTACCTCAATGTCCGGATAATCCGCTAAAGCTGCCTCGAATGCGGCATGTCTGTTGGTCGCGGAGTCGTCTCCCAGCAGGCCCTGCAGCTCAACTACCTGACCTTCGCCGCCGATGGACTCGAACAGTGCGGTAGCGGTAGCTTTACCAATGGCCATATCATCCAGCATCAGGCTGGCTACGAAATGAGGATAATCTGCAGGATACAGTCCCTCTGCTCTATGTGCCAAAATCGTTACATAAACACCTGCATCTTCACAAACCTCTGCAATATTCACCGTATTGGCTGTGGAGGAGGGGTCTACTACAAAGAGAGCCTTGTCACCGTACTGCGCGATGAAGTCTTTGATTCCCTGAAGCTGCTTGTTATCATCACTGTCGCAGGTAAGGATTTCACTCTCTACGCCATATGCGGCCGCCGCCAGCTGTGCGCCTGCTGCTTCCTGTGCCCAATATTCATTATCCATAGAATGGATGCAGATTGCCAGGTGATACTCAGAAGGATCCACTCCCTCCGGAACCGCAATAGTACCTTCCGCAAAAGCAGTGGATACCAGAGTCGTTGCCATCATAGCTGCTGCCATCAGTGTTGCAACAATTTTCTTTTTCATAGTCACTTCTCCTTTTCATAGGTACGGACCATTCTAATCGGGTTCCGGTCAGCGGTTCTTAATCCTGCCACGCCGTTTTTATTAATCCGATTTATTCATTAATCCGTTTAATTTATTGGTTAAGTCTCATTATACCACTCGTTGGGAAAAAGTCAATTAGAACTTGAATTTTGCTATTATATTTGTTTTTATTGCTAATTTCTCCATGACATTTTTGTCTGTATTGCACAACTTTTGTTTCTATTCCCGAATTACCCTTAGCATTTTACCCGTCATTCCCAAAACAAATATTGACTTTTGTCCGCCCAATGAATAAGATATTATCATACTCTATCTTAATTTTATTTAAAGAAACGGCATCGATATACAAGGGCAGTACATCTGCGGTTTTCGTTCAAGCGAAACTCCCGGCCTTACGCCCTTTGTTTTTTATGCTCACGGAGGCTTTCATGTTTAACCCTTTTGTCGGCTACAATCAAGAAAAAATTCAAAGTATAAACCGAAGCCTGGTTCTAAAGCTTTTGTGCAAAGAAGGCGTCTGTTCCAGAGCTCAGCTGGCTAAGCTTTCCCAGCTAAAACAGGCTACCATCACCAATATGATGAATGACTTTATCAACTGCGGTCTGGTAAAGGAGGTAGGCTTTCTCACTGGAGACCGGGGACGACGTTCCATCGGCGTCTCCATTAACAACGAAGATTTCGGTGTACTGGCGGTGCGTATTGCCCGGAAAAACTATTCCGTAGGCATCTTCGACCTGTCCGGCAACTCCGTTATCGTCAACCGGAGATCTATTCCCCCCCAGCAGGCTCCGGCAAATACCATAGAAAAAATTATCCGGGACGGCAACCGACTGATCGCTCAATGTGAGAAGCGCCGGATTATCGCAGTTGGCGTGGCACTCCCCGGTCCCTACAGCACAAAAACCGGGCGCATCGAGATCATGACCGGTGTCCTGGGATGGAACAAAATTCCGGTAAAGGAACTGTTTGAGGAACATTTTCGCCTTCCTGTGTTTATAGAGCAGGACGCCAACGCCGCCGCTTTGGCCCAATACTGGAACAGCAGTGAGAATCTGCAAAACCAGATGCTGGTTTACATCGCCATCGGGCAGGGCGTAGGCGCAGGCATTATCAATAACGGCGAGATTCTCAGGGGTACGGAAGGTATCGCCGGGGAGATTGGCCATACCTGCGTAAATTTCAATGGCCCCCCCTGTGCCTGCGGAAACCGGGGCTGCCTGGAAAATTATTGCTCCTCCATCGCCTTTTCCACCATGGTCAATGAAGCATTAAAACCAAAAGAACCTTTATCCTTCTCCGATATCGTCCTCCTGATGAAATCCGGAAACGAGACAGTGAAAGAAGAATTTTTGAAAACCTGTGATATTCTTTCCATCGGCGTGGTCAACATTATCAACAGCTTTAACCCTTCCATCGTGGTGCTGGGAGATGAAATGTCCCATATTGCACCCAAGCTCATGCTCACACGGATCACGGAAAACGTAAAAGAGCACCTGCTGCCGGAAATTTACAAGGGTACAAAAATTTCCTTAAGCCTTACCGGCCGGGACTCCATGGTACACGGCGCGGCTATCGTAGCCATTGCCGAAATTTTTGCAAATACAGGACGATATTTCCCGCCGGTCTAACCCTACAGCTTTTGATTGCCGGCATGAATAGCAGCTCCCACAATACCAGCCTGGGCATCGCCTGAGGCTGGTATTATCTTTAAGGACGCCCGCGGATTGGGAATCCTCAGGTTTTCCGCCACGGTATTTCTGAAATATTCCAGCGGAAATCCCTGCATCTTGGCTACACCTCCGCCCAAAATCACACAGGCAGGATCCAAAATCGCCACCTCCGTGGCTGTAGCCAGCGCACACATTTGCACCACCTCCCGCACGTCCTCCCGGTCTCCATACCGCACAAAAATCTCCGGTACAGGGCAACGGTACCGCTCTTTAGCAATACGGGCCAGCACTTTTCCACAAGCTTTCAGCTCAATGCAGCCCTTCTTTCCGCAGCCGCAGCTTTCCTCCAGACCGGGAACCGGAATATGCCCCAATTCACAGGAGGAACCTGTACTTCCCGTGTATACCTTTCCATCGATACACATGGCATTTCCCAAACCGGTGCCGATAAACACACCGACCACGATTCCCTCCCGGCTCAGATCATTCTTCCACATCTCATAAAGCAGAGAAGTATTCACATCCCGTTCCATAATTACCGGCAGTCCCATCCGTTTCTCCAGAACAGCCTTTAACGGCAAATGGTCAAACCCCTTAATATTGGGGGAATTGTAGCAGATCGTGCGCTCCCGGTCCATCAGGGACGCCAGGGACAGGGACAGGCATCGAAAACTGCTCTTCCCATACTTTTCCAGCAAAGGAGCCAGCAGCATCTCTAAATATGCGCCCTTATCCTCCGCCTGCGAAAGCCCTGCCGAAGGAAGCAGGTCAAACTCCAGCAGGCGAAACGTCTCCTCCACCACTCCATAGCGCAGATTCGTTCCGCCGATTTCCACACACAAATACATTTTTCCCAAATAACAGTCCGTCCTTTCTCCGGTCAGGCCTTGCCTTCACACCCCATCACGTCAATCTTATGCAGATACAGTTTCTTCAGTTCCGGACGAATCTTCAGTGTAAACACCCGACTGTCCACGGCTCCCGGATTCTCCGCCAGGATTCTCCTGGTATGAGCCAGTGCACAGATCCAACCATCCGTAGCGATATTTACCTTACACACCGCCATCCTGGCTGCCCGGCTGATTTGATCCTCCGGCACCCCGGCGGTCTGCCGGATATCCCCGCCATTCTGATTGATCATCTCCACAAACTCCGGTGCAATGTTGGACGCGCCGTGCAGTACAATGGGAAAGCCCGGAATTTCCCTCTGAATATGCTCCAGAATATCATACCGCAGCTCTGGCAGCGTTCCATCCGGATTTGGCGGCATCTTCACCAACCCATGGCAGGTACCGATGGAGATCGCCAGACTGTCACAGCCGGAACGGCGGATAAACTCCTCTGCCATCACAGGGTCTGTATACATGCTCTCCCTATGACCGGCGGCGCCTTCTTCCTCCGCGCCGGATAAAATACCAAGCTCCGCTTCCACAGTCACATCATGAGCATGGGCATACTCCACCACCTTCTTCGTCAAAGCGATATTTTCCTCAAAAGGAAGTGCGCTTCCATCGATCATAACCGAAGAAAAACCATTTTCAATCGCCGTCACACAGTGTTCAAAGCTCATACCGTGATCCAGATGGAGCGCCACCGGAATATGCAATCCCTCATGTTTAATCCTGTCCACCCCGGCCTGTACGACACGAATCAGCATCTCATGCCCCAGCTGGCGATGCAGATTCGGGGATGCCAGCAAAATCACCGGCGATTTTTTCTCGATCACCGCATCCATGATTCCATTCATCTGCTCGATAGAAATAAAATTAAATGCCGGAACCGTATATCCCTCCCGATAGGCCTTCTCAAACATCTCCTTTGTGTTTACCAGTCCGATTTCCTTGTAATTATACATTTCATTCTCCTCCTTTACGAATCACCATCTATATTGTAGCCCGTTTCCTCTTCAGCTTCGCATATTCAGGAAGTTCTCCAATCAACGGAAGGATATACTCGAGATATTCCTTCCGGATAAAATTCTGATCCGAAGTCACATAACGCAGCTCCAGCACCCGTTCCTTTCCGGCCACCTGTTCCAGCGGAATACCGGTCAGCTCCGTCTCATAGGATGGCGAACCCGCCCTCCGGTTCAGTGTCACCATCTCCCCGGACCGTCCCTCCACCGTCCTTCTTACCGCCATTCTTCCCAGTGCCTCCGCTTCCTCCAGATCCACAAAAGACGCGTCATGAATCGCGCACCTCTGCATCAATCCAAGATCAATACAGCGAATCTTGCAGGTGAAGTGCTCCCGCAAAAGACTGTTCAAGTAGGGCGTAATTCCACCCATATTCCTGGAAGGGTCCTGGGCCTTATTCACGGTAGTGCTCTCAAACAAATATTTTCCGTCCGCAGTCTTTACCCCCTCCGGAACCACCGCAAAGCATTTTCCCTTTTTCTCCAATATATCCCGGATATCCCTCACAAATTTCTCCGAATCAAAAGTGACCTCCGGCACATAGATCAAATCCGGTCCATATCCAGTCTCGCAGGCGGCCAGCGACGCCGCAGCCAGAAAGCCGGTATTTCGTCCCATCACCTCCGCCACCATGATCAGGTCCGTATCGTACGTGTGCATATCATGTACCAGCTCCGCCACAGACACCGCCACATGTCTGGCAGCCGAGGGGAAGCCGGGGGCATGGTCAATTCCTGCAATATCATTGTCCACCGTCTTAGGGATTACCATCAGCCGGAAATCATAGGAGACCCTGGTCAAATACCCGTACAGCCTCTTTCCCGCCTCCGCCGAACCGTTTCCTCCATTGATAAAAATATAGTAAATATGAAACCGTTTCAGCGTATCCAATATCTTCTCGTAATCGCAGTCCGTATCCTCCCGCACCTCATATCTGCTGGAACCGAAAACCATGGACGGCGTCTGCTTCAGCAATTCCAGCTGTGCTTCCTCCTCCTCAAAGCAATCATACAATTCCCCCTCCATCACTCCCACAATTCCATGCACAGAGGCATACAATTTTCCAATCTCCTCCCCATGCCTGCGGCATTCATCAATGACGCCGTAAGCAGAAGCGTTAATCACCGACGTGGGCCCGCCGGATTGAATGTACAATGCGTTCCTCTTCATCACTCGCTCCTTGCTTTTCTTCCTCTTCCTCCACCGTTTCTTACAGACAGTAAGATAGTCTCATTTATTCTCGTTTATTAATATTTTATTTGTTGATTATTATTGTTTGTTGCTATATAATACTAACAAAGGAACTTCTGTTTGTCAAGCTGCTGTTCATTTTCTTAATGGATTCGCAAAAACACATCATAATATACAAAAAACAGTATTTTTCATATTTTTTACATTTCGCGTATTTTATCTGGAAAGAACTGATAACTTTATGATAAAATGAAAGAAGAACAAATGCTAAAGGAGAACGTTATGTCAGGAAAAAATGAGTCCGGCAGCCCCACCATTTTTGCCGAGGAACGAAAAACGCAAATTCTGAAGCTGCTGGATTCTCATGGAAAAATCGTAGTTCCGGAACTGTGCGAAATCTTTGGAGTATCCGCTTCCACCATCCGGAATGATTTAAGAGACCTGGAAAACGCAGGCATGCTCAAACGAACCCATGGCGGCGCCATCAGCAGCACGAAGATGAGTCATGAGCTGCTTCCCATGGTCAAGAAGTCGAAAATGATGAAACAGAAAGCAGAAATTGCCGCGGCCGCACTGGAGCTGATCGAAGACGGGGATACCATCGCCATCTTAAGCGGAACCACCACCTTTGAGCTGATACGCCTGTTAGACTGCAGAAAAAATCTCACCGTGATTTTGAACGATATCCATTTTGCCGCCTGGCTGGAGGAGCATACTGATTTTACCATCATCATGCTGGCCGGAATCCTGAGAAATCACTATCACAGTATTTTTTCCCCGGTAAAAAACGAGATTCTGAATATCATAAATATTGACAAGGTATTTTTGTCCTGCAATGGTTTCAGTATCCAAAAGGGAATTACTACGCCTTACCTGGAAAGCGCCGTCAGTGTCCGCGAGGTTCTGGATGCCTCCTGCTCCCGTTACCTGCTCAGTGACAGCAGTAAAATGGATATCATTACCTTCGCAAAAATTGCAGATATCCGGGAGATCAATCTGCTGATTACCGACAGCGGAATAGCCTCAGAGGATTTGGAATTATTGCAGCAATACACAGAGGTATTAATCGCGCCTGAACTGAGAGATGAAACACATAATAAATGAAAACATAATAAATAAGGAGGATTTTTATGAACATCTTATCGATTGATCACATCACCATTAATGTATCCGACCTGGAAAAATCAAAGGAATTTTATTCCAACGTTTTAAAGCTAAAAGAAACAGGCTTCATCCACATGGGCGACCACACCCTCACCTACTTCCAGCTCACTAAGGAATGCAGACTTGAGCTGATTCAATATCTCACGGAAGTAAATACTGCCAACGTCTCCGAAACCGACCGGAATACCTACCGGCATTTTTGCCTCCAAACGGACGATCTGAATCAGGTATATCAGGACTGCCTGGCCAACCAGGTTTTCATAAGAAAAGAGCCTTCCTATGTAGAAAAGCTCTCCTGCAATACCATGCTAATTGTAGACCCCAACGGGGTAGAACTGGAAATTATCCAGAAATAAGGGATGCTTCTCCCGCCCGCGGCAGCCGTTTTCTGCCAACGCTCGGTTACACCACCCGGTTGCGGGCCTCTCCCTTCAGATAGGCTTCCAGATTCAGCATCAGCTCCTCCACCAGGCAGTTTCTGGCCTCTACGCTGGCCCAGGCGATGTGAGGTGTGAGGAGCAGCTTTCTGCTGTCCTGAATTTTCAGAAGCGGGCTGTCTATCGGCAGCGGTTCCGCAGCCATGACATCCAATCCGGCTCCGGCAATCTGCCCCTCCTCCAGCGCCCGCGCCAGATCCTCCTCCCTGACGATGGGACCTCTTCCCACATTTATAAACAGGGCACTCTTCTTCATCCTTGAGAAAGCTTCATAGTTCATCATGCCCTCCGTCCCCGGCGTGAGGGGTGCATGGACGGACACAATGTCAGACACGCGAAGCAGCGTATCAAAATCCACTCTCTCATAATCCGCATTCGCGTTTTTGCCGCTGGTGGAATAATAGAGGACCCGACATCCAAAGCTCTCCGCAATCTTCGCCACTCTTCTTCCAATCGCTCCCAGACCAATGATTCCCCAGGTTTTTCCGGACAGCTGCCAGAATTTTTCACCAAAATCACAAAACAGGCCGGACCTGGAATAATTCCCGGATTTCACAAACTCGTCAAAATATTTTAGCTTTTCCAACAGATACAGGGTCATGGCGAAGGTATGCTGCGCCACCGAATCCGTGGAGTATCCCGCCACATTGGTCACCACGATTTTCCGGCTCTTTACATAGTCCATATCTACATTATTGGTGCCTGTGGCCGTGATTCCGATATATTTCAGATTCCTTGCCGCCCCCAGTGTCTCCTCATTCATCATGATTTTGTTGGAGAACACTATGTCCGCATCCTTCACCCGCTCCCGGCTCTCCTCCACAGTAGAAGCCGGATACAACGTCAATTCCCCGAATTTAGAAAACCTGCTCAGATCAATATCGTCTCCCAGACTGTTTGTCTCCAGAAATACTAATTTCATTGCTCTTCCTCCCTATGTATTCTGTCTCCAGCACCTTCCGCTTCTGCTGTTTCCCTCCTGACAGAAGCCGGCGAGAGATTATCCCAAATATTCGCGTCAGCCTTCTTTACACACGAAACTATAAATCCATCAGGCCAAAAATTCCATCAGCACCTCCCGCAGAATCTGTTCCTTCTCTTTCGGATCCATCTGCCGTAAGAGAGTTCGGTTTTTTTCCTTCTCCGAAACTCCTTCCTGTGCTGCTGCGATTTCCTGCTGTCCCGCCTTTTCCCGGCTAAGGTTTTCCTTCAATTCCCGCTTTTCCTTTTGAGCCCGGGTCTCCGGATTGCTTTTCACAGAATGGCGGATTTTTCTTCCAATGTTCACCGCCGCGGATGCCGAGGCCGTCTCTGCAGCCGCCTCCTGGATGCCGCTTAACGCCTGATCCGGGAAATCCACTTCCCGGTACTCCTTCACTGCCCCGGAATTTTGCAGATAATCCATCACCCGGGTTTTTAAAGAATAGCGCCGATATTTGTTATCCGTTATTCCGTATGCCAAGCCGATGAGAAGAATGGAAATTACCGCCGCTCTGGCATAGCTTGTCTCTATAGAAACGGCTCCACCATTCCGGAACAGAAGCCACATTCCCACGCCGCAGCACAGCAGACACACTGCAAGAGCTTCCTGGCCAAACCTCTGCCACTGATGAAGATTCATCTTCAAAAATTCATAATCCATGATACTTCTATCAGTAAATGAAGTAATATCATTAACCTTATCATTTAAATGACTGCAGTTTTGAAACCGCTGCCGTATTTGCCGCAGAAATTTTCCCTTTGGTTCGCCTGTACTCTGCGTCTCATTGATTAATCTTTCGTATAAATGCCTTAACAGAAATTGACTAACCACCCCAAGGGCGCAGACCACTCCGCAAACGTAAAGCAAAAGATTTTGATCCATGATGAATTGCAACATAGGAATCCCCCTTTAAAAATTATTGGCTGGCAGAAAAGGCGCCCGGGATGCCTTCTCCCCGAAGTCGTATCGCCATTATAGCCCTGGTTTTCCCATTTGCAAAGCAAAATCGTTCGACAAATTCACCGTTGTTTTTCCAAAATAAAGGCATTTCCACTGTCTTAAGATTCGTTCTCAGGATAAAATCCGCCCTCCTTCACGCCAGCGCCTCCATCAGGCCCTCCACCAGACGCACGCTGTGTTCCACCGCTTTCTGCTCAAAAGTGGGATAATCCATAGTGGCGCTGTCATCCGCCTTGTCAGAGATAGCCCGGATAATCACAAAGGGAATCTCATTCAGATAAGCAGTCTGCGCAATAGCCGCACCCTCCATCTCCGTACAGAATCCATGGAAGTTCTCCTCAATACGATTCTTAACCGCCCGGTCCGCAATAAACTGGTCACCACTCACCACTCTGCCCCGAAATACTCTGATCTCCGGGTTCACTCTCTCACAGACCTCCTGCGCCTTTTCCGCCAAATATTCATCCGCCTGGAAAGAAAATACATCCATCTGCGGAATCTGTCCCAACGGATATCCAAAATTCACCGCATCCATATCATGATGCAGTACATCCGTTGAAATCACCACGTCTCCTATATCAATATCCGCATTCAGCGATCCTGCAATTCCCGTATTGATCACCGCATCCGCGCCAAACACATCCACCAGAATCTGTGTGCACACCGCTGCGTTTACCTTTCCAATGCCGCTGCGTACCACCACCACGTTCCGTCCCTTTAATTCTCCCTGGCAAAACTCCATTCCCGCCTTTTTTGAAACACTTTCAATCTTCATATCCTTTTTCAAGGCATTTACTTCCACATCCATCGCGCCAATGATACCGATCTTATTCATATTCCGCTTACTTCCTTTCTGTTTCCTGTATACCACCAGAATCACACATCTCTCATATATGCTTTTCATCCCGTTATATTTTAGTATACCATAAATTTCCTGCCTGTGCTATATTCGTGTTTTGTTAATTAGCAGGACGCAGGAAGAGGCGGGTGCGCAGGGCCATAAGCAGCTGCCTCTTCCTGCTGTTCCTGGTAAGCTTTACAAAATCACGCTGAATGTAACATCCTAAGCATCTACGGGATCCTTCCGTTTTAGAATTTGTCATTATACTACCAATCTTAGATATTTGCTGCTTAGTAAGTCGCATTTAGCTGGATTTACAGAATCACGCGAAATGCGGCACACTAAGCAACAAAAACGTGGCTTGCGTAAGCTGATAATGGAATGATATATGCTGAATTTAAAAAAATGACGGCAAATTTACTATATGAAGCAATTGCTATGCAAGAGCCGGATATAAAAACTTCTGTCCATAACTATAATATTAATTTGCGCAAATCAGATATTTTTGCTTATGATTCCACATTCGGCGTGACTTTGTAAAGCCTGCCAGGAACCAGCAGGAAAAGACGGAGCCGGGCGGGCAGATCCCTCTGGAAAACATTGCGCAGGATACATAGAAACACTTGGATGGAGCCGCTCTCCGATTCCGGGAGAGCCGGCAGCCCACAA
>CAMNQN010000042.1 GCA_946549155.1 uncultured Lachnospiraceae bacterium | reverse complement strand
TTCCAGATGCTTGTGGCCCTGCGCGCCCGCCTCTTCCTGCGTCCTGATAATTAACAAAACACAAAAACAGTCCGCAGCCATTCGGCTGCGGACGTCCGGGAATCCAATATAACTCTAAGATTTCACACTAAGCCGTACCAGCGCCCTCTGGAGCTTGGCTTCCGCGATTCTGTATTCGCGGTCCGTCAGCCCGCCCTTGGCCAGCAGTTCCTCCGCCCGTTTCTTGGCTGACTGCGCACGCTCAGCGTCGATCTCTTCCTTCCACTCCCAGGTGGTGGCAAGCACACGGCAGGTTCCGTTCATCATAGACAGCATCCCACCGATACAAGCGGCCTCCTTCCGGGTGCCGTCCGCCAGTACCACATGTGCTTCGCCCATCCCCAGGGCCGTGCAGAAATTGCAGTGCTTCGCCAGCACCGCCAGGTCTCCGGTAATGCTGCGACACACCACTCTCTCCGCTTCTCCCTCAAAAAGCAGGCCGTCCGGTGTTCCGATTCGCAATGGGAAGGTATTCATAGACAGCCTCCTTTACTGGTTCTTTGCTTTCTCAAATACATCGTCAATCGTTCCGGCCAGCAGGAAACAGCTCTCCGGAATATGATCACATTCGCCGTCCAGAATCATCTTAAAGCCCCTCAGTGTCTCCTTCAGCGGCACATACTGTCCGGGCATACCGGTAAACTGCTCCGCCACAGAAAAGCTCTGGGACAGGAAACGCTGTACCTTACGGGCACGGTTTACCGTCAGCTTATCTTCCTCGGACAGCTCGTCCATACCCATGATGGCGATGATATCCTGCAGCTCCTTGTAACGCTGCAATACTCTCTGCACCGCACGGGCAATCTCATAGTGCTCCGTACCCACAACCTCCGGCGACAGGATACGGCTGGTGGAATCCAACGGGTCCACAGCCGGATAAATACCCTGGCTGGCAATGTCACGGGACAATACCGTGGTGGCATCCAGATGGGAGAAGGTGGTAGCCGGGGCCGGGTCCGTCAGGTCATCCGCAGGCACATATACGGCCTGCACAGAGGTAATAGAACCCTTTCTGGTGGAGGTGATACGTTCCTGCAGGGTACCCATCTCCGTAGCCAGCGTGGGCTGATATCCCACCGCGGAGGGCATACGTCCCAGCAGTGCGGACACCTCAGAACCCGCCTGGGTGAAACGGAAAATATTATCAATAAACAACAGCACATCCTGATTCTTCACATCACGGAAATACTCCGCCATGGTAAGACCGGAAAGGCCCACCCGCATACGGGCTCCGGGCGGCTCATTCATCTGGCCGTATACCAAGGCCGTCTTGTTGATAACGCCGCTCTCCTTCATCTCATTATAAAGATCATTTCCCTCACGGGTACGCTCTCCAACACCGGTAAATACGGAAAGCCCGCCATGGGCCGTCGCCACATTATGAATCAGCTCCATAATCAGCACCGTCTTACCCACGCCGGCGCCGCCGAAGAGGCCGATTTTTCCGCCTTTTGCGTAGGGACAGATCAAATCCACCACTTTAATGCCCGTCTCGAGAATCTCCGTGGCCGGCGTCTGATCCTCGTAAGCGGGAGCGGGACGGTGAATCGCCCAGCGTTCCTTCGCCTCCGGGGCAGGGCCTTCATCCACCGGGTCTCCCAGCAGATTAAATACACGGCCCAGGCATTCCTCGCCCACCGGAACAGTGATGGGGCCGCCGGTATCCACAGCCTTCATGCCGCGAACCAGACCATCTGTGGAATTCATGGCAATACAGCGAACCGTATTGTCTCCCACCTGCTGAGCTACTTCAGCGGTCATCTTGACCCCTTGATTGTCAATCTCAATGGCGTTCAGCAGCGCAGGCAGCTCGTCGTGAGCAAAGCGGATATCCAATACAGGACCCGTGATCTGCACTACCTCACCAATGTGTTTTTCGCTCATTCCTGAATCTCCTTTTATCGTTATTCTCAACTGTCCAGTTTCGTTACTGTGCGAAATTGTGCCGAAGGTACAATTTCTGTGCATCGCGCAGCGTGTTACTGCAAACGAAGGGAACAGTAACCCAGTTTCCTGACAGTCGCACGCCTTCTGGCATCGTCGGACGCTTACACGCCCTCCGCGCCTGCAACAATCTCCGTGATTTCCTGCGTTATGCTGGCCTGACGGGCCCTGTTGTAATACAGATTCAACTGCTCAATCATCTCGCCTGCGTTCTTGGTGGCCGCGTCCATGGCGGTCCGTCTGGCTGCCAGCTCACTGGCTACGCCCTCGCATACGCCGCCGTAAACCAATCCGGCTACATATTCCGGAACGATGGCATCGAACACTTCCTGGGCGTTTGGCTCGTACAGAATCAGATCCCTGCTGGCGCCCTTGGGCTCATCGGACTGAAACGCCTCCGCCACATCCGTGAAGGGAAGCATACAAAGTACATCCGGGCGCTGCGTCAGCATGGAAACAAAGGAAGTATAGCACAGCTCGATATGTCCGAACCGGCCCTCCCGAAATTCCCTGCAAAGAATGTTCGCAATCTCAAAGCAGTCGGCCACGGAAATATCCGCCACCTCCGCAAAGCTCTCCGTGATACATTCCACACCCTTCCGATGGAAATATTCCACCGCCTTTTTTCCGATAGGAAGGACCACAAAGTCCTTTCCCTGGCTGGCGGCCTCCAGCTTCTTAAACAGATTGGAATTATATCCTCCGGCCAGTCCTCTGTCGCCGGCGACCACCACATAGCAGTACCGGTCGCTGGTTGCCTTCTTCGCGTACACGGAGGTAAAATCCGTATTCCCCTCCGCGATATCCCGCAGTGTATGATGAAGCTCCTTGAAATAGGGACGGCAGGTTTCCGCCCGTTCCTTTGCTTTCCGCAGTTTGGAGGATGCTACCAGCTCCATGGCCTTGGTAATCTGCATGGTATTCTGCACGCTCTTAATCCGCAGCTTAACGGATTTCATATTTGCAGCCATAGTGTTCCTCCTTTATCACTTATTTTTCAGGTTTTGTATCTAAAAACTGGTCCGTATAGCTCTCCAGCGCAGCTTTCAGCTTCTCCTCAGCATCCGCATCCAGGTTTCCGGTGGTGCGGATCGCCTGCATGGCCTCCGCGCCCTGGGCATCCGTATCCAGATAAGTGAACAATCCGGACTCGTAGGCTCTCACGTCCTCCGTCTCGATCCGGGTCAGGACTCCCTTTGTCACCGCATAGAGAATTGCCACCTGCTTTTCCACAGGCACAGGAGCGCTGTTGTTCTGCTTTAAGACTTCCACGATACGGGCCCCCTGTTCCAAACGGGCCTTGGTGTCCGCATCCAGATCAGAACCGAACTGGGCGAAGCTCTGCAGCTCCCGGTACTGAGAATAAATCAGCTTCAGCGTACCAGCCACCTTCTTCATGGCCTTGATCTGAGCATTTCCACCCACACGGGACACGGAAATACCCGGGTTTACCGCCGGCATAACGCCGGAATGAAACAGCTCTGTCTCCAGGAAAATCTGTCCATCCGTGATGGAGATCACGTTGGTGGGGATGTATGCGGATACATCTCCGGCCTGGGTCTCGATGATGGGCAGCGCTGTCATGGAACCGCCGCCGTGGGCGTCGTCCAGCTTCGCCGCACGCTCCAGCAGTCTGGAGTGCAGATAGAATACGTCGCCGGGATATGCCTCACGTCCTGGCGGACGGCGGATCAGCAGGGAAAGCGCACGGTATGCCACTGCGTGCTTACTCAGATCATCATAGATAATCAGCACATGCTTTCCCCTGTACATAAAGTATTCGCCCATAGCGCAGCCCGCATAGGGTGCGATATACTGCAGCGGGCTGGCCTCGGAAGCGGTAGCCGCCACAACAATGGAATAATCCATGGCCCCGTTCTTCTGCAGCGTCTCCACCAGGGTGGCCACAGTAGAACGCTTCTGTCCGATGGCCACATAAATACAGATAACGTCCTTGCCCTTCTGATTCAAAATGGTGTCCACCGCAATGGTGGTCTTTCCGGTCTGACGGTCTCCGATAATCAGCTCACGCTGTCCCCGGCCGATAGGCACCATGGAATCAATGGCCTTGATGCCGGTCTGCAGGGGCTCATGCACAGAGCGCCGCTCACAGATTCCCGGCGCCGGACTCTCCACGGCACGGTACTCTGTGGCCGCAATGGGGCCCGCTCCGTCAATGGGCTGTCCCAGCGCGTTCACCACGCGGCCGATCATCGCGTCCCCCACCGGAACGGATACTACTTTTCCGGTACGCTTTACGGTCTGACCCTCACCGATATTTTCATCGGAACCGAACAGTACGATGGATACGCTGTTCTCCTCCAGGTTCTGGGCCATACCGAAGCTGCCATCCTCAAATTCCAGCAGCTCCCCCGCCATACAGTTCGTAAGACCGCTGGCTCTGGCAATACCATCGCCCACCATCAGAACAGTGCCTGTCTCACTCTGCTGAATCGCGTTGTCATAGTATTTGATCTGGCTGCGGATGACTTTGGATATTTCTTCAGGTTTTAATTGCATCTTTCCATTCCCATCCTTATAAATATTATTAGCCTTGCGAAAATGCCGCGCATTTTCGTTCGCCTGTTATACCACTAATTCCTTCATCTTTCTGGAAAGACCGGACATACGTCCCTGGACGGTGCCGTCCAGCTGCTTTCCCTCCAGCTCCACGCGCAGACCGCCAATAACAGAAGCATCCCGGACCTGAATCAGATGAATCTGCTTTCCGCTGATCTTCTCCAGCTTGTCCTGCAAAGCCTTCATCTGCTCCTCACTCAGCGCCACAGCGCTAGTCACCACAGCCTCCGCGATATTGTGATCCGCATTATAGCGCCGCACGAACTCCTGGCAGCATCCGGAATATTCCCCGATGATCCCCTTTTCGCACAGCAGCTTTAAAAAATTAACTAAATAACGCTCTGCCTCAGCACCAAATGCAGTCTCAATCAGATCCGTCCGCTCCTTCTTCGGAATGGAGGGCTCCATGAGAAGCTTTACATAGTCAGGATTCTCCTGAAACAGCGTTCTGACTTCCTCCGCCTGCTGCATCAGCACATCGGTAAGCCCTTCCTCGGCCGCAAGCTCATAGAGGCTGCCGCCGTACAGCCTGGCCGTCGCCGTCATGATGCCTCACCTACATTCGCAATAAATTCGTCAATGAGTTTCTTGTGATCCTCTTCACTGATTTCACGCTCGATGACCTTGCCTGCAATATCCACCGCCATTCCGCCGATCTCATCCTTGATCTCATTTACTGCCTTTCTCTTTTCCTGGGCGATATCCTTCTCCGCCTTGGCCTTCATAGCCGCCGCCTGTCTGGCCGCATCCTTCAGGATCTCCTCGCTCTGAACGGAAGCCGTTTTCTGAGCGGTGGTCAGAATCTCGCTGGCTTTATTTTTCGCCTCCGCCATATTCTGCTCGTACTCCGCCTTCATGGCCTGAGCCTCGTCCTTCGCCTTGACGGCATCCTGAATCTGGGCGTCCGCCATAGCCTTCCGCTTTTCCAGCATGGCGTTCACCGGCTTAAAGAGAAACCGTTTGATCAGATAAACCTGGATGAAAAGATTGCAGATCATTGCGACAAAAGTCCAGGGGACAAGCGTAACTAAGTCCTGTACCTGCTGCATGATTGTAACCTCCTGTTCTTTTTATGATATTTCCGCTTTTCTTTATGCCAGGAAGTTCATGAACATGCCGGGCGCCACGAAAATCAGAAGCAGACCGGTAACGAAACCGTAAATACCCGTGGTCTCCGCGATGGCACAGCCCAACAGCATGGTAGAAGTTACGTCGCCCTTACACTCCGGCTGACGTCCGATGGCCTCCAGACCCTTTGCCACAGCGTTACCTTCACCAATACCAGGTCCGATACCTGCGATCAACGCAAGTCCCGCGCCAATTGCACATCCTGCTAAAGCGATACCTTTTGCCAGTAATTGAAAATCCATAATAAAATCCTCCTGTAAGTAAATTTTTATATAATGTTTTTTACTTCCTTATCCTTCTGACGCGTTGGCGATATACATCGTAGTCAGCATACAGAAAATGAACGCCTGCATAAATCCGGTGAACCAGTCAAAATAGAATGACAAAATCGCCGGAATACCCACAGACAAGAACGGGATCTGAGCAAGAATATCTCCCACTAATCCCGGCAGCAGTCCAAACAGCGCGGAGCTGGCCAAAGCCAGGGCTGCGTAAATCAGACTGTTAATTACGATACCGGACAGAATATTTCCGAAATGACGGCATGCCATACTGATGGGCGTCGCCAGCTCTGAAAGAATATTAAAGGGTGTCAGCACCGGTATCGGCTGGGTAAAGCCCTTCAGATAACCGCCTACGCCGCCTGCCTTTATCTTCTCTGCCGTAATCATAATAAACACTACGACCGCCCAGGCCGCCTCCACAGAAAGATCCGCAGTGGGGCTTCTCAGCCCGGTCAGGCTGATCAGGTTGGAAACCAGGCTGGTGGCAAACAGCGCCGCCACAAAGGGTATCATCTTACGGAACTTTTCTCCCATATTTCCAATCACGAATTTATTCGCCATCTCCACCAGCATTTCGGCCACCGCCTGACGCTTGGAGATATTTTCCACCTTCAGGTCTCTGGTGAGCCAGATACATAATCCGGTGATAATCAGCATAACCAGCCAGCTAACCACCAGCGTCTCCGTAATCTGGAATTTCCCCAGTATGGGAAAATCAATGGGAAAGGTATAAAATATTTTTGCACCTGTGATACTTACTTCCATATCTCTCACCTCCTATCCTGGTAAATTTCAGAAATGGTCCTGTCCATGAACCACTCTACTTTTATTTTTTCATCGCAGCCATGGCTTTGATGCCAAGGCTTGGAAATAAAAGCGGTGCGATACCTGCCACCACCTGGAAGCAGGGAGCTACCATAGCCGCAATCATCCAGACAACCTGCAGCAATAATCTCTGCCGGTAGCTGACCTTCATTTGATTTTTCGCGGTATCCTCGTCTGTCTGGGAGGCAACACTCTGGACGGTGAGCGCCATCAGGAAAAAATTAAGAACCGCAATGATTCCTCCCCCGATACCGCCTAAAATCACCGTATAATCAAAAGGCACACTCTCCGGTGTTACAAAATGAAGGACGGCAAATACCACCCACATCAAAATCACCCCGGAAAATGTGACCGCCGTAATCCTCTTTGTCTCTTTTCTCACTGCCGGCTGAAGCCTGTCAAAAAATCTGTTCATATGTCGTTACCTGTCCGCCCCTTTATCATATTTTTCAGGAATGCCGGTTAAAGGAAATCTTATCCTTTTTCTCTTCCTTTTTCCGATGCTGCGTCTCCGATAAATACAGCTTGTATGCCACCATGCCGGAGCCTCCCAGGCCGAAAAAGAAACCAAAAATGTAGACCCATCCTCCCAGGCCAAACCGGCTGGTAAGCCACCAGCACAGTCCCAGGCATAAAAGCAGCGGCGTCAGCAGGGATAACCCAAACTGCGTCAGCATGGAAACATTTTTTATAATATCCGCCCATTGCTTCATAGCGCCGCCTCCCATCTCTGTTTCGTCCTCCTGCGGGCGCGGAAAGGATACATCGCCCTTTTTGCCCAGCATATTGTTATTTTATAGCATTTTGCCCTCAATGTCCAGTTCTTCCCGGATTTTATCAGATTATTTATTTTTTATCAATGTTTTCCGGAAGAGGAGATCATTTCTCTGGAAATCTCCATAACTAATATAACGCCCACCGGACCGGTAAACACCCCGGTGGGACCAAAGAGGCAGAGCCCCGCGTACACCGCCAGCGCGAAAGCAAAGGGATAGATTCCTATCCGTTCTCCCACCAGTTTTGGCTCCAGAAGCTCTCTGGCCCCGTTGGTGACAAAAAACAGGGCGGCATACCCCACTGCGGAAAGATACTCCCTCCTCAAAAGCAGAATACCCGCCCAGGGCACCAGCACGGTTCCCGTTCCCAGAAAGGGCAGCGCGTCCAAAAGCCCGATCACCAGCCCTAAAAGCAGCGCGTAAGGATTTTTCAGAAGATACAGCCCTATGATGCAGAGCACTGTCACGATGGCCATGATCAAAAACTGAGATTTCAGATAAGCGCCTCCGATTCGCAGCATGCGCTCCGTCACCCGCCTTACACTCTGATAAAGCTCAAATTTTTCCAGATCCTCCCGGATTCTGTCATAATCCTTCATTAGCAGCAGCATCGCCACATAAACGATAAATACAAAGCCCACAATTTTCGCCAGGCCCGCAAGATACTGAAAGGAATGATTCAGGATACCCGGAATCAGCGTCCCGTCAATCTGCTTCTCCACACTCTCCAGCCCCCGGTTCACCACAGCCCTCACCGTGGACGCCTTCACCCCGGTGCGCCGTTCCAGGGAAGCGCAGCAGTCGTCCAGGAAAAAGCTTACCTGGGCGTAATACCGGTCGAAATTCGAGAGAATACGGCAAATTTGCTCCACCACCGTCTCATAAAGATAATAGATCAGCACCCCGGCCAGCAAAAACACCAGAAATACCAGAATGCTCATCAGCACCTCCTTCTTCCAGCGCAGCCTGCTGCGAATCTTTTTCAATACAGGATTCAGGACCCTCACCAGAATCCAGGCAATGAAAAAGGGAATCACATAGGGCAGAAAATATTTAATCGAAATATAAACCGCCAAAGTGACCCCCGCTATAATCAGTAAGTTTTTCTTTTCCGTCATCTTTTGCACCCCCGTGTGATGCTTAGTATGACTTAAAAAAGATGAAAATATTCTCCCTGCGGCTGGCAGGTAACATGCATTTTTTTTCCTGTTTTCGGATGAATAAAATCCAGGGAAACGGCACAGAGGGCCAGGGGGAAACGCCCCTCTCCTTCTTTTATTCCGCCGTACTTCCGATCCCCCAGAAGAGGCATCCCCGCACCGGCCATCTGCACCCGGATCTGGTGATGGCGGCCGGTATGGAGACGGATTTGTGCAAGGGCAATCCTGTCTCCTCTTTCCGACTCCCATTCCCGCACCTTCAGAATCCGGTAATCCAGCTCCGCCCGCTTCGCGCCCTTCGTCTGTGCCGGGACAATGCGGGAGGTGTTGGATTTTCCGTCCTTCAAAAGATAATCCGTCAAAGTGCCCTCGCCGGCGGCCTCACCGGGCAGACGTACCACTGCATGGTAAACCTTCTTCATTCCTCCGTCCGCAGCCTGCCTGCTAAGGCCGGCCGCAGCCTGGGGTGTCCTGGCAAACACCAGCACTCCCTCCACCGGCTGGTCCAGACGGTGCACCACGCCCAGAAAGGGCGGCTTTCCCGTCTGTTCCCTCAGATAATTTTTCAGTATGCTCTCCAGATCCTTTTCTCCCAAACGGGCGGTCTGCACCGGCAGGCCCGATTCCTTATAGCAGACAAGAATCTGGGAATCCTCATATAAAATGTTCATGCCGCAATCCCCTGTGAATATTCTTTCAATCCTGTATCATTCGTACCTAATGAAAAAATAGTTACTGTTCACTTCGTTCACAGCAACACGCTACGCGATGCACAGAAATTGTACCTTCGGTACAATTTCGCGCTGCTGCCCTCGGGATTCAGGTGCAATTCTGCACCTGAACACCTCGCGGAACAGTGACACCTGAACAGTAACAAAAAATATACCACACTTCCGGCAGTTTGATCAATGAATTTTCAATATTCTCTTCGCATTTTCGCACAGCAAAAGCTCCCTGACCTCCTGCTCAAAGGGCAGCTCCAGAAACTGCTGCAGACTCTGAGCCAAAGGGCGCACCGGATAGCTGGTGGCAAACATCATGCGGTAGCGCATGTAGGAATTCGCCGCCCGCACAAACTGGTCCGCAAAGGGCATATTGGGGAGGCAGCAGAAAAAGTCAGGATAAAAATAAATATTCATACACTGCAGCGCCGTCCCTAAGAATTCCTCCACAAAAGGCCAGCATCCATGGGACACGGTAAAGATGACACGCGGAAACCGAAGCGCCGTTCTCTGCAGCGCTATGGGGTTACAGTAGGACAGATCCTCCCCCGCCAGGACACTCAGCGTAAACGCGCAGATCAGACCCAGCTCCTCGCACTTCTCATAAATCGGATCCAGCTCCCGGTCATCCACGTATCTCGGAGGCATACTCCAGCCCGGTTCCAGGGCGATTCCCCGGATTTTGTACCGTTTCGCGCAGCGCTCAATCTCCGCCACCGCCGCCGGCACATCCGCCGTATCCACCGCCGGAAATGCCAGAAACTGATCCGGATATTTTTCCGCCAGCTCACAGACATCATCGTTGTCCACCCGGGCCATCCCCGGACGTACCTGACGCCCCTGCACCACCTGCAGGTCAATGCCGGAATGCTTTAACTCCTCCATATACAGTAAGAAATCTCCATGTCTCGCGGATTCAATGCCCACGCTGTCCCGGTAGATCGCCGGCACATCCTCCGGCCCCGCAAAATCATCCTCCATGGGACGCGGGAAAAAGTTTCCCTTCGTCACAAAGCTTTTGTAAGGGGGCCTTGTTCTGAAATCAATTACCATAATTCTTGCCTCGCTCTCTTGCTTTTCTATAAAAAAATGTTTAGTATAAAAGAAAATGCGTTGTAAACTGCCTGACAGAAAGGAACCGCCATGACTCTACGCCATCTGAAAATCTTTGTTGCCGTCGCCGAATGCGGAAGCATGCACGGGGCATCCAAAAAACTTTATATCGCCCAGCCCGCTGTCAGCCAGGCTATTGCAGAGCTGGAAAAGCACTATCATATTCTGCTTTTTGAACGGCTGTCCAAAAAGCTCTATATCACGCCCACCGGCAAAAAGTTTCTCTTTTATGCCCAGAACATCCTGTCCCTCTTCAATGAACTGGAACAGCAGATGAACAATACCTCCATCAATGCGGAGCTGAAAATCGGCGCCACCATCACCATCGGCACCTGCATCATCAGCACGCTTCTGAATGAATTCCGGAAATCTTACCCAAACGCGGAGCTGAAGGTCTATATCCACGCGCCCAACGAGCTGGCAAACGCCCTGGCCTGCAATGACCTGGACATCGCTCTGGTGGAAAATATGCCTTCCCATCCGGAGCTGGTGCATGAGCCGTTTCTCAACGATACCATGATTCTGATATGCAGCCCCCGCCACCCCTTCGCCAAAACCCGGCATGCCACGCTGGAGGAGATCAGCCGGGAAAACTACATTGCCAGGGAAACCACCGCCAGGGAAATCTTTGTGGACTACATGCAGCTGCACAATTATTCCCTGAAATGTACCTGGTACTGCAACAATTCCGAAACCACCAAGCAGGCGGTCATCAACGACTACGGCATCACTGTCATTTCCCGCAGAATCGTGGCGCAGGAGCTGGAGGAGGGCACGCTGGTGGAGGTGGAGATCGAAAACTGTGTCCTTACCCGCAAATTTCAGATGCTATGGCACAAAAACAAATTTTTCTCCAACATCATGCTGGATTTCATGGATCTGTGCCGGGATCTGGATATTATCCTGCCAGAAACCCAACACAGTTCATCAGACCAGCTGCCAGAATCAGCAGATAAATAATATACTGAAAGGTTCTCTGGCTTAATTTCCGGCAAAGCATGCTTCCCGCAAAAATGCCGGCCAGCACCGCCGGGGCCCCAATTCCCGCCATGAAAAATACCTGGGATGTCAGCGTCCCGGCATACCAATACTGCAGTACCGCGATGACGCTGACGGCGCTCCACAAAAGCGCCAGTGTGGAGCGAAGGCTTTTTTTCTCCGGAAGCTCCTGCTGCGCGTATAAAAGCACCAGGCTGCCGCCGGAGGAAATGGCCCCCTGTATGACCCCGGCCAAAATCAGGCCGGCATACAAAACCGGAAGCGCGATTTTCTTCTCCTCCAGCCGTCTGTTTTTCATCTTGCAAAGCCCATAGCCGCCCAGAAGAACCATAAAGATTCCCAACAGAAATTTCAGAATCTCCACCGGTAAAATCTTTAAAATCCAAACGCCGAAGGGCAGTCCGATGCACATCAGCACCACGATCTTCCACAGCTTTTTCCACTGAATCCATTTCCAGTTTTCCACCGCGATATAAAAATTCAGAATACAGGTCACCGTGGAAGCCATGATTACCAGCTTCGCGTCAAACAGCTGGGTCAGAAACGGAATACTGATCATCCCGGCTCCAAACCCGCCCACTGATCCTAAAATATTGGAACCAAACAGAATCAGCACATAGAGTACCCAGCTCCAGCTCATGCCAGCGCCCTCACAGAATCCAGAATCATATCCTGAAAACGGTCTCTGTCCATCTTAAACACCACCTCCACATTGGCGGGTTTTCCGGAACGATGGGCATAATCGCAGATGGTCGCACCGGAGAGAGGACCCGGCTCCGTAGGAATCTCCACATACATCCGCTCACTTTCCGTCACAATGGAGGGATCAATCACTCCGGCCACCGCGCAGGCGTCGTGTACCGGACAGCCCTCCACCTCCATCCAGGCCTTATTATGCAGCTGATAAAAAGCCTGGAGCAGACTGGATACCATGTGTCCCGTGCGATTTCCCACCTTCTCCAGCTTCTTCAGGAAATCCAGCTCCAGAAGGGTATTATAAGTCACATCATACCCGAACATGGTGATGGGCAGACCGCTCCCAAACACGATCTTAGATGCCTCCGCATCCATAAACACATTAAATTCCATAAAGGGCTTTGTCAGAATATAATGGCAGGTACCGCCCATCAGGGAAATTCTTTCTACCTTCTCCCTACAAAGCTCCGGGAAAGCCCGGATCAAAAGCCCCAGATTCGTCAGCGGTCCGGTGGCGATCAGCGTTACCTTCTCTTCACTGGTGCGCAGAACCTCCGCCATCACCTCAATGGCGGTCCGATCCGAACAGCGCAGGGGATTCTCCTCCGGAAAATCAAATCCATCCAGACCGCTGATACCGTGGGCTCCCTCCGTATCCGTCCGCAGGTACTCCCGCACCAGCGGCCTCCGGGCCCCCGCCGCCACCTCCCGCTTTACTCCGCAGTAATTCAGGATATTCAGCGTATTTCTTACCACCTTTTCCATTACCTTGTTGCCTGCCACGTTAGTGACCGCCTTCACATCCAAACGGCTGTTTCCCAGCGCCAGCACCAACGCCACCATATCGTCATGCCCTGGGTCACAGTCAATGATCACCGGTATTTTCTTCATGCCAACCTCCCGATCTTTTTTATCTTGCCACAGCGCCTGCATTCCTTTCTGCCTCCGCAATGGCCCGTTTCACTCTGCTTTCCTTCCTCTGCTTCTCTCTGGCTGAATAGATAATAATGCCGATAATGGACACCACATAGGGAATCGCCATCACCATATCCGTGGAGAAGGAATTAATCTGAAGTACATTTCCCACCGCGTTGGCACAGCCAAACAGCAGAGAGGCCAGCATGGCTCCCACCGGATTGCCCTGGCCCATGGCATCTGCTGCCACACCGATAAATCCGCGGCTGGATGTCATTCCCACAATAAACACCTGCATATTTCCCATGGACAGGTACATGCCGCCTAAGGAGGCGAAAAATCCGCTGAGCCCCAGAGCAATCAGCTTTACCTTCGTGGGATTCTCTCCCACAGACCGGGCCGCACTGCTGTTTTCTCCCACCGCCCGGATACGCAGTCCAAGGGGGGTGCGGTACATCAGAAACCACACTGCAATCACCAGCAAAAATGCCACATAAGTAAAAATGTTATGGCCGGAGAGGATTTCTCCCAGCACCGGAATATTCTTCAGAATCGGAATTTCCACTCCGGGCACTCCCAGACTTTTGATCATGGAGGAAGAGCCCTTGTCACCGGTAAAGGCGTACAGAATCATCACCACGGCGCCATTGGTAAAGGTATTGATGGCTACACCGGTAAGAATCATGTTGGTGTTCATCATGATGTGGAAATATCCCATAAAGATTCCCATGACCACACCCACCAGCATACCGCAAAGCAGCGCAAGCCACAGCGAGCCGGTAAAGGCGCTGACCAGCACGCCGATTAGCGCTGACATCAGCATGGTACTGTCGATGGTAATGTTGGTCACTCCGGCCTTCCTGGCCACCAGGGAGGACAGACTGGCAAAAATCAGGGGTGTGGATACCCGGATCACTGTATACAAAAAGCTTGCCGTAAAAATATTTTCCAAAATTCCCATTGTCTACACCTCCTGTCTTACCTTGTCGCTGTATTTCACCCTGAGCTTCTGCTGGGTGTGGGCCAGGAAGGAGCTGGCTCCAATGAACAGAATCATCACTGCCTGAATAATCATTACAATCTCACTGGCCACATCGGAGGAACGGTTCATAATATCTGCTCCCGTCCGCACATAACCAAGAAACAGCGCGGAAAACAGGATGTATTGGGGCTTATATTTGGCCAGAGTGGCTACCATAATACCGTCCCATCCCATATTCGTCAGGGAAAACCAGGAAAACCGGGGATTTCTTCCGAACATCTCCATTCCGCCGCCGACTCCGCTGATGGCGCCGCCGATAAACTGCGCCAGCATACACACCGCAAAAACATTGATGCCCACATACTTCGCACAGTTGGGATTCAGACCCACAAGGCGGATACTGTATCCCCATTTCGTCTTATACATGAAAAACCACATCAGTGCGATCATCAGCAAAGCAATAATCAGGTTTGCCGTCACCTTGGTTCCCGGAATCAGCGTAGGAAGAAAGCTGTCCGTGGGCAGCGGATAGGAACCGGAGGAGGTGGAGGTTATATCCATCAGATAATTACTGAAAATATAGTTTCCGATATAAAACATCACATAGTTAAACAACAACGATACCACAAAGGCGTCGGTCCCGTACTTCAGATTCACCAGCATGGGAAGCAGCGCCATCAGGCCGCACACCGCGATCACAATCAGAATAGAGACGAGAGTCAGGCTCTTTCCATGGAGAAACACAATTTTCAGGGAGGCCAGCGCCGCCATCAGACCGCCAAAGTAATAGCAGCCCTCACCGGATAAGGTCCTCTTTCCCGTAGCCCACAGAACGCAGACGCCCAATCCCACATAGATCAGGGGAATCGTGTTCTCGATCAGGTTTCCGATTCGCCGCACGGAGGTGAAGGGCCCCAGCAGGAACGCGTGAAGGGCTTCCAGCGGTTCTTCACTGACAATCAGAATCACCACAAAAGCCACCACCATGGCAATCAGAATCGCAAGAAACGTTTTTACAATAGAAAATACCTGATTCAACTGTTTATTGCTCATAATACGCCTCCTTAATCTGTTCCGGGGTCTGCCGGTTAATGCCCAGCATATACTCGCCCAACTGCTCCTCCGTGACGCCCTCCAGGCTCTTAAAGTAGGCCACGATCTCTCCCTCGTACATAACAAACAGAGAATCGCTTAATTCCATAATCTCCGCCAGATCCGCAGAGTTCACCAGAATTGCGGCGTTCGCATCCCGCAGTTCAAAAATTTTCTCATGGATAAATTTTGTGGCTCCCACATCAATACCTCTGGAAGGCTGGTCAATCACAATCAGATTCCGGGGCATGGACAGTTCTCTGGCCACTACCACCTTCTGAATGTTTCCGCCGGAGAGCATATTCACCGTCTGCTCCTCCCCTCCGCATTTGATGCGGAATTCTTCAATCAGTTCCCGGGATCTTTTTGTAAATTTGCCGCCCTTTATCACTCCCGCCCGGGAGTATTCCCTGTTTGAAATGCGATTCGCCATCAGATTCTCTTTGATGGTGGCCTCCGAGGCCACGCCGAACAGCAGCCGGTCCTGGGGAATATAAGCCATCTTCGCCTTGTCTCTGATTTTCTGAATGGACATTCCACGGATATCCAGGCCGCTGGCGGATACCTTTCCACGCTGAATGCCCCGAAGCCCGGTAATCAGTTCCAGCAGCTCCCGCTGGCCATTTCCTTCCACACCTGCGATACCCACAATCTCTCCGCTGCGCACCGTGAAGCTTACGTCATTTACTTTCAGCTTTCCTTCCCCGTACCCGTAACAGAGATTGTCCACCTTCAGCACCACATCTCCTGGATTCGCTTTCTTTTTATCCAGTTTCATCTTCACTTCCCGGCCAACCATCAGTCTGGAGATATCTGCCTCGGTGATTTCCGCCACATTGTATACGCCCATGGACAGGCCATTTTTCAGGATTGTGATACGGTCACAGATTTGTTTTACCTCCCGGATCTTGTGGGAAATAAAGATTACCGTGTGGCCGATCTCCCTCAGGATCTGAAGCTGGCGGAACAGTTCCTCCGTCTCCTGGGGCGTAAGAACCGCCGTAGGCTCGTCCAGAATCAGAATCTCCGCACCTCTGTAGAGCGCCTTCAGGATTTCCACCCGCTGCTTCATTCCCACCGGCAGGTCTATAATGCGTGCGTTGGGATCGATGGGCAGATGGTATTTCTCTGATATTTTTACCGTCTCCTCCACTGCCTTGGCCCGATCGATAAAGATGCCGCCCTTCACCGGTTCCTCCCGCAGCATCATATTCTCCGCCACTGTCAGGGACGGAACCAGCATAAACTCCTGATGCACCATACCGATTTTCAGCGCGATGGCATCGGACGGTTGATGAATCATCACAGGCTTCCCCCTGTAAAAAATCGTTCCCTTGTCCGGCTTTTCCATACCGAACAGCATCTTCATGAGCGTGGATTTTCCCGCTCCGTTTTCTCCCATCACCGCGTGAATCTCTCCGGACTTTACGCTGAAATCCACATCTTTGTTCGCAATCACGCCATTGGAATAAATTTTTGTGATTCCCTTCATCTCGATGACCGGCAGTGAAGCGTTGTTGTTCATGTTTTCTTCCTCCTCTCTAAGGAATTTTCGCGTCTCTTTGTAAAATAATCTGGCAAAATTAAGGGGCTGCCGCAAGGTACGCAGGAATATTCTGCGAATTTCCAGGCACTTTTTGCGGCAGCCCTCTTTTTACTCATTTTTCGTACGGCCACCCCTTTTTTCTACACTGTTACATGGGATCGCCGGACAAATTACTGTGCGGATTCAATCAGGGCGTCGATTTCCTCGGCAGCCATTCCGATAGCTGTGGGCACTTCCACTTCGCCATTGGTGATTTTCTCCTCATACTCGCCTACTACCGTCTTTACTTCCTCCGGGATCATCTCCTCGTAGTAGTCATTTTTCACGATACCCGCACCATCCGTGGCAATACCTACTGTCTCCTGTGTGCCGAAGGGCAGCTCGCCGGCCGCATACCGCTCATAAGCGAAGCTCACTGCATTGTCTACCTTCTTCATTACGGATGCTAAGATCACCTTCTGGATACTCTCGTCGCTTCCCGCATACTTCGTCGCCACATCCTGGTCATTTCCGATGGCAAACACTTCTTTATCTCTGGCCGCCTCATAAACGCCGGCTGCCGCGTTGCCGCAGGCCGGATACACAATATCCGCACCGTCATCGATCTGAGCCATAGCCAGTTCCTTCGCCAGTGTTGCATCATTGAAGTCATTGGTGAAGGCAACTGCCACCTTGATATCCGGGTTCACCGTCTGTGCGCCGGAAATAAAGCCTACCATAAAGTCATAGATTACCGGAATCTTAGTGGCGCCCACAAAGCCCACATAATCCGTCTCCGTCATGCTGGCTGCGATGATGCCGGCC
This sequence comes from uncultured Lachnospiraceae bacterium, assembly GCA_946549155.1. Classification (GTDB taxonomy): domain Bacteria; phylum Bacillota; class Clostridia; order Lachnospirales; family Lachnospiraceae; genus Merdiplasma. Next base: position 754 of record CAMNQN010000042.1, on the reverse strand, counting down.
ATAAAGGCTGCCTGGTTCTGATAGAAATCCATGGCATACACATTGGGCATTTCCACTGTGTCAAAGTCCAGATTTACATCATAGCAAATGAAAGGAACCTCCTGATACATGGGAGCTACCGTCTGAATCGTATCCTTCATCAGAGAGCCGCCGGTGATAATCAGATCGTAATCCTCCTCACACAGGTCACACATAGCCGCTTCCCATTTCGCGGAATCCGTCACTGCCGTACCCAGCTCAATGATATCCAGATCCGCGCCAATGCTCTCTGCGATAGCCTCTGACGCCCGGCAAGCCAGATCATGGGTACCGCCGTCACCACGCACATTAGGAAGCACCGTTACAATTTTGTCGATTTCCGGTGCGTCCGCACTCTCTGCTGCTACGCCCATACCACCCGTTACCGCCAGCGAAGCCGTTAAAGCCGCAGTTAAACAGAAAGAAACTAATTTTTTCATGTCATTTTCCCCCTTTGGATGTATTATTTTGTAATTTTAGTATAGCATCTTTAATTGATAATGTATAATAACTATTTTTTACCAGGTTGATATCGGATACTTATTAGTCTGATATTTTTTTATGTATTTTTACCATAAGATGTATGTTTAGGAAATATGATAATTCGAGAGATGATGAACGCTGTTCAGGTGCTAATGTTCTTCGTGTTTTGTTAATTAACCGGACGCAGGGTGAGGCGGAACGGCAGGGCCACATACCTCTGGAAAATAACTCCGGATGCCAAGAAAAACTAAGA
>CAMNQN010000041.1 GCA_946549155.1 uncultured Lachnospiraceae bacterium | reverse complement strand
AAACTTTTAAGAATTTTTCAAGGTTGTTTCACTGTTCAGTTATCAATGTACTCTTTGTTGATCACCGTTCGGCGCAACTCTGATATAATATCACGCTTTCTGGTATCTGTCAACTACTTTTTTCACTTTTTTATTTTTTCTTTTTTAGCAAAAAACAAAAAGCCCACCGCTCATCGCAGTAGGCTTATATTACCACTCTGTTTTTTGTTTGTCAAGCACTTTTTTAGTCTTTCTATTTTTTCTATTTTTGTCGCTTAGTATGCCGCATTTCGCATGCTTCTGCAAATTCAGCCAGGAAACAGCAGGAAGAGGCGGGCGCGCAGGGCCACACGGACAGTAACCAAGGCTTTTCAAACAGTAATTTCTGAAGAATGCGACGCAAAACTTATTTCGGCGCTTTCTCTAATTTACTGAACATATCTCCAAATACCGCATCACGGTAAATAAAACGAACCAGCCGCATGAGCGGACGATTCGCTTCCTGTACCCACTTCAGATCTTCCGTAAGGCGGGGAGTAGGCACCAGGCTGGAAGGACACCAGGCCGGATTGATCATATAGGCCACCGTGGATATATCCCAGATAATTCTGGAGGGGGACAATTTAGTTTCAGTAGTGGGTTCTCCTTCTGCTCCATAATCATCCAGTCCCGCGCAGTAAGTCTGATGGAACAGCGTCAGCCAGTTCTGCGCCATTTGCTGACTCATCTGGCTGGTAACCGTATCAGACAAGTAAGTGCCCACTGCACTTTTCCCCTTTATATTCGCCTCCAGCTCCGAACCGGATACGGACAGATAGGACGCTACAGACATACAGGGCACCAGCACCAGCGGAACTCCCGAATCCAAAATCGTCTGGGAAGCCAGGATATCCTGTCCAAGGTTAAACTCAATCGTATGGGGCCAGTAAAGAGGCTGCCCTCCCAGCCAGACCACTACCATCTTTTTTATAATCTCCGGATCCATCAAAATTGCGGAGGCAATATTTGTGATCTCTCCGATAGCAATTACATAGAGTACGTCCTCACATTCATGCACCCGTTTTACCAGATCACAGGCTGCATCACTGTCCACCGGCTCCTCTTTTTTTGTCATATACCGGCTTGACCCCCGAAATACCCGTCCTTCCGTATCCATATTCAGCAGTTTCATCAATTTCAGTATTTCCTGATAGCTAAGCTCCAACCCCTCCTGCAAATTACCGGTCATTGGGATAGCCACACCATCCGTCTGCATAAGGCGTGCAAAGAAATCCGAAGAAAACGGAGCGGCATAGACGGCTTCCACCTGAAGCTTTTCCTGGGACAGCATCGCATACGCAATAGCGAACTGATCATCCACCTCATTATATGTATCGGTGTCAATCACCACAGAAACCTTTCCCTTCGGAGGCGCAAGCCGCCTCCTTCTCTCCTCCTGTGATAAAATCGGAAATTTCATACGATATTCTCCTTTCTCATTTTCCAATGGAACTCTTAAATTTTTCTTTAAACGCTTGCCATTTTATTCTGTACTTTTGTTCTTGCCCGCAGGGCCTCCAGGCGATCCGCATTCTGAAACAGGATCATTACCGCTAGAAGAAAAACTCCTAGTACTACGTTCTGGAAGGTATCCGGCAATCCTGCTGCAATCAACCCGATAAAGATAATATTCAAACTAAATTGTGCAATAAAAATACCAAAGGTAAGATTACAGATTCTCTGGAGCACCAGCGCCAGCAGAATACTGATCAGCGGCTTAAATACAATGGTCACACTTCCCAAGCTGGTCTGGGCCCCAACGGAACCTGACTGACTCAGCGTAAGAATAGCTGCAATTCCGATAAAAATACCGCCGTAAAGAAAAGATTTCCACTTCACCACATCTGTTTTTATTCCTGAATTTTTCGCAATGGTTTCATTACTTCCCACCGCACGCATGTGATAACTGAAAACCGTGTGATTAACAATAAAGTAAAACAAAACAGCTGATATTATAAATACAATAACAATATTGGGTGAGGAGCCCAGCACGGCATACCTGGTATCAATTTGCACAAATCCATAATGTCCGGCCAGCTTTGTTCCCACAATTTCAAAAATCATGGTAAGCCCCATAGTCAGTACCAGAGAGGGAATCCGCAGGATCCAGTTCAGGATTCCGGTAATTGCGGATACCACAACTGCACTCACCAGCGCTCCCAGTATCATTCCCGCCATTCCATACTCCGCTGCCAGCAGGCCTCCGACCACTCCGCTGATTACCAGCCTGGAACCGATGGTAAAATCAAAGATTCCACATATATTGCCATATGCCACGGCATAGGCAGTAATCGTCGGGATAATAGATTGCAGAAAAATAGTATAAACACAGTTCCAGTTACTAAATCTTTCGAAGCAGATAACCAGAAAGACCAGATAAACTATCACCGGTAAAGACAACGTTTTTAATAAATTTATCACAATTTTTTTCATATCAGTTCCATCTCCTAATTCTGCGTTAAATGCTGTGCAGCAGCAATACAGGCAAAGAAGCTGTGCAGTCCGGCCATAGGCCGAACTGCATCATATTTCTTTTATTTGCTGTGACGCTCCACCACATCCGCAATCGAGAAGGTAGAAATCAGCTCATCCATATATGCCGCGTCGATATCCGGATTATAGAATTTAATCATGGTATCCTTGATCTCTTCTGCGGTATAAACAGCCTCATCACCCAGGAAATACTCGTTAAACTCACCCGCTTCCTCTGCGGAGGTCAGCTCCAGGTAAGGAGTAATGATATTGGCAGGTCCCTCCTCCACGATCGGGGTTCCGATCACTCTGTTTACAAGAATGACTGCGGATACCAGCGGGTCGATCTGCTGCTGTCCGCCATAGGATACATGGAAAGTACCTTCGCTCAGGTATTCGCCCAGGGAAGATTCGAAATCGATACGTCCTACTTTGATGTCTCCGGCTTTGTCATGATCCGCCAGTGCCTTTTCGATGGTAGGAATAGCCGCTTCACAGTAAGTGCCCAGAACCAGAATACCGTTCATCTCCGGATAAGCAGCAATATAGCTCTCTATGGCCTTCGTCATATCTGTGGTTACGGAAATATCGTAAGTTGTATTCAGAATATTTACTCCGGCTTCCTCAGCGCCTTCTGCCGCACCTTTGTCACGCAGATCAGAAGAGGTATCCCCCTTTGCGATATTAATAACGCCCAAATCTGTTACGCCCATATCCGCCATGGATTTCACAATATTTGCCGCACAGACCTCGTCATCCTCATGGCAGCCTCCGGCGAACCACTCTGATTCGTACATTGCCTCACGGATATCTTCGTCGCTGATGGTGCGGAACATCGTCCCCCAGTAAACACCGGCATCCGCACACATGGCATCTACAGCCGGCAGCATGGAATCTGAAGCAGGCATAAACAAAATACCGTCCACATCACGGCTGATCAGCTCACTGATATTATCAATCAGACCATCCGCAGAGTTATCTGTCACCACATTAATCAGTTCTCCTCCAGCTGCCTCCACAGCCGCCTTTACATTATTATAAATTGAAATCCATGTCGGATCCGTGTTTGCGGTATCCCACGGGAAACCAATGGTAAAGGGTTCCGGATCCGCATTTTCCGCGTGAACACTCACTCCAGCAAAAAGGCTGGCTGTCATCGCTACCGTCATTGCACATGCTGTAAATTTTCTCAGGTTCATAATAAATCCTCCTTTTATTTTGTGAGCTTATTGCTCATTTTATCTTTGTTTTTCTTTATTTAATTACACCTGCATTTCGTCTGTCAAAGGAAATAACTACCACCGCAATCAGGATCACTCCTTGTACAATCTGCTGCGTCAGGCCATCGATTCCCATCAGAGACATGCCGCTCTTTAATACAGCCATGGCCAGACTTCCAATCATTGCAGCTCTATATTTCACGGGCCATCCCCCGGAAAGCGGCATTCCGCCAAACAGAACCGCCAGCAGCACATCAAATTCAAAGGAATTTCCGGTTTTGGAGGACGCTGTACAGGCTCTCACCAGGGTAAAAAAACCAACCAGCCCGCACACTGCTCCCACCATGGTAAATGCCAGCAGTCTGGTCCGCTCCACATTCACTCCGGATTGTCTGGCCGCCTCATGGGAAGCTCCCACCGCCCGGCAATGCTTTCCAAAGGCACAGGACTCATAGAGCAGACAGGAAATAATCAAAACCGCTGCCAATGCCGCAATCTTAATTTCATTTTTGTCAAAAATCCGCATTGCAATGGGGATACCCACCGAACCATTCAGAAAATACGTGGTCAGTCCCCGAAAGATAAAGGATACCGCCAGTGTTCCAATAAAGGATTCCACCCGGAGATACGCAGTGGCAAAACCATTGAGGAATCCCACTGCCAGACCCGTAAACAGCGCCGTGGGCAAAATCAGAAAGATACTGATCTCAGAGGAAAAGGCCGCCATTGCCGCCGAAAATCCCACAATGGCACCGACAGAAAGATCCAGCTCTCCCAGCGCCATAACAAAGGAATACATCATGGCGCACAGCGCAATGCCAAAAAAGTTGTTAAAAATATTCATCAGGTTTCTCTGTCCAAGCAGTTTCCCTTTTGTAGCGATCTCAAACAGAATCAATACCAGCAGCAATCCCAGAAACGCAAAATTATTCCGCAGCTTCTCTTTCGTAAAACTCCTCTTCGCAAGGGACAGTTCTTTGCTGTTCTCCATCATTTTTCACCTCTTAAACAACTCTAAATCATCTTCTGTATCAGCTTTGCTTCGGTCAGTTCCTCTTTGCGGAGAAATTCACCGGAAACCCTCCCGTCCTTTAACAGAATAATCCGGTCTGACATCCCGATCAGCTCCTGCAGTTCCTCCGAAATCAGAAGAATCGATTTTCCTTCGTTTTTCAGTTTTTCTATAAGCTGATATATAGCAGCCTTTGTGCCCACATCAATGCCTCTGGTAGGACAGTCCAGAATCAGAATATCCGATCCCTTTCCCATCCACTTGGCCAGCACCACTTTCTGCTTATTCCCTCCGCTTAAGGTATTGCAAAAAGTATCAATGGAATTTGCCTTTACTTCCATCTTCTTCGACCAGGTATCCGCCAATGCCCTCTGTTTTTTTCCGGAGATCAGTCCCCGGGAGGCAATATTTTTTAAGGATGGCAGACAAATATTATCCTTTATGCTGCAAATCATCATCATGGATTCCTGATCCCGGTTTTTGGAGACATAACCTAAGCCGTGATCCACGGCCCAGGAAGAACTCCTGACCTTTTCCCCTCCCGCCGTCAGAACGCTTCCCTCCTCCGGTTTAACCAGGCCGAAAAGCACTTTCCCCAGCGTATGCATTCCGCAGTCACTTAAACCACCCACACCGAGAATTTCTCCCCGGTGAAGCTGCAGGGAAATATCAGAAAGAACACCCGCCGACACATCCCGGGCTTCCAGCACCACCTCCGGATTCAAAGCTTCCTCTGTATCCTCCCGGTAATAATGTCCGGATAACTCGCGTCCAATCATCAACTGGCGGATTTTATCCGCCTGAAATTCTTTCTTCTCCAAATTTGCAGTAAGGATACCATCCCGGAGAACAGTAAGCGAATCGCATTTATCCATAATCTCGTCAATGTCATGAGAGATAAACAAAATAGCGCCGCCTCCATCCTTCACCCTCTGCATCAGCTTATACAATAGCTCGCGGCCGGCCACGGTCAGCGCTGTGGTTGTCTCATCGATAATCCATATCTTTGGAGAAGTATACAGCGCTCTGGCCAGCTCCACCAGCTTACGGTCTTCAAAGGTCAGCTGATCAATCATCCGATCCGACTGAATCGTATCCACACCGATGGCATGAAGCGCTTTTGCCGCCTCCGCATTCATTTTTCCAACATTTAAAACGCCGTATCTGGAAAACATGGTTTCTTTTCCAAAAAAGATATTCGCCGCCACAGAAATTCTGGATATGGTTCCCTGCTCCTGCACCACCATGCTGACACCCCGATTCACGGCGTCCATTGTACCGGACGGAACATATTCCTTTCCCTCCAAATACATCTTTCCGCTGTCACAGTTCTGAATCCCCGCAACAATTGATGAAAATGTGGATTTTCCGGATCCATTTTCACCTACCAGTCCTCTGATCTCTCCCGCACGGATGGTAATATCAAAATCTGACAATGCATGAACGGCTCCAAAGCTTTTGCATATCTTTTCGGCCCGAAATAAGCACGTATCATTTTCGCCCATATTTTCACCCCGCAAATTTAAAATTTATTCATTTCTCACTGTCAAAAAACATTATATTTAAAGTTTTTACAGGATTAAAGATGAATAAATTCATATTTTGTTAGATTTTTTCGTCACTATCACATATCTCCCCGCTTTTTCGGCAAAAATAACAGGGCAGACCGGGCCGCAGGTCACAAAGCGTTTTTTTGTCTGCTTTATGACCTGCGGCCTGTTCTGCCCTCTGTACATGAAACGATACTCATTTGTTGGCGAAAGTAATGGTAATCCTCGTTCCCTTCCCCGGACTGCTCTCTATCTCCAGACAGTTTTCATTCCCATACAAGTAATATAGTCTTCCTCTGATATTTGCCAAACCAATCTGAGACCCCCGCTCTTCCGGGACAAACTGCTCTCTTCGGATCTGGTGCAGCTTTTCCTCCTCCATTCCCACTCCGTTATCCTCTACATACAGGACAAGATTTTCATCTGCATCCCGCTGAATGCCAATGCGGATGATACCGTTCAGTTCTCCGGTTTCCTCATCCACCAGCCCATGAAAAAGGGAATTTTCCACCAGAGGCTGTATCATATTTTTAGGAATCTGTTCCTCCATCAGGTTCCTCTCCACCTCCCATTCTGTGGAAAGGTTCCCCCCATACATAAACTTTTCTATCGTCAAATACTGGTTTACCACCCGCATTTCATTGGCGATGGTATCCGTAATCTGTATATCATTTACCCGGAGCCGATCCCGCAGTATAGCGATCAGTGCCGAATTTACCTGAACGATGTCCTCGTACCGCTCTTTTCGTGCAAGATAATTGATGCTGTTGATCGTATTATAGATAAAATGAGGGTCAATCTGACTCACCAAAAGACTGAATTTAATGCGCTGCTCTCTGGCCTCCTTCTCCCCGATCACTTCCATATCTCTTTTTAAATCATCAAGCATTTTATTAAAGGAGCTTTCCAGTTGTCCGATTTCATCCTGTCTGGCAGTCGAAACCTTACAGTTCAAATCCCCCTCGGCAGCTCTCAGCATATGCCGTGACAATTCTATTACCGGATTGATCATGGCATTCACGTTTTTTGATGTAAAATACAATGTCAGCAGCAAAAAGCCCAGCATCGCAAAAAACAAACCCACAGAATAGGGAAGCAAAAGGGAAAAAATAGAAGTATACTTCACCAGAGAAACTACCCCATAACCGCTCACCGTGGATTTATCCGAAAACACAATATCTCCATAGTCCGATTCCCATCGTTTTCCTCCGGAGTCTCCGGCCAGATTCACAGCCTCCTGAATGTCCTTCTCCTCACCAGCTGAATAAAAAATCTGTCCGCTGCTGTCAAAAAGATAATAGGCATCCATGTCACTGCCCACAAAATCGTGGATATCATTTATTACATTATTCAAATTAATAAAAATGACAATCGTACACCACCGATTATTCAGATAAAAATTTCTGGCATATGCAACCGTATAATAATTATTATAAGCTACAGAAATCTGATATACCTGAGAAAACGCACGACCAAAGGAGGCGTTCTTCATCCGCCCAAAAAACTCCGTTTCAAGCAGCCTGTAATCCTCCTTCGTAAAATTTGCCATAGAATCAATAATGGGAGCATCCTCGGATGACACCACAATTCCCCGGATCATTCCCATATAGCTGGACAAATTGTTCAGCGTAACCGATGCCGCCGTTTTATTTTTCATTGTGGTATCCTGAAAGTAATTTTTAATATTACTGTTTTGTTCCACTGCCACCGCTATGGTTTCCATGTAACTTTCTGCAATCGAAAGTGTATTTTCCAACTGCTGTAGAACAGCGGTATTCGTATTTTCCGCTTCCTTCATTGCCCGATTCCTTAATATGGGATAAAAAACAAGGAAGGATAACAGAATTGCAATTGAAAATGACAAAATACCGCTTCTTAGAATGCTCATCGAAAGCTGGCTCTGAAACGATTTCTTCCTCATTTCGGTAGTCCTTTCCCCTTTTTTACATATTCCGTGGGGAACATGCCCACCTCTTTAAAAAAGGCCTGACTGAAATACTGGCTGGAATGATATCCCACTCTGGAACAAATCTCATAAATTTTGTAATTTCCATTTTCCATCAGTTTTTTTGCTGCCTCAATTCTCACATTGGTTATATAATTTTTCAGAGTAATTCCCACTTCTTTTTTAAACGCGCCGCTTAAATAGCCCACACTCAGATGTACATAATCCGCAATATCATTCAAAGAAAGATCAGGATTCCGGTAATTTCGATAAATGTATTCAATAACGCTCATAACAGGTTTCGAGTAATGATTCACCTCTGTCTGCAAGTATCCATAATAAGTATCAAACTGACGTATCAGCCATTCCCTGATCTTGGCGGAATCCAGCCAGCTCTCCCAACTGTTTTTTAAGCTCAGCGCTTTCTCCGCAGCCTTCTGCTCAGGAGAACCTGGGAGGCTCCGATAAGCATTAAGCAGGGCATAATAGCAATCTCTGGAAAAGGACAAGAGCAATTCCATATCTTGAGCTTCCGTAATTTTCCCGTATCTATAAGAAAGCTGCTCCATTCGCTCCTTGCGGTCACGCAGTTCCATAATCTCCTGCGCACTTCCCCATTCTTTCGTTCCGTAACCATAAGATTTCATGTCTGTATGTTTCACACTGGCAATGGGATATTCCAGGGTACAGACCCTGCCTGTCCCAGTAAAATATTTTTTTTGAAAAACCCCTTTATTCTCATCACAATACCGTTTTAAATTATACAGACTGATCCTATTGTCAATCACATAAACCGTATAACTGCGAAGTGTCCTCTCCCGCAATCTACTGCGAATATGTTCTGCACAGTCATAAAGTGCCTTTCGGCTATCCCCGCAGCTATCCGTCCGACTGCTTAGCGCCAGCACAATTTGCCGGTCTGAAAGACTGGTAATCGCCTCCAGCATCCAGCCGATGTAAGCAAAATGGCTGAGTAAATCCACGGTTTTAACTTTCGGGACCGGAATTTCAGGCAATAGCGTCTCCCCACTGATATTCACAGGCAAATCCTGCTCCACCAACAGTATATGGAAATCCCTCTGCAGGAACTGATCCATATCCGGCGCCTCCGCCAGATGATCCGAAAGAAAAAACTGCTCCAGCATTCGGTCCGTCACGATCATGTCCTTCTGGTCACGCTGAATGATATGGGTGTTGAGTCTTTGCAGCAGCGTTGTAAGCGACTCCGCCGTTATCTCACTTTTAATCATATACTCTGTGATTCCCAGACGGATAGCTGCTTTCGCATACCCAAAATCCTCATAAGCAGTCAGCAATACAATACTCGTTTTCTGGTCGTTCTTCCTTATCTCAGATATCATCTCGATACCATCCATAAACGGCATCCGGATATCCGTCAGAATCAGCTGTGGATGAAACTCCTTATATTTTCTCAGACCCTGCCGCCCATTAAACGCCGTGGCCACAATCCTATAACCGCAGGCCTCCCAGTCAATGATTGTACTTAAATCCTCCAGCGTCAGGCGTTCATCGTCCACAATCATAACAGATATTAATTCTGTCATCCTATCACCCCCAGCTACATCAATTTTGAAATCGCCTCCACCACGATTTTCAAAAACAGATTGCTCTCGTACATGGGCTGCAGCAGGGTACTTTCATTTACCATATTCATCAGGCTCAGCCCCGACTGGGTAGCGGAGAGCAGGGAAATCACCAGAAAGATCAGCCACACCACAAACAATCCCTGGATGGCTCCCACCACCAGGCCGCCCAGATGATTGATCAGGTTCAGCACCGGCAGCCGGGAAAACAGATCCAGCGCCGCGATTCCTGTCCACAGCACCAGCTGTACCACCAGCAGCGTTACGATGAACGCCAGGATATTCAAAATAATATTGGCGAAAAAGTTTACCAGATACCCGGCAAAGTCCGTTACGCCCAGCTTCCTGTAACCCTCGCTGTTATTGTAATTCAGCAGCATTTCCTTAAGGAAGTCCGGCACCGGCAGATTCTGGATCAGCTTCGTCTGCTCCACCTTTGTCATGGAAAGGGAGGTATCCTGGGCGCTCTGAGCCATATATTCCTGGAAATACTGATTGACCAGGCTCTCCAGCTCCCCATCGCTTAAGGTGTCTGCCAGGGAGCTGTCCATGCCGTAATAATCCAGCAGGCTGCGGATTTCCTCCCGGTCAATGGAGCTGTCCTTTTTTTGTCCCGTCATCCAGTAGCTGACGTTGTCCCCATTCAGCACCGTCCCGCACTGCTGCACAATGTACTGATACACCGGCGTCTCCGATTTAATAAATTCCGTGATATAGGGCAGCGCAATGGACACCAGGAATGAGGATAAGGCCAGCGCTACAATTCCCGCCAGCTTTTTCACCAATCCTTTTCTCCATCCGCTGGCCACAAAGAGGAAAAAGACCGCAAGTATCACTATGGTTAAAATATTCATCCTGTTTTTCTCCCATCTTTAGTCACTGATCCGGATATGATCCATACTGTCATTGGTAATCACCAGATATTTCCGGAAGCCCGGCAGCTTCCCAAAGTATCCCACCTGCTTTTCGTAATCAGACGCAAACCGTTTTACTCCGGATGTGGTGTACGCGACACAGTTCTTTGCGTCATACAGTAGAATCTCGCCCCGGTCCATCCTGATCTCGGTGTAACCGCAGTCAAATGCTTTTTTCATGACCCGCTTTCCGCTGTAATTGTACAGCTCCATCTCAAACCGGCAGTCCTCCTCTTCATTGCCAAACACAAAGCCCACATAGTCCTCATCGTGAAAGCTGCTGACGATCTCCCTCTCGAAGGTCACGGCTTTGCGCTCCTGAGGTGTGCTGCCGCCTTTAAATACCTCAAATCCGGTATCGCTTAGGGCCACCGGCGTAGAGCTGTCCGCATAATAAACCTCCGGAAAAACCCTGCCCTGAAAATCCAGGCTTCCCGTCAAATGACTTTCATCGCTGGCGGAGGAGGACGAAAAATCGTAAAAGGAGATCCGGCCATTTACCGCTCCCTGATCCACCGTCAGGAAAGAAATCATCAGACGGGACGCATTCGGCGTGACAGCCACATCCAACGGGTAACCGGATTCCTGCAGCGTGGTCTTTACGCTGGCAAGCTGATTTCCCAGACTGTCGTACAACTCCACCCAGGTCACATCGTCGTCGTCCAAAATCAGGGCCACCACGCCCTGTGAGGAAACGTCCGCCCGCAGAATGGGCAGGCTGGTCTCAAAATTTCCCAGCAGCCCCTTGGAGTTCACCACATACACCTGTTTTCCCTGCTGTTCCGCGATGACCATGGTATCCCCGCGGGTGCAGGTAATGGGCGTCTGCATACTGTAGGCCGCGCTCCACTCCGTATTGTTGTGGGTATCCACGCAAAAAATGCCGTCCGAGCAGTATTTTATGATTTTTCCGCCCAGCATCACGTATTCCGTCCCCGCGATATCCAGACACTCCCCGGTGGCGGTGACCACGTATCCGCCAAAGGTGCGATGCCTGTTATAGTAATAAAAACTGCCCGCCACCAGAAGGATCAGCACGGCTGCCAGTCCGATGCCATACCGCCTTCTTTTTTCCCTTTCCCGCCCGGAGAGCTTTTTCCCGCCCCAATGGGAGCCTCTGGCGCTGTCGGAGGAGCTCATTTGTTTGACTTCCAAATTCTCTCCCACCTCATCGTCCATATCCCAGGGCTTCAGGAAAGCCAGCCGTTCCTTCCATTTATTCAGTCTTTCTCTGTTTCGCTCTTTATCCATTCTGTAATTCCTTTTGCTTTGATTTTAAAAATACTCCGGTGTGCAAAAAGCCCGGAACAGGTACAGTATAGCACACTTTCTGTTAAGGAAGAACTATTTTTTGCCCGGGGACAATCAGATTCGCATCGCTGATCTCATTCTGTTCACATATTTTTTCTACCATATCCAGATTTCCATAATACTTCTGGCTGATGTCCGCCAGCGTATCCCCGTATTTTATTGTATAAACGGACTGGGACTGCCGTCTGGCCGCCTCCAGCGCTTCGTCGGTTTTTCCTGAAATTTCCTGATCCGGCAGGGGGGCATCCTCCGCCGAATAATTCCGCTCCGCCAGGGACTGCTCCGCAATAGAGGCGGCGGAACCGCCGGATAACTGCGCCGCCCCCTGGCTCTCCAAACGGGCTGCCATATCCTGGAGGGCGCCGTCAGACTGTGTCCCGGTAAGGGGATCAGCCGAAGCGGCAGCCGCACTTGCATTTGCTTCCACATTCTCCTCCCCTGCCGACGTGCTCACCGCCGCCCTGGCATTTTCCTCTTCTTCCTTCCCGTTCTCCAAGGCGCCTGCTGTCTCCGCAGCCTTTGCGCCCTCCTCTGCCTCATCCTGCCCTTCCCCCGGGCCCCCGGTCTGCATCTCCGCCATGGTGCTCCTTCCCGCATCCGACGCTTCCTGCTCTGCCTTCACCGCCGAAGTCTGTGCGGCCTCCCGCTCCTGCTGCTGTATGGAAATCTGCTCAATCAGGGTTTCCATGCTCTTCATCCTGTCATACCCGTTCACAATAGTGACTCCCAGCATCAGAATCGTCAGCACAAGAAAGGAGCTGGCCAGATATCTTATACCGCCGCTCCTTCTGCTCTGTGTTTTCTCCTTTACCTTTTCCCTGAAGCTTACGATAGCCTGATCGTCCCCGCTCTCCTCCTCTACGCTTCGCGGTTCCTCCGTCTCCGCAATGTATTTCTGCATCTGAGGGTTCCGCTCATAGAACACAAAATACCCGCTCAGCCGGTTATACTGTTTGTCAGCCGCCCAGTAAACGGTCTCCTCTCCCTCCTGCAAATGGAAAATAATCACCGGTTCCCCCGTCAGCCGCTCCGTGATCTCCTCCAGCCGCTCCTCCTCCAGCGTACCCATAAGAAAATACCCCCAGGGCTCCAGCTCCGGAAAAAATGTCTCCTTTTCTTCCTCCAGCCTCTTCCAGCGTTCCTCCGTCTCCAGCTCCGGATGCAAAAGCAGAGCTCCCGTCAGAAACAGGTAAGCGCCCTGCTCATCCTCCTCCTTCCTGCCCACCAGGATTCCGGCACAGCCCTCCTGCCCCTCTTTTTCCTTCTTCCGTATGTAGGTCATCACATAATCTTCCAGGTAAACTTTTTTCTCCTGCTGTATTTCCCCGATCTGGCGTATATTTTTGGGCAACACAATTTCCTGCTTCATATCCAACGCTCCTTCTGCCTTCCTATAATTCCAGAAATTGATACAGTACATCTTATTAGATTTGTCCCGCAAAATTTAGTCTTTTCTGGATTCTGACACAAAAAAGTGTTCGACATTTTCCGCGCGAAGCCCATACGCTGCCAAACCGCAGCAAGGTATACTTCCGCCGGAATCAGGATATACTTAAGGAAATGCTGATGCATCAGCGTTTCCCTAAGAAAATTGTTTTAAAATCTATCATAATAAAGGAGCCTGCAATGAAAAACCGTTTTCCCGTATATTATATTAACAGCCGCCGCCCTTATGCCTCCCTTGAACTGGGGCGGCAGCTCTGCAGCCTGACGAGGGATCTGGATCCGCAAAAGGAACCGCCGGTAATTCTCTGTATCGGAACAGACCGTGTCACCGGTGACAGCCTGGGCCCCCTGGTGGGCACCTTCCTGTCTGCCTATGAGCGGGGAAACCGCATCCAGGTATACGGAACACTGGATTATCCCGTCCACGCGCTGAATCTGGAGGATACCTGGGAGCATCTAAAAAAGAGGCATCCCCGCAGCCATATCGTTGCGGTGGATGCCTCTCTGGGCACAAAAAAACATCTGGGGTATATCACTCTGGGGCAGGGCAGCCTGAAACCCGGCGCCGGGGTGCAGAAAAACCTTTCCTGCGTGGGGGATTTCTTCATCACTGGAATCATCAATACCTCCGTCCCGGAGGGCCAGACGGCGCTGCAGAATACAAGGCTGTCCTCCGTGGCGGATATGGCCTGCTGCATTGCCCACGGCCTGCTGTACGCCTTCTGCCCCCAGGCCCTGGCAGCTGCCTCCCGCCTTCGGGGCTGAAACCAAAACGCAGAAACTACAATTCCACCCGTCCCTCCAAAGCCCGCAGCAGCGTCATCTCGTCGATATATTCCAGGTCTCCGCCCACCGGTACCCCGCTGGCGATTCGGCTGACTCTGATGCCTGTGGGCTTTATCAGCTTACTGATGTACATGGCAGTGGTTTCGCCCTCCAGACTGGAATTGGTGGCAATAATCACTTCCTCCACATCCCCCTGCAGCCTCTGCATCAGCTCCTTCAGGCGGATATCCCCCGGTCCAATGCCCAAAAGAGGGGAAATAGCCCCCTGCAGTACATGATACACTCCGTTGTACTTTCCGGTTTTCTCATATGCCGCCAGGTCCCTGGAGCTCTCCACCACCATAATGGTTTTCTTATCTCTGACAGGGTTACTGCAGATCGGGCAGATCTCCTGATCCGTCAGAGTACAGCACTCCCTGCAGTAACAGATATGCTCTCTGGCCTCCAGAATGGTTTCCGCCAGGTGCTTCACCTGCTCCACAGGCATATTTACAATATGAAAGGCCAGGCGCTGCGCGGACTTTCCGCCGATGCCGGGAAGCGCGGACAGCTGCTGGATCAGTTTCGTAATCTGACTTCCGTAATAATCCATTTTTCAACCGCTCCTAGAATCCAAAGCCGCCAAGCCCGCCCAGGCCGCCGGTAAGCTTAGACATGGAAGAGGCTGCCTCCTCCTCCACCTTCCGAAGCGCTTCATTGGTGGCTGCCATGATCAGGTCCTCCAGCATCTCAATATCATCGGGATCCACCACTTCCTCGGACAATTTCACCTTCGTCACCACTTTTTTACCGGACATGGTCACTTCCACTGCACCGCCGCCGGCCGCTGCCGTAAATTCCTTCTCCTCCAAAGCCTTCTGGCTTTCTTCCATCTGCTTCTGCATCTTCTGTGCCTGTTTCATCAGGTTGTTCATATTGCCGGGCATACCTCCCGGAAAGCCTCCGCGTTTCGCCATGTTTCATTCCTCCTGTTTTTTGATGTTTTATTTCTATTTTTCCATTTCTATTCTTCTGTCTCAATATCCATATGGACAAATTCCTTCAGGGCCTCATCCACATCAATGGTTTTCAGGGCGGCATTCTGAATCCCCTCGTCCGCCGCGAGAATAAAACGCACATCCACCTTTTTTCCGGTTTTCTCCGCGATCATCTGCTCCAGCTCCTCCTTTTTGGAGCGGTCGTTGATATAGGTCTCCCCCAGAAAATCTGCAAACACCACAAAAAGCTGGCTGCTGTCCCCGTCCGCAAGGTTAAATTTAAGCTGTGCGGAAGCCAGCACCGTCCGAAACCGGGGATTATCCGCCCCCTGCACAATGCCGCTCCACATAGAGCGAATCTGCTTCAGATCCTCTGGAGCCGCCTTCTGATAGTTGAGGGCGGCATACTCCGTTTTGGAAGGAGCATACGCTCCGCCCGCCTCCGGAGGGGATGTCTGCCCGCCCGGGAATGCCACGCCGCCGGCAGTCCCCTGCGTCCTGTCATCCGTGGAACCCAAAATGCCTTCCGCCGTACCTCCGGGCGCTGCTGTGCCGGGCCCTGCGTGCCCGGCAGGCCGGAGCATCACCGCACCCTCCTCCAGCTGTTTTTCCAGCCGCCGTATCCGTTCCACCAGGGATATTTCGTCCCGCTGCATCTGGGGCCTGCACAGCTTGATAAAGGCCACTTCCAAAAGCACCCGCTTATTCACAGCATACCGGATCTGATTTGCCAGCTCTGAAAAAATGCGGATATAGCGCATCAGGGTATCCTCCCGAATCAGAGCGGCCTCCTCCTTTAGCTGCGCCAGATTCTCCGCTGACACATCCAGGCTGTCATCCATCTCATCCGAAGCCTTCAGCAGCATCAGATTGCGCAGATACCAGGTAAAATCATTGACAAGCTGGTTAAGATCCCTTCCCTGGATAATCAGCTCCTCCAGAAGGGCAAACAAACCCGCCACATCCCCCTGCAGTACCCTGCGCAAAAGCCGGCCAAATACCTCCGTATCCACCGCCCCCAGCACCTCCAGCACCTTCTCATAGGTCAGGGTCTGCCCCAGATAGAAGGCAATGCACTGGTCCGCCAGGCTCAACGCGTCCCGCATCCCGCCGTCCGCCTTTTTCGCGATATAGCGGATGGCCTTCTCCTCCGCCTCCACGCCCTCTCTGCCCAGCAGATCCTGCAGCCGCTTTGCAATCTCTTCCTGGGTAATCCTCTTGAAATCATATCGCTGGCATCGGGAAAGGATGGTCACCGGAATCTTGTGGGCCTCCGTAGTAGCCAGAATAAAAATCACATAGGGCGGCGGCTCCTCCAGCGTCTTTAGCAGCGCGTTGAAGGCACCTATGGACAGCATATGAACCTCATCGATAATATAAACCTTATATTTGCCCTCTGCCGGGGAATAGGCCACCTCGTCCCGTATCTCCCGGATATTGTCCACGCCGTTGTTGGAGGCAGCGTCAATCTCGATTACGTTCATGGACGCACCGGAGCTTATGGCCCGGCAGGTTTTACATTCATTGCAGGGATTTCCATCCACCGGATGCTCGCAGTTGACCGCCTTGGCAAAAATCTTCGCCACTGTGGTCTTACCGGTCCCCCTGGTACCGCAGAATAAGTAGGCATGGCCAATGCGGTCCGCCCTGATCTGATTTTTTAATGTGGTAACAATATGCTCCTGTCCCCTTACCTCCGAAAACTCATCCGGACGAAATTTGCGGTACAAAGCGGTATATCCCATATCAGCACTCCAATCTCTAAAAATTGCCGGCGGTTGCAAAAAGAGCTGCACGATAAAACCGAAAAGCAAACCGAAAAAGGCTCCTGTGATCCGTATGTTGCGAATACAGGAACCTTTTCTTACTGTTTACAGGTCCTATCTGCGGCCCGCTCCTTCTCAGTCTCCAAAGCTGATGCCTAAAAGCTTGGCCTCCTGCACCAGCTGATCGTCCGGGGCCACTGTTTTCAGCTTACCTGCCACATCCTTCAACGGAACCTTCTTGATCTTATTGTTTACAATCGCCACCATGCAGCCATACTGTTCCTCCAAAATCAATTTGGCTGCGGACACACCCAGACGGGTGGAGAGCACCCGGTCGTAGGGGCAGGGGCTTCCGCCGCGCTGCGTATGGCCCGGAACCGTTATGCGCACTTCCGTACCGCTCTTCTGCTGAATCTCCTCCGCCAGCTCATAGGCTACAGACGGATATTTCTTTTCTTCCTGCTTTTTCTTCCACTCTTTCTTGCTCAGCTTCGCATCCTCGGCAGAAATCGCACCCTCCGCCACCGCGATAATGGTAAAGCCCTTCCCCGCCTTGGTCCTGCGGTCAATGGCCTCGATCACCTTATCGATCTTGTAGGGAATCTCCGGAAGCAGAATGATATCCGCTCCGCCGGCAATGCCCGAATACAGAGTCAGCCAGCCCACCTTATGTCCCATAACCTCCACGATAAATACGCGGTTATGAGAGGCAGCAGTGGTGTGGATGCAGTCGATGGCATCCGTGGCGATATTTACCGCACTGTAGAAGCCAAAGGTCATATCCGTTCCCCAGATATCGTTATCGATGGTCTTGGGCAGATGGATAATATTCAGGCCTTCCTCACTGAGCAGATTCGCGGTTTTCTGAGTCCCGTTGCCCCCAAGAATAACCAGGCAGTCCAAACGCAGCTTATAATAATTCTGCTTCATGGCCTCCACCTTGTCCAGTCCTTTTTCATCCGGCACACGCATCAGCTTAAAGGGCTGTCTGGAGGAGCCCAGAATCGTTCCGCCCTTGGTGAGGATTCCCGAGAAATCCTTCGAGGTCAAAAGCCTGTAATCCCCATAAATCAGGCCCTTGTACCCATTCATAAAACCGTACACTTCCAGCTCGTCCAGGTTACTGGCGAGGCCCTTTACCACCCCCCGCATGGTAGCATTCAATGCCTGGCAGTCACCGCCGCTGGTCAATAGTCCAATACGTTTCATCGTTTTCACTTCCTTCTCTTTTTTGTTGCACTGATAGCTTTTATTATACACTTGTAATCCTAAATCCACAAGTTTTTTTGACGGAAACTTCTGTTGTTACTGTTCAGGTGAATGTTCTTCGTGTTTTGTTAAGTAGTAGGACGCAGGAAAAGACGGGGCCGGGCGGGCAGATGCCGCTGGAAAACTGCTCCGGATACAAGAAACGCTAGGATGGAGCCGCCCTCCGCTTCC
>CAMNQN010000040.1 GCA_946549155.1 uncultured Lachnospiraceae bacterium | reverse complement strand
GGAATTTGCACGCAAGCCGGACATTTTATGCTTAAGATATCACATTCAGCGCGCTTTCCCTTCCTGCGTCCTGCTAATTAACAAAACACGAAGAACATTCACCTTCCGGGTATTAAAAATAGAACAACATGCGAAGTTCGTATTGCAAAAGCATCCCGGGGAGTTTATAATTTCCTTAGATTAATCCGTGAAATGGAACGGAAAGAACAGGAACAGCAGGAGGAGAACAATGAAAAAGCTTGCGATTGGAAACGATCATGTGGCAGTGGAGATGAAGAATGAGATTAAGGCCTATCTGGAAGAGAAGGGTTATGAGGTGATTAATGTGGGGACCGACAGCTCCGAGAGCTTTCACTATCCCATCAGCGGCTACAGGGTGGCCCGGATGGTGGCGGACGGTGAGGTGGACGGCGGTATCCTGATTTGCGGTACCGGCGTAGGGATCTCCCTGGCGGCCAACAAGGTGGACGGCATTCGCTGCTGCGTGTGCAGCGAGCCCTACTCTGCGAAGCTTTCGAAGCAGCACAATAATTCCAATATCATTGCCTTTGGCGCCCGGGTGATCGGGGTGGAGATGGCGAAGATGATCGTGGATGAATGGCTGAATGCGGAGTTTCTGGGCGGACGTCATCAGACCCGGGTGGATATGCTGATGGAGATACAGGATACGCAGGAGCTGAAGGCGGCAAAGACCGAATAAAGAGAACAGCAGATGAGATGGGCACAGGCCTGCGAGGATGCAAAAGGCTGGGGCCGCTTGAAAATGTGAGGAGAGTTTCACTGCGCATTTTCAGGCGGCTTCTGTGATTTATGAGACGAGGGATGAGAGCGCCGGGCCTGCACCGTGAGGAAGAGCCTTTGGGGCAGGAGCATTTAGGGCGTTGACGGAGGAGGAAAGATGAAACACCGGCTGTCGGGAATCCGATGGAAAATGATGAAATATTTTCTCGTGGTAGTTTTGATCATGGGGATTGGCCTGGTGATTTTTTAACAGATATTTGTGGATAACGTTACGGGAATCGCGGTAGAATCTATGGAGAACGTGCTGGCTAAGATTAACCTGGACACGTATAATACGCTTCACGAGGCCCAGGAGATGGCTTACCTGGTATCCAAGGACAAGGACATCCAGATGGCGCTGCGGACGGACCTGCCGGGAACGGAGCAGGAGCTGTACAGCCAGCGTATCGAGAGAAATTTTCAGATGGCTGACATGAACCGCTTTACCAAAAATCTGAACGGCATTTACATTGTGGGGGAAAACGGGGCCTATTTCCGCTCCATCAACCAGTCCATGTACCAGAAGGATTTCCGGGAGGAGGAGTGGTATAAGCAGGTGAGAAAGACCCAGGAGCCGCTGTGGACCTGCCAGGACGACGGCTCCTTTATGGTGCGGGATATGGACGAATATATGGTGTCCATCATTGTGCCCATTATCGACCGGGCCTCCTACCGCTTTCTGGGCGCTACTGTGGTGGATGTCCTCATGGAGAATCTGGCGCAGATCAGCCAGGAGGGCATGGTGTTCGATGGATTGATCCTGCTTCTGGACGAGGAGAACCAGGTGCTTTATTCCGATCATGAGGGGAAGCTGACGGAAAGCGAGATGGGGCAGCTCCAGGATATTCTGGATGCCGGGAAGCTGGGGGAGCAGGAGACCACGGAGATTCAGGTGGGACAGAGGGGATTTCTGATCTCCCAGGTTTCTCTGGACATTGCCGGATGGAAAATTGCCGGTATGGTATCCAATGCGGCTATCTATACGCAGATTGGCGCCATCCGTAGTATGATGCTGCTGGTGAGCGGTATCTGTATCTGCATTTCCATTTTGCTGGCGATGCTGGCCTCCAAGGGAATCTCAGAACCGATTCTGGCCATTCGTTCCGTGATGCGGAAGGTAGAGCGGGGGGATCTGGAGGCCCATGTGAAGGTACAGGGAAACGATGAGGTGGGAGACCTGGCGGGGTCCTTCAACCATATGGTGGATAAGCTGGATATTCTGGTGAAGGAGCAGGAGGAAAACCAGAAAAAGCTGCGGATGGCGGAGCTGAACGCCCTGCAGGCCCAGATCAATCCCCATTTTCTCTACAATACGCTGGATTCCATTAACTGGATGGCCCGGGCCGGTCAGACGGACCAGGTCAGCGAGATGGTGGATGCCTTAAGCGTCTTTTTCCGCATCAGCCTCAGCAAGGGAAAAACCTTTATCACCGTGGAGGAGGAGCTGCGTCATGTGGAGAACTATATTTTGATTCAGAAGAAGCGGTATGAAAAGTATCTGGACTATGAGATCGACGTTCCGGAAAATCTCCTGGGCTATCAATGCCTGAAAATGATTCTTCAGCCTCTGGTGGAAAACAGCATTTACCATGGCATCAAGGAGAAGGGGGAGAAGGGCCTGATCCGGATTGCGTGCCAGGAGATGCCGGAGCATTTGTTTTTCACGGTGACGGACACCGGACAGGGGATGACGAAGGAAAAGCTGCGGGAGCTGGATGAGATGATTCAGAAGGGCATTGAGTACGACGCAGGCTCTTATGGCGTCATCAATGTGCAGAGGAGAATCGAAACGTATTTTGGCAAGGGATACGGCCTGCGTTTTTTGAGTACCTGGGGACAGGGCACTGAGGTGCAGGTGGTGATCCCGAAAAGAAAGCTATAGGAGGCGGACCATGTGGAAAGTTGTGATTGTTGAGGATGAGGACCTGCTGAGAAACGGGCTGATACAGGCCATTCCCTGGCAGGAGATGGGCTTCGAGGTTGTGGGGGATACGGACAACGGAAAAAAAGGCCTGGAGTTAATCCGGGAGAAGAATCCCCAGGTGGTGTTTACCGATATCCGCATGGCGCAGATGGACGGTCTGACCATGGCGGAAAAGGTCGCGGAATGGAATCCGGACATCCGTCTGGTGTTCGTCAGCGGGTACGACGAATTTTCCTATGCCATGCGGGCGCTGAAGGTGGGGGCGGTGGAGTATATTTTAAAGCCCATCCGTCTGGAGGAGGTGAAAGCTACCTTAAGGAAGCTGGCGGGCCTGCTGGAGGAGGAGCGCAGCCGGAGACAGGATTATGATAAGCTGAAAAAGCTGGAGGAGTACAACGCCGGGCAGATGCGCCAGGAGCTCTACCGCTCTGTGATTTACGACTCTGAATTAATAGGGAAGGAAACAGGCGGAGAGTCCCAGGCCGTTTCCCGGGAAGCGCTGGAGCGTTTTTTTGAGGTGCTGATTGTGGAGCGGGGGGATTTTGCCTCGGTGTCCATGGGCACGGACTATATCGGGATGATGGAGCAGGATCATGCGTTTGAGGGGATGGTGAAGGCTGCCTTTGGGGAGGAGCTGGAGTATACGATGATCCGGGGCAGCGCCTGTGAACGGATTTTGGTGTTTTCGGACCGGGAGGAGGAGGCGCTTTTGGAAACGCTGCGGCAGGTACAGGCGCTCTCCGGGAAATGGGAGCTGGAGGCAGCGAAGGCAGAGGGAACCGCTCCTTTCTTCCAGATGGATTCCGGAACGGTGGGATATGGCCGGGAAGGTCTTCATCAGTCCTACCAGGACGCAAGAAAGGCCGGGCAGAGGCGGTATCAGGAGGAGTGGAAACGGTTTTTCGCCGGAAGAGGGGAGCCTGCGGAGGGGGGAAGCTTTATCAGCTATGACAGGGAGCCCCTGCTGGAGGCGGTGCGCAGCGGAAGCAGAGAACAGATTGAGACGGAGTATGCGAAACTGGAGGAGGAACTGGGAAATCAGAAGATCTTTTCCCATATGCATCTGATTCTGATTGTCACCAGTATTTTTGAGGGGCTCTCGAAGCTTCCGGAAGAGATCGGGAGAATACCAGAGACCTCGGGAAACCCGATGGAGGAGTATCAGAGGATTATTTCCAGCGGAAAACGCTCAGAGATGCTGGCCGGATTAAAGGAATACTGCCTGATGCTGGGGGACTGCTTCGGGGAGACGAAGGAAACCAGAATGCAGTCCAGCCTGAAACGGGCCGTTGGCTATATGCAGCAGGAGTATGGAAACGAGCAGCTTATGCTGGCGGATGTGGCCAGGCATGCTTATATCAGCAGCTCTTATCTGAGCATGATCTTAAAAAAGGAGACGGGAAAAACCTTCATCGAATATCTGACCGATATCCGGATGGAGCATGCGAAACGGCTTTTGCTGGAAACGGAGATGAAAAATTATGAGGTGGCCCAGGCCTGCGGGTTCGCCAATGCCACTTATTTCAGCACGGTATTCAAGAGCGTTACCGGGCTGTCCCCCTCGGCCTGGCGCCGGGAGGCGGAGATAAAGGATTAAAAACAGTATGGTTTATGCTTTTCTGCATAAAAAACCGGTTAAAAATGCAGGAAAAATATACATAAATCATATAAAACCATTAAAAAAATGAGATTCTTAAAGAAAATTGTGAATTATTTGATTTAAAAAAGGCGTTTTTTTTGTTATAATAGAATCACTTAAGGGGCCGGCGAGCCCTGCTGCGCAGGGTGGTTGGTGTCTGTTACGGCATTTTAGGAAAAAACGGCCCGAAGAAGATCAAATAAGGAGGAAATGAAATTATGATGAAAAAGGTTTTATCAGTGGCATTGGTTGGCGTTATGGGTGCTTCCCTGCTTTCCACAGCAGCATTTGCAGAGGAAGTGGATATGAGCGTGCTGGAAGGCATGACCGTAGGCTTCTCTCAGTGTGATAACAATAACAGCTGGAGAATCGCAGAGACAGACAGTATGCAGGCCACCGCGAAGGAGTATGGCGTAAACCTGGTATTCACCGACGCTGCCACCGATTTGGCAAAGCAGGCTTCTGATATTGAGGATATGGTTGCTCAGGGTATCGACTATCTGGTAGTGGCTCCTCAGGAAGAAGACGGACTTCAGGCTGCATTGAAATCCGCTATGGATGCCGGCATCCCGGTTATCCTGGTAGACCGTGGCATCAACGGCGAAGCAGGCGTGGATTACACCACAGCAATCATGTCTGATTTCGTTTGGGAGGCTGAGCAGATCGCTAACGTATTTATCGAGGATGGCGAAGGAAAAGGAAACGTGGTTATCCTTCAGGGTACCCAGGGCGCTACCTCCACCATCGACCGTCAGGAAGGCTTCATGAACGCCATCGCTGATACGGAGCTGGTAGTAGTTGCAGATCAGGTAGCTGATTATGTAATGGATAAGGGCCAGGAAGTTATGGAGAATATCCTTCAGGCACAGGGCGATGAGATTGATTATGTATACTGCCACAATGATGATATGGCTCTGGGCGCAATCAAGGCTATCGAAGCTGCAGGCTATGTTCCTGGTGAGGATATCAAAGTAGCTGGTATCGATGGACCGAAGGCTGCTATGGAAGCCATCATCGCTGGAAAACAGCTGGCATCCTGTACTTGTTCTCCGCTGTTCGGACCGATTGCATTTGAGACCATCGCGAAGCTGGCAGCTGGCGAAGAAGTTCCGACCGCTCTGGTGAACGAGGATACCCTGTACACTGCAGAGAACGCAACGGTAGAAGCCGGCTTCTAAAGCAGAGTAAGTCAAAATAATAGTGTCGGATTGCGGAAACGTGAAACGGACAGGCTGCTGTGAGCAGTGAAAACGATACGCAAATAAGCAACGGCCATTTCTATAATAGAACTTATGGAAATGGCCGTTTTATCATAGGAGTGAAGCATATGGCCAGAGATATATTATTGGAAATGAAGGGAATCGTGAAAAACTTTCCCGGAGTGCGTGCCCTGAAGGGCGTGGACTTTTCCGTGGCGAGGGGAGAGGTGCATGCGCTGATGGGGGAGAACGGAGCGGGAAAATCCACTCTGATCAAGGCCCTGACCGGCATTTATACCAAGGATGAGGGAACCATCCGCTTTGACGGCCGGGAGATTAACCCCAGATCCACACTGGAGGCCCAGAAGGAAGGCATCAGCACCATTTACCAGGAGCTGAACCTTAGCCCCTTTCAGACCGTGTACGAGAATATGTTCCTGGGGAGGGAGCCCCGGAATTCCTTCGGCATGGTGGACCGGAAAACGATGATTCAGGAAAGCCTGCGCATTCTTGGTGAGCTGGGCATTCACGTGGACGTGACCAAACCGCTGTTAAGCTATGGAACCGCGGTACAGCAGATGGTAGCCATCGCCCGGGCTGTTTCGGTGGACGCGAAGCTTGTGATTATGGACGAACCAACTTCTTCCCTGGATACCAAGGAGGTGGAGGTTCTTTTTGGCGTTATAAGAAAATTAAAGGCGAAGGGCATCGCGGTAATATTCATCAGCCACCGGCTGGATGAAATTTTTGAAATCTGCGAGCATGTTACCATCTTAAAGGACGGAGCCCTGGCCGGGGAGATGCGGGTGGCGGATATCGACCAGCTGCAGCTGATCTCTTATATGATCGGCGGGGAGGCGAAGCAGCTGGAGCGTACCAAGGGTGACTATGAGCTGCAGAGTGCCCCGGAGGTGGCGCGCATGACGGACATCCAGCAGGGGATGCGCTTAAACGGCATCGGCATTGATATCAAAAAGGGCGAGGTGCTGGGCCTGGCCGGGCTTTTGGGTTCCGGCCGTTCGGAACTGGCGAAGGTGCTCTTTGGGGCCATGCAGCCGGATGAGGGCGAGGTTTTCTGGATGGACAAGCAGGTACATTTTAAATCCCCCAAGGACAGCATTGATTTAGGAATTGGCTTCTGTACCGAGGACCGGAAGGTGGAGGGCATTATTCCCCATCTGTCCGTGAAGGAAAACATGACCATCGCACTGCTGCCGCAGATCAGTAAAATGGGTGTGGTTTCCTCAAAGCAGCAGAATAAAATTGTGGAGGAATACATTGACCGCTTAAAGATCAAGACTCCTTCCCCCAATCAGGCGATCCGGAACTTAAGCGGCGGAAACCAGCAGAAGGTACTGCTGGCAAGATGGCTCTGCATGAATCCCAAGCTGGTGATCATGGATGAGCCCACCCGAGGCATTGATGTGGGTGCCAAGGCAGAGATCGAGGCGCTGATTCAGGAGCTGGCGGGTCAGGGCATCAGCGTGCTGATGATTTCCTCTGAGCTAGCGGAGCTGGAGCGCAACTGCGACCGGGTGGTGGTTATGCGGGAAGGCAGAAACCTGGGCGAGCTGTGCGGGCTGGAAATTAATCAGGACGCGATTATGTCCATCATTGCTTCCGCAGGAGGAGAATTGGAAAAAGGAGGACGGCTACAATGAATAAAGCAGGAAAGACAAGGGAGGATACCGTAGCCTTACTGAAACAGTACAGCGCGTTTATTTTGCTGGCAGTGATGCTTTTGCTGAATCTGATTATCACGCCCAACTTCTTTAAGGTGGGAACACTGTGGAACATTATCACGCAGACCTGCACCATCATCCTTACGGGCATGGGCATGACGGTGGTGATTTCCACTGGCGGTATCGATATCTCCGTGGGCTCTGTCATGGCGCTGGCGGCGGTGATCTCCGCCAAATCCCTGGAGACGGTGGGAATCGTTCCGGCCATTTTCCTGGGCCTTCTGGCGGCGGTGATTCCCGGATTGATTGCCGGCTTTATGATCGGCAAAATGCGGCTGCAGGCCATGGTGGTGACGCTGGGTCTGATGATGGGCGTCCGCGGCGCAGCGAGATTAGTGAATGATGCAAAGATCTTTTACATAGACGGGCCCCATGCCTCCGACTACACGGTGCTGGGCTCTGCCAGGATCGCCGGCGTGGCGCCGGTGCAGATGATTCCCATTCTTTTGGGCATCTTTATCACCTGGTTCATTCTGGAAAAGACTATCCTGGGCCGCCATATCCAGGCGGTGGGAGATAACCGCAAGTCGGCGATGCTGGCCGGTATCAGCGCCACGAAAACGCTGATGTTTGTGTATATCTACAGCTCTGTGTTTGCCGGACTGGCGGGTATTGTCAGCGCGGCGAAGATTGGAGCCGCTGACGGGAATACACTGGGAAATCTGGCGGAGCTGGATGCCATTGCCGCGGTGGCAGTGGGCGGCACCAGCATGTCCGGCGGCCGGGCCAAGGTGTTTGGCACCGTGGTGGGCGCGCTGATTATGCAGCTTATTAATATTACTGTAAACATGAACAATATTCCCTATGAATTCGCGCAGATTTTCAAGGCGATTATTATTGTGTTTGCCGTGTACATTCAGCGGGATAAGGCGGCATAA
Source organism: uncultured Lachnospiraceae bacterium (assembly GCA_946549155.1). Taxonomy (GTDB): domain Bacteria; phylum Bacillota; class Clostridia; order Lachnospirales; family Lachnospiraceae; genus Merdiplasma. The sequence continues at coordinate 10,387 of CAMNQN010000040.1, read as the reverse complement.
GGGGGGAATTCGAGATGAAGAATGTAAAAAAAGTATATGATTGGTTCAGTTCCAAAAGCGCGATTGCCGCTTTGGCGATTCTGGTGATTTTTTCCAGTATTGCGTTTTCCAGCAGAAATTTCTTTTCCTTTGTTTCGCTGATGAATGTGGCCCGCAAAGCGGCCAGTGACGGCGGTTTTCTGGCGCTGGGCATGACCTTTGTGATTTTGATCGGTCAGATCGACCTGTCAGTGGGTGCGGTACTGGGCCTGGCCGGTGTGACGATGGGTATCGTGGCGCAGACCAATCCGGTGCTGGGCGTGCTGGCCGGCATCGCGGTGGGGCTTGCCTGCGGGCTTGTCAATGGCCTTATGGTGGCGAGGATGCGGATTTCCTCCTGGATTGCCACGCTGGCCATGTGTCTGGGCGTGCGGGGCGCGGTGCTTTTGATTTCCCATCAGAAGCCGGTGTCCATTTCCAGCTCCACGATTAAGAATATGGGCAATGCTGCGCCTTTCGGAATCAATATTCTGGTGATTATGCTGGTGGTGTTCACGCTGATCTGCATGTACGTCAGCCGTAATACAAGGTTTGGCATGGGCCTGTATGCGGTGGGCGGAAATGAGGAAGCGGCAAGGATGATGGGCCTGAAGGTGGAGCGCATTAAGACCATGGCCTACGTTTGCTGCGGTCTGTTCGCAGGGATTGCCGGCGTGCTGCTGGCGGCCCGGATGTACACCGCACAGCCCAATGCCGGTGATGGGTGGGAGACCACAGCCATCGCCATGTGTGCCATCGGCGGCGTGAAGCTTTCCGGCGGCGAGGGAAAATTCAGCGGCGCGTTTTTCGGAATGCTGATTATCTCTGTGATTAATACGATTTTCAATTATGCGGGAAATCTGAACTCCGCATGGCAGAACGTGGTAATGGGCGTTCTTGTGCTGCTTTCTGTAGGTGTGCAGTCTGAGATTATCCGGCTGCCGGGCAAAAAGGCGAAAGCGAAGGAGGCGTAATATGCTGGCATTGGTGAAATATGGAAAGGGACCGGGCGAGACGGAGCTTCGGGAGGTACCGGTCCCGGAAATCGGGGAGGAGGATCTGCTGCTGGAGGTGATGGCAGCGGGAATCTGCGGTTCCGATCTGGCCTATGATGCGGGACTGCATCCGAATCAGCTGAATACCCCGGTGATTTTGGGGCATGAATTTGCCGGGCGTGTGGCCAAGGCAGGCGCCCGGGTGAAGGACTGGAAGGTGGGGGACCGGGTGGTCTCCGATAATACCGGCCATGTCTGCGGCAAGTGCTTTGCCTGCACCACCGGGCAGTTTCTGATGTGTCCGGAACGTTTGGGCATGGGCTACGGCATGGACGGCGGATTTACGGAGTATGTAAAGATTTCCGGCGACCTTCTGGCGAAGAATCCCAACGCAATTTTCCGGATTCCGGATGGCATCTCCTACGAGGAGGCGGCGATTCTGGATCCCATCTGCAATCCCTACAAGGCGATTGTGCAGGAGGGGCATATTCTGCCGGGAGAGGATATCGTGATTTTCGGCGTGGGCCCCATCGGCCTGTTTGCCGTGCAGGTGGCCCGGGTGATGGGCTGCGGCGAGATTATCGCGGTGGGCCGCAGCGGCAATGACACCCGGTTTGCCATGGCGAAGAAATATGGGGCCACCCGGATCATTGAGTCGGATAAGACGGATGTGGTGGAGGAAGTGAGAAAAATCACCAAAGGCGAGATGGCAGCGCTGGTGGTGGACTGCGCGGGGGCCAATGAGCTGATGAATTTGGGAATCGATCTGGTGCGCAACGGCGGCGAGATCGTTCATGTGGGCTACGATGACCGTCCCTTCAATTATTCCCTGGATCATCTTCTGGAGCGGGGAGTCAGCATCAAAGGGCATTTTGGCTATGATTACCGTTCCTGGAAAAACTGCATTCACCTGCTGGAGCTTGGAAAGGTGGACCTAAAGGGGATGATTTCCCATTATGTGTCCCTGGAAGATTGGAAGGAAGGCTTCCGGCTGATGCGCAGCAAGGAGGCAGTGAAGGTAGTGTTTACGAAGGATAAGGAGAAGCTGGCCGGGAAGTAGAAAGTGCAGAGGGGCCGGGGAATCACGGCAGTGACAGGAGGAAGCTTATGAGCTATATAGATACATACCAGAAATTTGCCAGGGCGATTGTGCTGGAGCATGATGCCATTTTCCAGCGGCTGGATATGGGGCAGCTGAAGGATTTTATCGATGCGATTATTGAGGCAAAGCATGTGTTTGTTCACGGAACAGGGCGGGAGGGAATCTCCATGCGGGGATTTGCCATGCGTCTGGCCCATTTGGGGAAGGCTGCCTACTGGCTGATGGACGATACTACGATCGGAATGCATGAGGGGGATCTTCTTATCATTACGGACGGCCGGGGGGATGTGGGGATCCACAGACGAATCGTGCAGCAGGCCTCCAAAACCGGAGCGAAGATCGCCATGATTACCGGTCTTCCGGAGGGGAAGCTGGTGAAAACCTACGCAGACCTGATCCTGTTTGTACATTCTACCGTTTATATGGGGGAGGACGCAAAGGATCCGGATGCGCCGAAGCAGCATGACGTGGTGCCCACGGAGCAGCCCATGGGAAATCAGTATGAGCAGCATCTGTACCTGCTGATGGATATCATTGCGATCCTTTTGAAGGATGAGATGGGACAGAGCTATGCGGATATGGAAGCACGGCATCGGAACGTAGAGTAGCAGCCTCCGGAAACAGAGGAGAGCAGGAGGACATATTGTGAGAGAAAAATTGGAAATTGCTGCGCAGCAGATCAGCAGTCATTTGAATCAGGAGTTTCTTCCCTTTTGGGAGAGCCATGGAGTGGATGAGGTTTACGGCGGGTATCTGACCACCTTTGATGAGACGGGGAAGGTGAAGGAGGACGAGGATAAATATATTGTCACCCAAACCAGAATGATCTGGGCCTATTCCGCCTTTGCCAGAAAGCTGGGGCATACGGAGTATCTGCCCAAGGCAAAGCAGGGCGTGGAATTTTTTATCCGTCATTTTTGGGATGAGACTTATGGCGGATGGTACTGGAAAACTGCCAGGGACGGTTCCCTTTTAGACAACGGAAAGGTGGTTTACGGGCAGACCTTTGCCATCTATGCGTTGGCGGAATACACGCTGGCCAGCGGTGACCAGATTGGAAAGGAGTACGCCTGCCGGACCTTTGATCTTCTGCAGAAATACTGCGCGGACACCCGTTACGGAGGATATCTGGAAAATCTGGAGCCGGACTGGAGTCCTTCTGCGCCGGGCTTCGCGGCGGGAGACCTGAAATCCCTGGATATCCACATGCACACCCTGGAGGCATTTACCACCCTGTATGAGTGCACGGGACAGGAGATTCACAGACGGAAGCTGCAGGAGGTTATTGCGGTGATCCTGGACCATATGGTGAATCAGGAGGCAGGCTGCGGAAGAAATCAGTTTGGACTGAACTTCCAGGTAAGGCCGGCCATCAATATCCGCCGGACCTGGAATGCGGAGCGGGAGACCGGAGAGGTGATTGCACAGCCCACAGATACCACCTCCTACGGGCATAATGTGGAGCTGGTGTGGCTCTTAAACCGGGCAGCCCAGATTATGGGGCTTCCGGCGGATACGTATCAGAGCCTGACCAGGAAGCTGGCGGATCATGCGCTGAAGTATGGTTTTGACTATAAACTGGGCGGCGTATTTCGGGACGGCCCCCATGAGGGCGCGCCGCTGGTGCGGGACAAGGAATGGTGGCAGAACTGCGAGTCCTTAGTGGGATTTCTGGATGCTTACGAGCAGCTGGGAGAGGAGAAATACCTGGATGCCTTTTTAAAGAACTGGAGCTTTGATACCACCTATATGATTAACCATGAGGTGGGAGAGTGGCGGCAGCTGTTGAAGGAGGACGGCACCGTGATTATCGGACAGATCGGGAATCCCTGGAAGGCCATGTATCACACCGGGCGTTCCATGATGGAGTGTACGCTGCGTCTGCGGCGGCTGCTGGAACAACAGGGATAAGGAAGATTGGAAGCAATGAGAATGGAAGCGGAGAAAATGAGGAAGGGTAGATTATTCAACATCCAGCGGTTCAGTGTCCATGACGGACCGGGGATCCGGACGACGCTGTTTTTTAAGGGATGCAACCTGCGCTGCCGCTGGTGCCACAATCCGGAATCCTACCTGCCGGAGCCCCAGATACAGTATTTTGCGGAGAAATGTGTGGGCTGCGGGGAGTGTATGGCTGTGTGCGGCCAGGGCATCCGCATTGAAAATGGAAGCCGGGTGGGAACGGAGCGCTGTATCCTTTGCCGAAGCTGTGAGGATGCCTGCATGAGCGGTGCTCTGAAGTTTGCCGGGGAGGAGTATACGGCGGGAGAGCTGGTTGAGGTGGCTCTGCGGGACCGGGACTACTATGCTTCCTCCGGCGGGGGCGTGACTGCCTCCGGCGGGGAACCGCTGCTGCAGTATCATTTTGTGAGGGAATTGTTTGCGGCGTTGAAGGAGGCTGGAATTTCCACCGCGCTGGATACGGCGGGCAACGTGGAGCCCGGACGGTTTCGGGAGGTGCTACCCTTTACGGATCTGGTGCTGCTGGATCTGAAGATTATGGATGAGGAGCTGCATAAGAAATATACCGGCGTATCCAACCGGCGCATTCTGGAGAATGCCCGGATGCTGATGGAGCTGGGACAGCGGATGCAGATCCGGGTCCCAGTGATTGCCGGGGTGAACGATACCATGGAAAATGCCAGGGCGCTGAGGAACTTTATCGGGGATTATGGGTGCGTGGAGGAGGTGCGTTTTCTTCCTTATCACGACATGGGGCTGACCAAGGCTGACAGTGTGAATGTGAAGATGGAGCGCTTTGCACCGCCGTCCCAGGAGAGACTGGAAAAGATCCGGGAGCTGTTTGCAGACAGAAACAGGAAAGTAAAATAGGAATACAATAATGGAGCATGGAATAAGGAGGCTGGAGAAATGGTTAGGGAAATGAGTCCCTCTTTAAGAGCGCGCGTGGAGAAATGGCTGGATCGGGACTACAGAGAGACCTTTATGGAGCGGATACAGTATCTGTTTGAGGCGGAAAAGCTGTATGAAAAAGAAGGATATTCTGTCCGGTACGGACACACGCTGGAGCATATTCTGAAAAATATCACGGTGGTGCTGGGCGAGGGGCCCATTGCCGGGGAGGTGCGGATGCGCATCCCCACGAAGGAGGAGGAGCAGGAGATACTGGCGGTGTACAAGGGATGGTGGGATATCCCTACAGAGGAGCGCCAGAAACAGATTTTGTTCTACTTTTCGGAAGGATGGCTGAAATGCCGTCCGCCTTACTTTGTATCCTTCGGCCATCTTGCCATGGACTGGGAGACGATACTGAATAGCGGTATCGGCGGCCTGAGAGAGCGGGCGGCCCGGCGGCTGGAAGCGCTTTTGCAGGACGAATCCTGCGGGGCGCATATGGCAGAGAACGGGAAGTCCGACCGGGAGAATCAGATCGAATTTCTGCGGGGCGCTGTGATCTGCTATGATGCCATCAGCCTCTACATCCGCAGAATGGCGGAGGAGGCAAAAAGGCAGGGCCGGGATACCCAGGCGGCGGATCTGGCGCAGATAACGGAAGGACCGGCGGAGACCTTTGCCCAGGCGCTGCAGCTTCTGTGGATTCTGACGTTGATTTTGCAGAAGGTCTGCGGCTGCGGCGTGCTTAATTTCAGCCGTATGGACCAGTACCTTCTGAACCGGTACCAGGCGGATGTGAAGAAGGGGATTCTCACAGAAGATGAGGCGGTGGAGCTGCTGCAGGAGTTTTATTTCCACAACAATGAGATTATGGTGCAGACCGACCACATGTCCCAGGAAATCGAGACCACCAGATATACGCTGGAGGTGGCCTACGATGATCCAAATTATCTGATACTGGCCGGGAAGCTGTCGGACGGCTCCACCGGAGTCAATGAACTGTCCTTTTTGATGGTGGAGGCGGCCCGGGCGCTGCGGCTGCGCAATCCCTTCCTGGTGGTGCGCTATCATGAGGGAATCTCTGAGAAATTCTGGAGCTATTGCTGTGACGCGATGCGGGAGAACACGACGCTGGTATTTTATAATGATGAGACCATGATTCCGGCGCTGAAATACTGGGGAGCGGAGGAACCGGAGGTTTATGACTACGGCTTCTACGGCTGCAACGATCCCATTATTTCAGGCCTGGAGGGCGGCCTGCGGCAAGTGTGGGTGAATCTGATGAAGCCCCTGGAGCTGGCGCTGCACCAGGGAAATTATCCGCTGGAGCCTCTGGATGAGAAAATTGTGGAGGAGACGGAGGCGGGGGCGCCTCTGGATCAGGAATGCCAGTTTGATATTGACGACCGTATGACCGGGCTGATGACCGGGCCTTACTACGGCGTAAAGACGAAAGCTCCTGAGGAGATGACGTCCATGGAGGATTTCCTGGAGGCCTATAGGCAGCAGATGATCTATCTGATGGCGGAGTTTCGCCGGGGATTTGAGCAGGACTTTGCGGTGGAGCGCACGGTGAGCCTGGATCGGATCCGTATCGAGGACTGTTTCCTGCAGGGAACCATTGAGCAGGGCGTGACCTGGACAGAGGGCGGTACGAAATACCACAAGATTGTGACCCAGGGAAGCGGCCTGGCCACGGCCATCGATGCCCTCTATGCCATTGAACAGATCTGCTTTGTGAAAAAGGAGATGACGGTGGCACAGCTGGCAGAGCTTCTGCGAAAAGATTATGCCGGGGAGGAGAAGCTGTCCCTGCGCTGGAAAAATAAGCTGAAAAAGTTCGGAAATGATATTGATGAGGTGGACAAATACGCGAAGATTGTGACGGATATCTTTGTTCAGGCGGTGGAGGAGAACAACGGCGGACAGTATCTGTATCAGATGTGGCCCACCTACTCCACAGACCGGGATTTCACCACCATGGGCGGCTTTGTGGGCGCTACGCCGGATGGACGGCGGGCCGGCGAGCAGCTCAGCGAAAACCAGTCTCCCACCAATGGACGGGATCTGTCCGGCCTGACGGCTATGCTCAATTCTGTATCCAAGGTGCCCTTTGACCGCATAACCGGCGGACCGCTGAATCTGCGGCTGCACCCTTCTGCGGTGGAGGGGGATGACGGCCTGGCAGTGATGAGCGCCCTGTTTCGCACCTACATGAAAAAGGGCGGAATGCAGCTGCAGGTGAATGTGGTGGATGCGAAGACTCTGAAGGAGGCACAGATAACGCCGGAGAAGTACCGTTCGCTTTGTGTGAGAGTGACAGGCTACAGCGCCTTTTTTGTGGAGATGGGCCGGAAGGCGCAGGATGAGCTGATCGCCCGGACGGAACACCTGGTATAGTGTAAAAACATCGGGAGCTTTTTGGAAGAAGGCGGTAAGGCCTCCCCCCCGGGAAGCTCCCGAAATGGAACAGGAAGGAGAATGACAGGAATGGGGAAGATGATTAACACCGTGAACGGGCCGCTTCCCGTGGAGGAGCTGGGAGTGACGCTGATGCATGAGCATGTGCTTCAGGCCAACTGGTCCATGCGGATGTCCTATGCCCACTGGTTTAATTATGAGGAATTTATTGAGTATGCGGTGGAGGATGTAAGGCGCACGAAGGAAATCGGGGTGCGCACGCTGGTGGAGCAGACGCCGGTGTGCCTGGGACGGGATATCCATGCCATGAAGGATGTGGCGGACCGCACCGGAATGCAGATCATTGCCAGCACCGGGTTTTTCTATACGGAAAACCAATGGCTGTTCGGACGCAGCGAGGAGAGCCTGATGGAGTGTATGCGCAAGGACATTGAGGAGGGCATTCAGGATACGGATATTAAGCCGGGCCTGATCAAATGTGGAACCGATGTGGCCGGCATTACTCCGATTAACCGGGTGCTGCTGAATGCCCACGCCCGGATGGCTAAGGAGAGCGGGCTGCCGCTGGCGACCCATTCCTACTATGGGAACCGCAGCGGAATCGGACAGATGGAGGTATTTGAGGAGTACGGGCTGGATCCGAAGAAGGTATTGATCGGGCATTGCGGCGATACCAATGACCTGGGATATCTGGAGGAGCTGCTTTCCCATGGCTGTTATATCGGCCTGGACCGTTTCGGGGATGATGCGAAAAATCCTCTGCAGGACCGGGTGGATACGTTGATGAAGCTGTGTGAGAGGGGCTGGATCGATCAGCTGATGATCTCCCACGACTATGTGAGCTTTGTGGATTTGGGCTGCTTTGAGTGGAAGGATAAGCGGGGCACCGACCCGGATGACGCGGTGTACAATAGCCGCTACATTCACCGCTATGTGCTGCCGATGCTGCGAAAGCTGGGCTTTGGGGAGGATGGAATCCGGAAGCTGCTGGAGGAGAATCCCAGAAATTTCTTTTCCGCATAGGAAAATAGGCGAAGCACTTTTTTTCAGAAATAGGAGACAGGTATGGAACAGTTAGTGAGCAGATGGGGAAAGGCGATAGATAAGGAGCGGGTGTGGCAGGAATATCCACGTCCCAATCTGGTACGGGACAGTTATTTGAATCTCAACGGGGAATGGGAGTATAGCATCAACCAGTCGGAGACGGGGGGAGAGTACGACGGAACGATCTTAGTGCCCTTCTCCCCCGAAACCTACCTGTCCGGGGTACAGAGGATGGTGATGCCGGGAGATTACCTGCATTACAGGAAAACCTTCTCTCTGCCGGAGGGCTTTGCGGGAGACCGGGTGCTGCTGCATTTCGGCGGTGTGGATCAGGAGTGCCGGGTGTTTTTAAATGGCGTCTGTCTAGGAGGACACAAGGGCGGCTACACGCCCTTCTGTTTCGATGTAACGGATGTGCTGCGTCGGGGAGAAAATGTGCTCACCCTGACGGTACAGGACTGGACGGAAAAAAAGCCCCACGCCCGGGGCAAGCAGAAGCTGGTGCGGGAGGGGGATTACCGCTGGCTGTTTTACACACCCCAGAGCGGGATCTGGAAAACGGTGTGGCTGGAGAGCGTGGCCAGGGAGTATATCAGCCGGATTAAGCTTACGCCGCTCTATGATGAGGCGGCGGTACAAATCTGTGTGCACGCCCTGGGAGATCAGGGAGAGCTTTTCGGAAGGCCGTTTCGGGTTCAGGTTTTGGAGAAGGACAGACTGGTGGCGGAAGGAAACGGAGAGACTGGCTGTCCGTGTGACATTGCCCTGCCGGATTTTCACGCCTGGTCTCCGGAGACACCGAACCTTTATGACGTGGTGGTTACCATGGGGGAGGATTGTGTCCGGTCTTACTTTGGAATGCGCAAGTTTTCCGTGGGGAGGGACAGGAAGGGAATCCTTCGCTTTTATCTGAATAATGAACCCTTCTTTTTCAATGGTCCTCTGGATCAGGGCTACTGGCCGGAAAGCCTGCTGACGGCGCCCAGCGACGAGGCGCTGCTCTACGATATTCAGGTGATGAAAAAGCTGGGGTACAATACCATCCGCAAGCATATTAAAGTGGAGCAGGAGCGTTTTTACTATCACTGTGACCGTCTGGGCATGGTGGTGTGGCAGGATATGCCAAACGGCGGCGGAGAGTACGATATGCTGTTTGTGACAGATTTGCCAAACGCTTATGACTGGTTTGCCAGGGGGGTGGAGGATAACCGCTACAGCTGGTTTAAGCGGGAGGACGAGGAAGGCCGGAATCAGTATTATCAGGATCTGGAAAACATGGTGGAAGAGCTGTACAACTTCCCCTGCATTGCCGTTTGGGTGCCCTTCAATGAGGGCTGGGGACAGTTCGACGCCGGGAAGGCCACCCAGCTTATCCGGAAGCTGGATCCCGGCAGGCTGGTGAATGAAGCCTGCGGCTGGTTTGACCAAAAGGGCGGCGATATGTACAGCATCCATAATTATGTCTATAAGCTGAAGGTGGAGCCCAAGGAGCCCCGGGTGGTGGCGCTGACGGAGTACGGCGGGTACGCCTACCCGGTGCCGGGACATCTGGCCTGCGATCGGGAATTTGGTTATCAGGTTTACCGGTCCAGGGAGGAACTGACGGCCAACTACCGGAGGCTTTGGGAGGAGGAGATTTACCCTAACCTGGAACGGGGACTATCCAGTGCCATTTACACCCAGACCAGCGATATCGAGGAGGAGGTCAACGGGGTGATGACCTATGACCGGGATATGGTGAAGTTCATTGAGCCGGAGGTACAGGCCATGAATGAGAAGCTGTACGCGATGTTTCAGGAGCTGACGCGGTAAGATGTTCCTGCGCGGATTACATGGCGGTGCTGAGGTTCTTCGTGTTTAGTTAACTACCAGGACGCAGGAAAAGACGGGGCCGGACGGGCAGATGCCTCTGAAAAACTGCTCCGGATACAAGAAACGCTAGGATGGAGCC